>JAKIVT010000165.1 GCA_022750415.1 Thermoplasmata archaeon
CGACCTGCGGCGGCAGGCCGACGACGTCCAGGCGAAGCTCATTGAGGTCAAGACCGCCGCCGACGACGCGCACCGGGCGCACATCGCCTCGATCGAGGAAGTGCGCGACATCGAGAAGATGCTCTACGCCGCGCGCGGCGGCCGAGCGCCGTCGACGTGGACCGACGCCGAGCCCCCGCGGGAGGACGATTTCCTGGCCCGCCTGAAGAAGGGCGAAAAGGTGTCGACCCAGGACCTCCTCGAACTCCAGAAGACGGGCCGGGGCTAGGACCTTTCGTATGCCCGAACCCCCCGAAGGGGCCGAGCGCGCGGTCCTCTTCGACCTCGACGACACCCTCGCCCCGTTCCAAACCTTGGCCCACTGGCAGTGGGCCTGGAAGCCCCAAGGCCCGCTCCTCCCGGAGCGCCACGCCCGGGCGGCGATCCGCAAGTCGGTCCGCGCCTGGGACCGTCGCCGCTGGCAGGGGCTCGTCGGGGCGGAGCCCCCGGTCGGCGCGGCGGACCTCCGGTTGCACCTCCACGACACCCTGCTCGCCGTCGCGGGGCGGCCCCTCGGCGATTACGAGGTCGAGAGCGTCGTCGACCGGTTCCTCCGACCGTCCCCCCATTCCGAGACGTTCGAGGATGTTCCGGCGACCGGTCGCTGGCTGAAGGAGCACGGCGTCCCCTTCGGGGTCCTGACACCATTCCCCGAGCCGGTCGCCCGGGCGTTCCTCACCCGGACGGGCCTCCCCACGGACGTACCGCTCTTCGCGGACCCCGGGATTCCGGAGGCCCCGCGGTTGCCGACCGCGGCGGCGTTTCGCGCCGCTCGGAAGCTCCTCGGATCGAAGACGGCCCGGGTCGTCTACGTTGGCGACCTCTATTGGAGTGACGTGCGGGCCGCCGCCCGGGCGGGTCTCGAGCCCGTGCTTCTCGACCGGACCGATGCGTTCGAGGGGCTCGGGGGCACGCGCATCCGGTCGCTTTCGGAACTGCCGGCGCTGCTCGAGCGGGCTCCGATCCCCGCGCCGGTCGACTCGCCCCCGCCTCCGGACGGGCCCTAGGAAGCCGCCGGGTCCGACGGCCAGCGCGACATCACGACCTTCGTCCGGGTGAAGAACCGGACTGCCTCCGGTCCGGTCGCGGCAAGGGCGCCGTACGCCGACCCCTTCCATCCGACGAACGGCAACGCCGCGGAGGGGGCTGGGACGCCGAGGTTGACCCCCACCATGCCCGCCTGGATTCGCTCCCGGAACGCGCGGGCCCTCCCCCCGTCCCGGGTGTAGATCGCCGCGGCGTTCCCAAACTCGGAGGAGTTGGCCACCGCGATGGCCTCGTCGAACGTGGGAACCCGGATCACGGAGAGGACCGGGCCGAAGATTTCCTCCCGGGCGACCCGCATGGTGGGCCGGACGTGGTCGAAGAGGGTGGGGGAAACGAAGTAGCCGGGACTTCCGGGAGGAGTCGCGCCACGCGCGACGACGGTCGCCCCCTCCTGTTCGCCGAGTCGAATGTACGATTCGACACGGTCCCGGTGCTCGGGTCGAATGACGGGTCCGACGTCCGTCGTGGGGTCGTCCCCGGCCCCGACCCGGAGGGCGCGGACACGCTCGGCGAGCCGGCGGACGAGTTCGTCTCCGACCGGATCCACCGCCAGGACGACGCTACCGGCAAGGCAGCGCTCCCCGGCGGAGCCAAAGGCGCTGGAGAGGATCGAATCGACGGCGCTCCCCAAGTCCGCGTCCGGGAGGACTACGAGATGGTTCTTCGCCCCGGCGAGCGCGAGGACCCGCTTCCCCGCCGCGGCCGCCGTCGTGTACACGTGCCGCGCGACCGGCGCCGACCCCACAAACGCCACCGCGTCCACACCGGGGGCGACGAGGAGGGCGTTCGCGGCGTCCTTGTCGCCGTGGACGAGGTTGAGCACCCCGCCGGGGATCCCCGCTTCGTCCGCCAGCCGTCCGAGGAGGTCCGCGGAGAAGGGTACTCGTTCGGAGGGTTTCCAGACGAACGTGTTCCCGAGGGCGATCGCCGTCGGGAACATCCAGAGCGCGACCATGACCGGAAAATTGAACGGCGTGATCCCTGCGACGACCCCGAGCGGTTCGGAGAACATCTCCGCGTCCACGCCGCGCGAGGTGTTCGCCAGGGTCGAGCCGGGAAGGAGCCCGGCGGCGCCCTCCGCGAACTCGACCGACTCGATCCCGCGGCGGACCGACCCCATCGCGTCGACCATCGTCTTCCCGTGTTCGCGGACGATCGAGCAGGCAATCGTCTCCTGGTCCCGTTCCAGCAGAGCCCGAAAGCGCCCGACGCTCCGGGCCCGTTCTCCCACTGGGGTGCCAGACCACCCCGGGAACGCGGCCCGGGCCGCCGTCACGGCGGCCTCGATGTCCTCGAAGTTGGACAATGGGACCGTTCCGATCGACTCTCCCGTCGCCGGATTCCAAACGGGGAGGCGTCCCGGTCCACTCGACGCCCGCGCGCGGCCGGCGATCCGGTTCGTGAGGTCCGGGGTCGCGGGCATCGACCCCCGCGAACGACCGCCGGCATATGGAGCCTCCCGGCCCGTCGCTCGTCCTCGGGCCGGTTCGGTGCGTTGCCGCTTCCCCGAGGTCGTCCGTAGACGTTTCAGGAAGTATTCTTGGAGTTTGTTCGCCGACGGTTCTTATAGCCCGGAACGCCCCAAACCACCGAATGTCGCGACGCCCCTGTCCCGCTCATCCCAACCGTGCCGCGCTCCGCAACGTAGCGTTCGCCGTCCTCGTCGTCGCGCTCCTCGTCGCGGTGGTCCCCATCGGCGGCACAGGGCATGCCGGTGGCGTCCCGCCCGTTCCCCGGGGAACCCCACTGTCGGCCCCGGCGGTCGGGAGGTCGGGCTCCAACGCGGTCCTTGGCGATCGATTCCCGGCCCCTCTCGGCGGCCTGGACCCCACGCTGTCCGCCGCGGCGACGCCGGCCGTCCAGCGGCTGTTGCAACACCGCACGGAGGTCGCGAGCCTCGTGGCGCATCGCGGTGTCGGCTACGCGTACGCCACCGGGGTCGCGTGGCTCGCCTACGCCCCGTGGGACCATGCGTTCTACGTGGCGGCGCCGCCCTCCAGCGTGGACGAGATCCTGGCCGGCTCGACCACCGTCACGGCGGTCATCGC
>JAKIVT010000166.1 GCA_022750415.1 Thermoplasmata archaeon
CCCAGAAGAACACGTAGCCGTCCGCCTTCGCGATCGCCCCGAGCTCGGAGTCGGGCATCCGCCCGACGTCGGCGGCCTGGCTTTCCTCCACCGATCGCCAGTAGGTCGCCTCGTCCTCGTACAGGAGGGTGGTCCGGATCCCGAGCTTACGGGCCTCGAGGACCATCGCGTTCGCCCACGGCAGCATGTGGGTCCAGGCCTCGATGATGAGGTTCTCCCCGCGTCGAAGGTGGAGGGATTTGGTCAGGACGGTTCGGCAGATCTCCTCGGTATCGGCAGGGCTGGAGGGGTCGGGCATGTCGCCAGGATAGGTCCGTCGCCTACAAGGTCGTTCGGGGAGGAGATCGTGGCGTCGGAAGCGAGGCGAATGGCGCGCGGGTCGGTCGAGAAGCGACGCGCCGTTCGCCGCGGTCGCAGCCCTTAGGTCGTCGGGGGCGCCGAGCGCCGCGGAACTTTCGACACTTCGGCATGGCTCTTCCAAAGGTCGATCGTCGCGAGCATCACGGAGTAGCCGAGGTTCGCCGCCGCCGCAAGTGAGGCCGAATCCGCCGCGGGGGAGTCGATCCGGTCGATCGCGGCGATCGTGTCGTGGAGAAGGTCGGTCGCCGTGCGGAGGCTCGCGGGATCGCGGACGACCGCCGGTGGGTCCCGGAACAGCTCGAGGTAGAATTCGAGGCCCTCCCGCTGTTCCTTCAGCAGGTCCCGGAGCTGGCCTGCGGAATAGTGGGTGGAATCGAGGACGAGCGGCGTGGCCGACGCACCTCCTACCGGAGCTTCGAGTCGAACCGCCAGTCGGTCGATTCGGCGGTCGCGGCGAACTCGAGCGGGGGGAGGGTGGAGACGCCGTCGGAGCCCCAGACCACCGGCCGGCCCTCCCAGCGGGCGGCCAAGTACGGATACAGGATCTCCCGGAGGCCCAGCACCGGCGCGCGCTCGAGGACGTGCGACAGGAATCCCTCGCCGATCATCCGAATCGCGTCCGAACGGGGAAGTCCCCGCGATTCCAGGTAGAACACCCGCTCCGGGTCGACGGGGGCGACCGACGAGGAGTGGGTCGCCTTGACGTCCCGGCAGAGGATCTCGAGGATCGGGACGGTGTCGGAGCGGGCTCCACGGGAGAGGAGCATCGCGTGCTCCGAGAGGAAGCTGAGGGTCTTGCGAGCTTCCTTCTCGATCCGGACCAGACCGCGGCTCATCCCCCGAGCCTCATCGGTGAACACCCCCCGCGTGATCGACTGGCCGTGGGTGTCCGTTCCGACATGCGTCATGGTGACGCCGCTGTCGTACGACGTCTTGCCCGAGCCGTAAAACGCCTGGAGGTCGTCGAGGGCGGAGCCATTCCCTTGGAGCGTCGAGTGGTTCCGCGCCTTGGTCCGGAACCCTCCGAACCCGGCCCAGACCCATGCCATCCGGGCCGACGCTCCGAGCTCGGCCGTCCGTTGGTACACCGAGACCGCCTGACGGTCCGGCGCGTGCAAGGTCAGGTAGGCCACGTGCGCGTTGGCCCCCGTCTCGACGCGGGTCGTCGATGCCACGAGGCGCTGATGGCCGGGGTCGTCGACGGTGGAGAGCGATTCTTCGCTGACGAGCAGGCGAGTCCCCGCGTTCGCCCGGATCAATCTCCGGACCGAGAGGCCCTCACGGGGGGTGGAGAGTACTGTAACGTCGCGAAGCCGGACCGGTCGCTCGAGGTTCGCCGGTAGGGTGAGACGATACCCCCGGTTGATGGTCGCGAAAGCGAACGCCGAGAGGCGGTCGGTGAGGGGTTCATCGCCGCCGAGGAACGCCGCGGCCTCCGGACCTCCGGCCTCCAGCAACGCCTCGATGGGCTCCAGCCGGACCCCTTCGGCCTCGAGCTCGTCCGGGATGTCGAACCGGCTTCCCGAGGCGTCGTGGATCGCCGTGACCGTCCGGGGCGCCGTCGAACCGCCGGCAACGTGCGCGCCGGAGGGCCGAACGTTGAGCCCCGTCAGGTCGACGCCGGTGAAGTATCCGTATTTCCGGTAGAGGGGGTTGGGCTCGAGCGGGAGCTCGAGAAATCGCTCGTGGGCCTCGAGGCGACGGTCGGTTACGAGGGCCGGCTCGTTTCGCGAGCGGGAGAGTTCGCGGACCTCTTTCGAGGTCAACCACTCCTCGTACCGGCTGGCGACGGCGGCCATTTCGATTTACGCACGCGGGGGTGGCTATAAAGAAAACGCCCTCCGTGGTATCGCCGCATCTTTCGACGCCGAAGAGCCCGCAATTCCGTTCGGGCCGGGCCGGCCTCGGCCCTCGTCAGCGAGTCGTTATAGTCGGCCCGCATCGTACCCGTCGGGGGGAGCAGGATGGCCTACGACATGTACCAGGAGATCATCCTGCAGCACTACCGGGCCCCCCGGAACTTCGGGGAGCTGCCCGACGCGGACGCTTCCGGCGAAGAGAGCAATCCGAACTGCGGGGACCACATCACGGTCCAGCTGAAGCTGGACCCGGCGAAGCAGAGGGTCGCCGAGATCCGGTTCCACGGGGACGGGTGCGCGATCAGCATCGCGAGCGCCTCGATGCTGACGGAGAAGGTCAAGGGCCAGTCGCTCGAGGACGTCCGCAAGATCGTCCGCGACGACGTCCTGCAGCTGGTCGCGATCCCGCTCTCCCCCGTCCGGGTGAAGTGCGCGCTCACGGGGTTCGCTGCTCTCGGCCGGGCCTTGCACGGGCCGACCCTTCCCACCGACGCCACTTGGGCCGCCGGAGGCGCGGCGCAGGCGTGATCGTCGTCGACCCGGACTGTTGCGTTCTCTGTGGACTTTGCACGGGCGTCTGCCCCCCGAACGCGCTCGAGCTGGACCCCGACCGACTCACGGTTCTTTCGCACTGCTCGGACTGTGGGTGGTGCATCCCCTACTGCCCCGTCGGAGCGCTCCACATGCCGCCGGGAAAGACCGCCCGGCCAGGAGGGAGCCGTGTCCGTTGAGTCGAACTCGAACGGCGAATCGCCGCGGGTGCTCCTGGTCGACCCGTATGTCGCCAAGGACGACCCGATGGAACGCAAGTTCGTCGAGCTCTACCCGTCCCTCGGCATCCTGACACTGGCCGGCTACCTTC
>JAKIVT010000167.1 GCA_022750415.1 Thermoplasmata archaeon
AGGAGCGGTGCGGCCAGCAGGAGGAGCGGGAGCACCGCCACGATGTTCTCGGCCTGCGTCGTCAGGATCGCGAGGAGACTCCCCGAGACCGTCGCGACCCCGAGCGTTGCGAGCCAAGGGAGCTCGGGAACGTTCGAGACCGAGCTCCGATAGAACCGATACGCCACGGCCGCGACGGAGCCGACGACGCCCACGACGAGCGTTGCCTCCAGGAGGGCGACCACGACCGAGGACGTCCCCGCGGGCCAGAGCCGGGCGATCGAGGTGATGTTGGGATTGAACACGATCAGCAGGCTGAGGCCGCCGAAGTTGACATTCCCCGCCTGGTGCGCCAGGACCACGGAGAGCCCCGCGACGAGGGGGAGGAACGGGACCGCACTGACGGCCAGACCGGCGGCCAACTTTCCGACGGGAGCGAGCCGGGCGCGGAGCGGGGCGCCCCGGGCGGCGTCGCCCGCGAGGAAGGCGACGGCGAGCGGGACGAGTAGGACCGGGTACACTTTCGCGAACGTCCCGAGCCCCAGCAGGACACCCGCCACGAACGCGAGGCGCCGCTCGAGGGCGAGGAACGCGGCGAGGACGAAGAGGGCGGCGAACGTGTCGACCTCGCCGTGCACCGCCGATACCCACACGACGAGAGGGTTCAGGAACCACGCCGCCGCGGCCGCGGTCGCGAGCCGCGAGCCGGCGTGGAGCCGGACCGCGTGGTACACCAGGACCGTCACGAGCGCGTCGCTCGCGATCATCGGGAGCTTGAGGACGAGAAGCGCCCCGGGCGTCGGAAGGTACGGGATGACGATCTGCGAGTGGATCGCGACCGGCAGGAGCGCGGGAACGTACTGGACGAACGAGCTGGGGGAGCCGAACACGCTCGCGAAGGCGAATCCGGGGAGCTCCGCGACCGGCCCGAAGGGGCCGTTGAAGAACGTGTCCCCCCCGTACGGGCTGCCGGTCTGGAGCATGCGCGCGGCGCTGAGGGTGAAGTACGGCGTGTCGATCCCCCACGACGTGAGGGGCGCGAGCACGAGTCGGATCACGAGTCCGAGGAGGAGGACCCACCGCAGCCGCCGGTAGCGCGGCTCGGTCGCGAGCGCGCGGCCCTTGCCGAGCAGCCAGCAACCACCATCCCGGAGCGACGCACCGATCTCCCGAACCCCGGTCCGGACCGGAACCGGCTCGGCGTCAGGCGACCCGGTCATCGGGCCGGCCCGGTCGACCGCCGGGAGCGGGCCAGCGCGCGCACGGGGGCCGTCATCGCCGCGAGCAGCGGGGGCCACTGCAGCGACGCGGCGGCGGCATGCGTTCCCTCCGCGAGGGAGGCGCGCCAGGCGGCGTCCGTCGCGAGGCGACGCAGCGTATCCCGCAACGAACCCGGTCGAGCGGGGTCAAAGACGGCGGCCGCCCCGTACCCCGTCAGGAGGTCCCCGACGGCGACGTTCGAGCTCACGACCACCGGGCAGCCGTAGTGCATCGCCTCCACCGCCACGGACCCGAACCCCTCGGTCGAGTCGGGGGACGGAACGATGAGGGCCCGGGCGCTCGCGAACCGCTCCGCGACCTCGGCATCGGACAAACGACCGAGAAATCGGACCCGGTCGGAGATCCCCAGCGTCCCCGCGAGCCGCTCCATTTCCTCGCGGCGGTCCCCATCGCCCACCACCTCGAGTACCGGAGTCGTGCCGTCTTGAGCGAGGGACGCGAGGGTCTGCAAGAGCAGGTCGAGCCGTTTGTACGCGTGGGCGGCGTCGAGCGCGCCCACGAAGAGGAACGGGGCCTCCGGCCGCGCGCCCGCCCCCGGCGGGGCCACGGTGGGGAGCACCCCATCACCGATGTACGGCCCAGGCGGAACGACGACGATCCGGTTCTCTGGGATCCCGCGCCGGACCAGGATGTCCCGGTACCGGGTGCTCGTGACCAGGACGCACCGCGCCCGCCGGAGGAGCCACATCTCCCAGCCAAGGTACCGGCGATGGCTCCAGCGACTGGTGGAGACGTCGGCATGGTACGTCGCCACCCACGGTCGTCGGGTGGCGAGGGCGAACAAGCCCGCAACGTCCGCGGTGGGGGAGGGATGGTTGCCCCAGACGACGTCCGGGCCGAACTTCCGGAGCGCCCGCCAAAGGGCCGTGGGACGGATGAACCGCTCCGCGCCGAGGTTCCGGGACGGGAGGTAATGCACGCCGATCGGGCCGACCGCCACGCGTTCGGAGGAGGCGGGGGTCGCCGGGGGAAGGTTCCGGTCCGAGGTGAACACCTCGACGTCGAACGCATCGGCCAGCGCCCGGGCCGTGAACAGGTGGTACCGCTCGCTCCCGCCCACCGTCGGGAAGAACCCGTGGGAGACGATGGCGACCCGACCTCGTCCGGCGCCCGACGAACCCACGGCGGAACGGCTCCGGCGCTCGAGGGTCGCGCCCCTATTTCTCCCGAGCGAACCCGCGTGAGGCCGGGCTCAGACCCCGGTGGCGGCGCGGAGGGAGGGGTCGAAATGCGTGGCGGCGTAGTGGCAGCGGCCTTCCCGGTTCGGCTCGCAGCCGGCACAGTTTCGCTCGGCGGGGACCGGCGCCCGGACCCGGTCCGCTCGGATCTGGACGAGCGCGGCCCTCAGCCAGTGCTCTTCGCTCTCCCCGTACGCGACCTCGACCCACCCTTCGCGGCGCCCGTCGCCGGCGCTGTCCCCGTAGAGGACCACGCCGTGGGAGGGCCGTCGACCGGTCGCCGCGTGCACCAGTCGGCACTCGGCGATCGCCTGGATCGTATCGAACGTCCGTCCGTGAAATCCGTGGACGTCGTGGAACAGATGGGTCGCTTTGTACTCGACCGGGACGAGGTCGCCGTCGACCCGCCGAACGACGAGGTCCGGGCGTCCCGCGAACCCGAGCTCGTGGTCGACGATGGTCCCGTTCGAATCCCCGAGCCGCGCGTCCAGGACCGTTTGCTCGGGGGAGAACAGAACCGGAATCCCGGTTTCGCCCGCGTCGAGGTACACCAGCCGGTCGAGGGGCCCGAAATCGATCCGTCCCTCGAAGACCTGGACCGAGTGCACGGGGGGAGAGAACAGGGGGGAGTGGCGCTC
>JAKIVT010000168.1 GCA_022750415.1 Thermoplasmata archaeon
ACGTACACTCCGACCGAGTACAGGCTCGCCGTCGTGTTGTCGACCGTGGCCGAGACCGTACCCACGACTCCGACGGCAGTCGAGTTATCCACCGCGTGGACGACATCGGTCGTGATGTTCAGGCAGCCGGTCATCCAGACGCCGGTCGAGCCGTTGTGGACCGTAACGAAGGCGTAGTCGGAGAACATCGTCAGGTCCGCCTGCACCCCCGATGAACCGTTCGCCGCGAACACGTGGGAGACGACCGTGTCGGTCGAAAGCGAGAGGTTCGCGCCGGTGGAGCCGCCCGTGGCGGTGATCCAGCTCGCGCTCAGGGCGTCGACGCCGGGGAGGTAGTAGTAGGGGTCGTAGGCCGCCCCCGCCCCGGAGTCCTGGCCCGTGACCACTCCCTTCGCTCCGGCGCTCGCCACGACGTGGCTGACGGTCACGAACGCGCTGCTCTCGCCGTCGTAGGCGTAGCTGAACGCCCCGTTCGAGGACAGCGTCGTGGCCGTCGTCCCATGCGACCCGACGTCCGTGACGCCGTTCGCCTCCACGCTCGCCGCCACGTTCCAGACGGTGGTCCCGTTCGAGTCGCCGACCCACACGCCGATGGATCCATCGGTGGATACGATGTCCCAGACCTTGGCCCCCGAGTCCTGCCAGAGGTTGACCGCGAGGCCGTAGCCGAATGCGGCGGTCGTCTGGTTGGAGACCCGGTCGCCGAGGCCGTCAAAGATGTTGATCCCCGACGTCGCGTACGGGCTCGACGAGGTGTTGAACGGGCCGGGGGTGAGCACGCCGGACGAGCCGCTGGAAGCGTAGTCGTAGATCAGTCGGTTGCCGGAGGGGGAGTCGCTCCCCTGGATGGTGTTGTTGACGAAGATCGGGTTCGTCACGCCTTGGGTCTGGAGAACCTCGAACTCCGCGAAGCCATAGTCGTTCACGTGCTCGAAGGTGAAGTTCATGTTCACCACGAGACCGTTGAACACGTACGGCGGCGCCGAGGAACCCGTCACCGCGTTCGCGAGAGCACTCATCTGGAGATTCGTCCACGCGGCGAGCGGCGCGTTCAGCGTGCCGGGCGAGCTGCTCATGTGGAGGTGCTCGACCGCGGTAGCGTGGAACGACGTGCCGTTCTTCTCCTTGTAACCGTCCGCAAACGCCTGGACGTAGTACTTCGCGGCCCAAGCCCCAACCGGGGGAAGCCAGGTCGAGAACGTCCCGGCGTTGGTCGTCGGGAGCCAGCTCATGTTGTCGCGTAGCCCGGTCCCGAACGGGTTGGTGACGGGGTGGGAGTTCCCGACGAAGACGAGCGCGTAGGTCGGCGCGACCGACCCCGAGAAGTGAATGGCGCCGACGGGGACCGAGGCCCAGGGGGCCGCGTTCCACAGGCCGTAGAGCATCGCGGGCCCCTGGTTGATCACGAGAACATGCGAGGCGGTCCAGTAGTCGGCAATCCCCGCCGAGGTCTCCCCGGTGTCGCCGCCGAAGTTGTAGGCGGAGGGCACGTTCGCCCAGCCGCCGTGGGTGGCGTTCGTGTACATCAGCTGGATCGAGCCGCTGATCGAGCGAAACACCGCGTTGTCGCCTCCGATGTCCCCGACGAGGTCCATCTCGGCGTCGCGGAACAGACCCGCCGGTGCCCCGCCGAACGCATCGATGGAGTACCCCGGCTTGTTCACGGGCGGGGTCGACGGAGCGCCGGGGCTGTTGAACACGACCGCGTCGCTGATCCCCGTCACGACGGTCCCGGTCCCGGTCTCGACGATCCGGTAGCCGTAGGTCACCTGGGTGCGCTGGTGGGAGTTGACCGAGGCGTTGTTGTACAGTTGGACGGTGATCGGGTACGACGCCGGGGAGATGGGCACCGTGCCACCGACGCACTGGAAAACGCCGCCGTAGACCGTCAGGATCGTCGTGACGCCGGCGCCGGTCGTCCCGCAGGCCGAGTAAATCGTTCCGGGCTGGATGGCGAAGGGGCTCTGGGTCGCCGAGGTCAGGTTGAACGTGTCGTCGACGAAGTGGATTCCGGTGTCGTTCCAGTTGATCACATTCTGGGTCCAGAAGAAGGCCTGGTCCGAGCCCGGGATCGACATGTTCGTGGCTACGGTGTTCAGTTGGACGCCGAACTCGTTGACCGAGCCGACGAAGCCATCGGCCGCCCCGCCGGGCTCAATGACCCCCGTCGATGCCGGGTCGGTCATGTTCGGTGGCGCCGTCAAGGTGACCTGGCCCATGAGGCGGGAGACGTTGTACGAGTAGGGCGTCGCGCCCAGCCCATAGTCCGTGAGGCCGAGCGGGGCCGGCTGGGCCACGTAGAACGGATTGACCGTTCCGTTGGGCGCCAGCGGGTGCTGCAGGAGAGCGAAGTTCGGAAGAGAGGTGAGGGGGCGGAGCTTCCCATTGGGGTGGCTGAGCGCTGAGATCCAGGGGACTTTCGCGAGGCTAGCCGGCACGGCGCCTGGGAGAGTGCTATGCGCCGCGACCGGGCCGACCCGGGCGGTCGGCAGGGACGTCGGCCCACCGATGTGCAACGAACCGTGCAGGGCCTCCGACTGGACTCCGGCGAGATACGTCCCGCCGGGGAGGACCATCAGGGCACAAGCGGCAACGGCAACTGCCAACAGCCACGCGGACTTGGGAAATCTCGCTCCGGCAAACATGGTGAGCTTGCGACGAGTTCGTTGTATAACAAAGTTCGCGCGAGTTCTCGCCCTTTCGGGCCCGGCGAGGCAGCCGGCCCCCCTCGGGCCCGGCCGTACGCCGGCCCCAGACTGGACCACGCCAGAATTGCCGACGGGGGCTCAGGGCGCCGCCTTCACATCCTTGATCTTTCGATCCGCGGCCACCAAGGCACGGTCGCGCTCCGCGGCTTCGACTTTGTCGGATGGGAGGCCGGTCTCGTCGGCCTTGTTCTCCGCCACCTCCCACTGAATCGCAGCTTCGGCTCTCTCCACATTCGCCGCTTCGAGGCGCTTCGGCTTGTCTGTCATCCAACGTCGACTAGCCCGAGCGGCGTGATATCCTCGATTGGAGACCGCTGGTCCGCCGTCGTCCCCGAT
>JAKIVT010000169.1 GCA_022750415.1 Thermoplasmata archaeon
CCACAAGCAGGAGGGCCACCACAAGCTCGACGCGTTCAACATGAAGTTCGACCGGTGGACCGACGCCGGCGCGTTCTGCTGCTTCGTCGACCGGGTCGGTGTCTACCAGCTCCGCGCCTTCCAGGAGTGCTCGTACGGGCCACTGGCCCGCGCGATGCCCCTGATGCTGTCCGAGGAACAGTTGCACCTCAATTTCGGCGCCTCCGTCCTGCGCCGCATCGCGAAGGACGAGGGAAAGTACTACGGGACCAAGGCCGAGGCGCAGGCGTGCGTCAACAAGTGGTACCCGCGCGCGCTCGACATGTTCGGGCACTCCAAGTCGGAGACGAGCGAAAAGGCGATCTCGCTGGGACTGAAGCGCTGGACCAACGAAGAGGCCCGCCAGAAGTACATCCAGGAGATCACCCCGCTCGTCACGGCGATGGGTCTCACCCTCCCCGACCCCGACTTCGACCGCCACATCCACTAGCGGGGAGGACCCGTGTCCGCCGCGACGTCGGCGGCCGACGAAGCTCCGGTACCGCCTCCGGCCGTTCCCCCGTGGCTGCAGGCGCAAACGGTTCGGCTGGTTCTCTCCGGTCTCGGGTCCGTCTACTTTCTCGGAATCCTGTACGACCTTCGGGGGAACGACGCGGCGCTCGCGGTCCAAGCGGTCGTCTTGCTGCTCCTCGGACTCGTGCTCGTGTTGACCGTCGTCTGGTGGAATCCCACGGGGGGGCGGGCGACGAAGCCCCACGCGCAGGGATTCCTCGGGCTGGCGCTCGCCGCCCTCCTGGTCCAGGTCGTCGCCGTGGCCGTGGAATGGTCGGACCCCAACGACCTCGCCAACAACGCCGCCAACCTCCTGATCCTCGGGATCCTCCTCCTCAACACCCTCGGCTGACCATCGCCCTCGGCCGTTAAGTCCCGGTTGACCGTCGGCCGGTCATGGTCGCCCGCTCCACCCTCCGGCACGTCTCGCTCGAGGTCTCCGACATCGCCCGAACGACCTGGTTCTACGACCGGTTCCTCGGCGAGCTCGGGTTCCGCCGCTTCGTCGCGGACGCCAACTACGTCGCGTTCACCGACGGCGACCTCACGATCTGGTTGATCCGGGACCGTTCGCCCAGGATCCGTCGCCGCCCGCCGACGGGAGACGAGGAGGTCATCGCCGAGCATCTGGCCTTCCACGTGGAATCCGCGGAGCGGGTGAAGGCCATCGAGGCGCATCTCGCGAAATCCGAACTGTACCCCGTGTTCCGAGCCGAAGAGCACCCGGAGTTCCGGAGCGGATACTTCAGCGCTACCTGGGCGGACCCGGATCAAGTGGTGCTCGAAGTGTACACCGTACCGGACCAGCCGCGGAAGCGGCGGGCCGGCAGCCGGGCCCAGCGGAAACCGCCCGCCAAGAAGCGACGGCGCGCCTAGCGACCCCAGCGTCGGAGCGGTCGGCCGCCCGGGCCGGGCGAGAGGACGAGGACCTTCTCCACGCCCGGAACCGCCCCGAGCCGTCGCCGGAGCCGGGCGGAGTGCGTGGTCGTCGTGAAGACGTGGATGTGGGCCCCCGCGTCGTGCGTATAGCCGGCGACGCTCGTCCCATTCTCTTCGTTCGCCGCCCGCACCTCGGCGAGGACCCGGCGGGACGCCGGCACGAGGTAGTCGAGCGTGGGCTCGGTGGACTCGCAGACGCTCCGGAAGCTGTCGCACTCTTCCATCGTTCGGTCGAAGAGGGCCGGTGCGTCGCGGACCGCAATCGCGCGCTTCATCGCGCGGATCCGCCGGGGAACCTCCCGCAACCGCTGGGCGTAGAGTGGCGACGTCGCCACCGTCCGCTGCATGGCGACCGCGGAGCGGATGGGTTTCGTCGGCGCGTCCTTCACGAGGGCGACCAGGTCGACCAGCCCCGGCCAGTGACGGGCGGGGAAGAGCGGGCGGGCGAAGCAGTCCCGACCGTCGGCGCGAGTCCCCGCGCGCCATTCGACGAAGCCGCCGAACAGGGAGCGGCACGCACTGCCCGACCCGAGCCGCGCGAGGCGGGAAAGCGCGGGCGGGGACAGCTTGAGTCCGGCCGCCAGCGACGCCGCGCCGGCCAAGGCGGCGAAGCCGCTGGCGCTGCTCGCAAGACCGCTCGCGGTCTGGAAGTTGTTCTCCGAGCGGACGAACGCGTGGGTTTCGAACCGTCCCAGCGCCCGGACTTCGTCGAGGAACTCCACGACCGAGCGGAGCGGGCCATCGGTCTGTTCGTCCCGCCCGAGGAGGAACCGGTCCTCGGTGAGCGTGGGGTCGAACTGGACCCACGTCCGGCTTCGCAGGTGGTTGAGGGTCACGGAGAGCGAACTGTTGTACGGCAGGCCGAGGTCCTCGTCCCGGACCCCCCAGTACTTGACAAGCGCGATGTTCGGGGCCGCCTCGTACCCGGCTTCGGTCGGCCGACGAACCATCGACGGTCGACCACGGCGCGAAGTACTTATCCGAGACGGAAGCTCGATGGGCCGGAATGGCCCGTCCGACGGAGCACGAGCCGAAACCGATCCATCCGCCGCCCAGTTGGCTTTCGCCCGGCGGGCTCGGCGGATTCCACCGTTCGGTCGGGTTCACGGTCGACCGGGCCGCGACCGGCGCCGGCGTCTGCGTCGTCGGGGGCACGGTCAAGGCCCGCCACCTCAACATCAACGGGGTCGTGCACGGCGGCGTCTACGCGACGATCCTCGACACGGCGATGGGCGGCGCCGTCGTGACCACCCTTCGGGAGGACGAGGTGACCGCGACGACGAGCCTCTACATCGAGTTCCTTCGGCCCGCCCAGAAGGGGGCGACGCTCCGCGCCCGGGGCGAAGTGGTCCGGCGCGGGCGGCATCTCGCGTTCGTCGAGGGAAATCTGTACGACGGGGAAGGGATCCGCCTGAGCCAGGCGCACGGCACCTGGTACATCTGGTCGGCCGGCGACGGGACGTGGATGAACCGCCGGCCGAATCGGCCGGCGAAGGCTCGCCCGCGCTGAGTGGCCCGACCCACGCCGGACAATCCGTCGGTGGGCGTTCACCGGGGCGAAC
>JAKIVT010000017.1 GCA_022750415.1 Thermoplasmata archaeon
CCCTCCATCGCCGAGTGGCCCGAGAGCGTCGCGGGGGACCCCCGGCCGGCCTCGGCCGAGCTCGGCGCGCGGGTCCAAGCGTATGTGCTCGACCGGCTCGAGGCAACCGTCCGCGGGCTGTGGACCGACTGAGCCGGGGATCGGACGATGGCGAACGAATTGACCGAGCCCGGCCCGGCGCCGGCGATTCGCATCCGCGGCGCGCGCCAGCACAATCTGAAGAACGTCAATATCGACCTCCCGAGGAACCGATTCATCGTCATCACCGGCGTGAGCGGGTCCGGAAAGTCGTCGCTCGCCTTCGACACCCTGTACGCCGAAGGTCAGCGCCGGTACATCGAGAGTCTGTCGGCGTACGCCCGCCAGTTCCTCGGCCAAATGGACAAGCCGGACGTCGATTCCATCGAGGGGCTCTCGCCGGCGATCGCCATCGAACAGCGGGCGGGAAGCCGAAATCCCCGCTCCACGGTCGGGACGGTCACCGAGGTCCACGACTACCTCCGGCTGCTCTACGCCCGCGTCGGGGTGCCGCACTGCCCGAACGACGGGGAGGAGATCGCGCCCCAGTCGGTGGACCGGATCGTGGCGACCGTTCTCGAGCGGGCCTCGGGCGAGAAGGTCGACGTGCTTGCCCCCGTCGTCCGCGGGATGCGCGGGGAACACCGGGACGTCATCGAGAAGCTCCGGAAGGACGGGTACCGTCGGGCGTACGTCGATGGGGCGGCCGCAACGCTCGGGAGCGCCGAGCTCCGGCTCGCCAAGAACAAGAAGCACACGATCGAGGTCGTCGTCGACACGCTCGAGGCGAGCGAGGCGGAGGAGACGCGGCTCGCCGAAGCGGTAACGCTCGCCCGCGACCTCGCCGACGGTCTCGTCCTCCTTCGACGACCGGGCGGTCGAAGGGAATCGTTCTCCAGCCGGCGGGCCTGCCCGGTCTGCGGGTTCTCCATCGAGGAGCTCACCCCCCGGATGTTCTCGTTCAACAGTCCGTTCGGGGCGTGCCCGGAGTGCTCCGGCATCGGGGCGACGCTCCACGCCGACCCCGGGCTGATCATCCCGGACAAGTCGAAACCCCTCACGAAGGCGATCTCGGTCTGGGGGCTCACCCCCGAGCGCGACGCCCTCGAGCGGTTCGGGACCGCGTTCCACTACGACATCGACCGCCCCGTGAGCGAGCTCTCGGAGGCGGGTTGGAAGGCGATGTTCTACGGCTCGGACAAGCCGGTCGGGGGAACCGGCAAGTGGTCGAGCTACTGGTGGCACGGCGGGTGGCTCAAAGAGGGACTCGTCGCCTCGGTCGAGCGTCGGTGGAAGGCCACCAAGAGCGAGGGCGCGAAGGAGTTCTACCTCGGATTCATGACGTTCACGCCGTGCCGCGCGTGCGGGGGACGGCGGCTCAAGCCCGCGAGCCTCGCGGTGACGGTCATGGGCCGTTCCATTGCCGAACTCTCCGCGATGAGCGTGGAAGAGCTGCTCACCCGGACCGAGCAGCTCAAGCTGACGGAGAAGGACGAGAAGATCGTCGGCCAGGTGGTCAAGGAGATCCGGGCCCGCCTCGGATTCCTCGTCAACGTCGGGCTCACCTACCTCTCGCTCGACCGGGCCTCGGCATCGCTCTCCGGCGGCGAGGCAGAGCGGATCGCGCTCGCCACGCAGATCGGCTCGGGGCTCGTTGGCGTCCTCTACATCCTCGACGAACCGTCGATCGGCCTACATCCCCGCGATCACGCCCGACTCCTTGCGACGCTGCAGACGCTCCGCGACCTCGGGAACACGCTGCTCGTCGTCGAGCACGATGAGATGACGATGCGGCAGGCCGATTGGCTCGTCGACCTCGGGCCCGGTGCGGGGCGTCTCGGAGGCGAACTCCTCTACGCGGGTACCCCCGAAGGGATCGTCCGCGCGCCCCGCTCGGTCACCGGTGCGTTCCTCTCCGGTCGACGGTCGATCGCCGTTCCGGAGCGACGGGTGACTCCCTCCAACCGATGGCTCGTTGTCCGGGGACCGAAGGAGAACAATCTCAAAGGCGAGGATGTCAAGATCCCCCTCGGCACTCTGACCGCGATCTCCGGGGTATCGGGAAGCGGGAAGTCCACCCTCCTCACCGAGTTGATCTACAAGGGGGTCCGACGTCACCTTGGTCTTTCGCGGGAGAGCCCGGGGAAGCACGACTTCATCGAGGGGATCGACCAGATCGACCGGGTCCTGCTGATCGACCAGGCTCCGATCGGTCGGACGCCCCGGAGCAACCCAGCGACGTACACCGGCGTCATGACCCCGATCCGGGAGTTGTTCGCCGGGCTCCCCGATGCCAAGGCCCGCGGGTTTGCGCCCGGACGGTTCAGCTTCAACGTCGCCGGCGGCCGATGCGAGGCGTGCGAGGGGGACGGGGTCCTCCGGTACGAGATGCACTTCCTCCCCGACGTCTACGTCGTCTGCGAGGAATGCCGGGGGCAGCGGTTCAACGCCGAGACCTTGCAGGTGACGTTCAAGGGAAAATCGATCGCCGACGTCCTCGCGATGACCGTCGACGAGGGGCTCGCGTTCTTCTCGCTCCACCGCCGCATCGCCTCCCGCCTCCAACTCCTGGTCGACGTCGGTCTCGGGTACATCTCCCTCGGGCAGAGCGCGACGACCCTCTCCGGGGGCGAGGCGCAACGGGTCAAGATCGCCTTCGAGCTCGCGAAGACCCCGACGGGCCGGACGCTCTACCTCCTCGATGAACCGACGACCGGCCTCCACTTCGCGGATGTCGAGCGACTCCTCGAGGTCCTCCACCGACTGCGGGAGGGGGGGAACACCGTCGTCGTCATCGAGCACAACCTCGACGTGCTGAAGTGCGCCGACTGGCTCATCGACTTAGGCCCCGAGGGCGGCAACGCGGGCGGCCACGTGATCGCCGCCGGGACTCCCGAAGAGGTCAGTCGCGTCCGCGGCTCGTACACGGGTCGGTTCCTCTCCCCGCTTCTCGCGCCCGTGGTCTCCCCGACGCCGCGGCGATGACGGATGCGCCCGCCGGGCCCGTGGGATTCGTCCCCGCGAGCGAACTCCGGGCGGCCGACATCGACCGATTCCATCCCGGCCCGTCGACCCCGGGAGTCTACCTGTTCCGCGCGCCGCGCGGGGAGGTCCAGTACGTCGGCAAGGCACTCCGCCTCCGTCGCCGGATCCTCGACCACCTGCACGCGCGCGTCGAAAAAGACGGCTCGATCCTGGCCCACAGCGGGTCGGTCGAGTTCGTCCCGACGGTCACCGAGCGCGAGGCGCTCCTCCTGGAGGCGAGCCTCATCAAGCAGTACCAGCCCCCCTACAACGCCCTCCTGAAGGACGACCGGAGCTACCCGTACCTCGCGGTCACCGTCGGGGAGGCGTTCCCGAGGGTCCTCCTCGTCCGACGTCCGCGACGCTCGAGCCGCTACCTCCTCTTCGGTCCGTACACGAGCGCCCGCGAAGCCCGGAGCGTGGCGCAGCTCCTCACGGAGACGTTCCGGCTCCGCCGGTGCATCCGACTTCCCAAACGGGAATGCCTGTACTACCACATCGGGGCCTGCCCGGCGCCCTGCATCGGGGCGATCGGGGTCGAAGGGTACCGCGTTCAGGTCGACGGGGCGATCCACGCTCTGAAGCACCACGGCGAGGGACTTGCCCCTGCTCTCGAGACGGAGATGCGCTCCGCCGCGGTGAAGGAGGAATTCGAGCGGGCCGCTCTCCTCCGCGACGCGCTGGAAGGGTTCAAGGCCCTCACGGAGCGGCAGCACGTGATCGGCCCCGGCGCCGGCCGTGCCGATGTGGTGGCGATCGCGTACCCGAACGACCCGGCGAGCTTGCGGGTCGCCGTCGGCCTCCTCCACGTCGTGGACGGGGAGGTCCGAGGGACCGAGCCCCACCTGCTCGTGGTACCGGCCGACGACGTCCCGGACGTCGGCGAGCTCCTCCGCCAGTTTCTGACGCAGTACTACGGCGAACGGCTCGTCGTTCCGGACCGGATCTACATTCAGGGGCCCCGCCCGGAGGGCATCGACGATGTGATTGACTGGCTCGAAGGAGCCCGGGGGATCCCGGTGGGGTTCCGGCCCACGGGTCGGCCGGCGGCACTCGCGGGCCTCGCCGAGCGGCTGGCCCGTGCCACCGTCGACCAGGTGGTGGCCCGTGCCCCGCCGCGCGACGTGCTCGTCGCGGTGCAGCGGCTGTTGCAGCTCCCGACGCTTCCGAACCGGATCGAGGGAATCGACATCTCCATCTTCCAAGGGGCCGAGGGGGTCGCCTCCGTCGTGGTCTTCGAGCGGGGAGCCCCCGCGAAGTCGGAGTACCGCCGCTACCGGATTCGTACGGTCCAGGGAACGAACGATTTCGCGAGCATCGCCGAAGTCGTCCGCCGTCGATTCCTGCGGCGTTCCGAGGAGGGCGAACCGCTCCCGGACCTCCTGCTCATCGACGGGGGCCGCGGACAGCTGGCGGCGGCCGAGGAGGTCCTCAAGGAGCTCCACCTCGAGGAACGGATCCCGGCGATCGGGCTCGCGAAGCGCGAGGAGGAGGTGTACCTCGTGGACCGGTCCGAACCGCTGAAGCCGAACCGGAACGCGCCGCCGATGCTCCTGCTCCGCTCCGTCCGGGATGAGGCCCACCGGTTCGCGGTCACCTACCACCGGACGCGCCGACGCATCCGACTTCGGGAGGCGTTCGAGAAGGCGGGGGAGACCCCCGTTACTTCTGGTTCTTCGTCCGGTCGGGGACGCCGATGAACGGCATTCCCTGAACGCGCCGCGCCACTTCGACGGGCGGGAGGCGGCGGAGCTCGGTCTCCGGCTCGAGGATCGCGACGTCGAGCGCCTCGGGGGGGAACGGCGAGGGGGAACCCTCCGCGACGGCCTGCACGGCGAGCTTGAAGGCGGTCTCCTCGGTCCGCTCGGCGGGAATCTTCTCCTCGAGGTAGTCGGCGACTGCGCGCCGGTTGCGGCCGATCGCATACGCCTTCCAACCGATCGTCGCACCGCTCGGGTCGAGCTCGACGAGTCCCGGGGTCCTCCCGGAGAATCCGCCGAGGAGGAGCGACACCGCGAACGGTCGGGTGCCGCCGAATTGGGTGAACTGTTGCAGGTGGCCGCCGAGCGCGTGGGCCAGGAGCGGGTAGGGCGCGACCTCACCGAACGTGATCCGGTGGCGCTGCGCCTCCAGACGGAGGAATTCGACGAGGACGCGCGAGTCCGCGATGAGACCCGCGGTCACGCACCCGAGCCCGGCGTCGATGGCGAAGCTCTTCTCGATCGAGCCGGCCTCCGCGAGCGTACTCACGGGGAGATTCCGGTAGGCGACGAAGACGATCCCGCCCTCGTACGTCACCGCGACCGCGGTGCCGCCCATCTGGATCGCCTGCAGCGCGTACTCGACCTGGAACAATCGGCCGTCCGGCGAGAAAACGGTGCTCGCCCGGTCGTACGCCATCTGGCCCGGTTGCATCTCCATTCGATTCGCTCCCTCCGAAACTGCTCGCGCCCAGACAGGTGCCCGATTTGAGCGTTCCGTTGCCGATTACGCCGGGCTCACCACCGCTCCACCGTCGTCCGGACTCGGTGTGGACCGGCTCGGCAACGCTCAAGAGCGGCGGGGCCGGTGGCGCGCTCCCCATGCCCGCGAACGGCCTCCACATGCTGCCGATGGCGTCGAGCCACCGGGGCTCCCTTTCGCCCGCGTGCGTGCAGTGCGCCGAGGGCAAGAAAATGGTCTTGTTCGTCACCGGCCTCTGCCGGTTCCGCTGCTTCTACTGCCCGGTCTCCTCGAGGCGGAACCAGATCGACGCCGTCTACGCGAACGAGCGGCTCGTCCACTCCGACGAGGATGTCCTCGCGGAGGCCCGGTCGATCGGCGCCGCCGGCACCGGCATCACCGGAGGCGACCCTCTGGGCGTCTTCGACCGGACCGAACACTACGTTCGGCTCCTCAAGTCGACGTTCGGCCCGTCGCACAACATCCATCTCTACACGCACGAGCCGAACCCGGACAAGCTCCGACGGCTCGCCGAGGCGGGGCTCGACGAGTTCCGGCTCCACATCCCGCACTACCTGTGGGGACCGCTCGGGACCGACGGGAGCGCCTACCGGAAGGTCCTCACCGAGGCCCCCTCCTGGGGGATCCGGCGCGGCGTCGAGATCCCGGTCCTCCCCGAGAAGGAGGCCGAGCTGGTCCGCCTCCTGCACACCCTCGAGGAGATCGGCGTCGACTTCGTCAACCTGAACGAGCTCGAATTCTCGGAGACGAACGAGACGAAGCTGCACGACCGGGCGTACGAACTCGACCCCGCCAACGGCTGGGGAGTGCTCGGGAGCCGCGCCGTCGCCCAACGGGTCGTTCGCGAGGTTCGCCTCTCGATTCCCGTCCACTACTGCTCGTCCCGATTCAAGGACGGAGTGCAGCTCAAGCAGCGGTTCCACCGACAGGCCGAGCGGACACGGGCGCCGTTCGCCGAACCGACCTCCGACGGCACGCTCGTGTTCGGGGTCGTTGAGGCGCCCGCCGGCCGGGACGTCGCCCGCTGGGCCGCCGGCCTGGTGCGACGGCACCGGCTCGGCCCGCGATCTTACCGGGTCGACTTCGGTCGGCGGCGCTTGGAGCTGGCGGCCGACCGCTTGCGGCGGATCGCGCCAGCCCTCGTGGCCCCGGCCTTCGAGGTCGAGGAGTACCCGACCGCCGACGCCATGGAGGTCGAGCGGGAACCGCTCAACCGGGCGGCGTTCCCCGGGTTCACCGGCGGCGGCACGTAACCCTCGTCGCATTCGTGCCCCCCGAACGTCAGGAACCGCTCGTCGCCCCGGCGATTCTTGATGGAGCACGGTCCCCAGCCGTCGTCGTCGGCGCCGTACCACATCGGGCAATCCCGGCATCGCAGCCGGCTCTTGCGGGGAACGCGGCTCATTCTGGTTTCCCCCGTCCGAGGAGGTCCCACGCTTGGACCGTGCTCTCCATCAAGGTTGCGACCGTGACCGGGCCCACGCCGCCCGGGACCGGGGTCACGGCGCGAGCCCACCCCTCGAGGTCCTCCCCATCGGCGTCGCCCACGGCCCGCTGACCGCCCGGCACCGAATCATCGGGGACGCTGACGAGGCCGACGTCCACGACCGCGGCCCCTCGGGGTACGGTGCTCCGATTGAGCAGTTTGGGCTTTCCCGCGCACCCGAACACCACCTCCGCGCCTTCGAGGGCCGTCGCGAGATCGGGGGTGCGAGAGTGGGCGACGGTCACCGTGGCGTCCGCGCCGAGACCACGGACCCCGAGCAAGAGGGCGATTGGGAGTCCGACGGTCTCCGAGCGGCCGACGACGGCCACCCGACGGCCGGGGAAAGCGACGCCGTGGTGGCGAGCGAGCTTGATGGCCCCCCGGGCGACGGCGGGAACGTGCACCGGCTGGCCGGCGACGAGCCGGCCGAGGCTCGCCGCCCCCACTCCGTCCACGTCTTTCTCGAGTCGAAGCGCCGAGGCGGCCCCAAAGAATCCGAGTTGGGGCGGGAGCGGATGCTCGAGGATCACGGCGTCAATGCTCGGTTCGGCATCGAGCGCCCGGACGACGTCCCGCAGGGCCGGGGCCGTCAGCTCGGGGGCGAGGGTGATGTCCCGGAATGTGATTCCGGCCCCCTCGGCGGCCCGAGCCTGCTGGCGAAGATAGAACGAAAACGGCGAAGGGCCCGGGAGATGGACGCTGACCAACGAGGGGGGCCGGCCCCCCTCCGGGACACCGGATTCGACAGCCTGCCGGGCGGCCGTCAGAAGCCCTTCGGAGAGGGCGCGACCATCCCAACGAGCGGTCAACCGGACCCCGGCGCGGGAACTCGGTTCGGTAGATAACTCTCGGTCCGAGCGCCGTTCAAGAATCGTCCGGCCGTCGCACGGCGATAGCTACTGGCGATAGTCTCCACTCAACGCTTTATAGAGTGGTCCCCTCCATACCAATAGGTGCGGTCCGCCGACGGCAGGACCGCCGCTCACGGGGCAGTTACGGAACAACCGGCCACACCTCCATCCGAACCGGCGGTCGGGGGGGACCTCGATGCCTGGGGTCGCGCCCTGCCGTTCGAGACCACCGCGAACGTGGACGTTCCGCCCCGGTTGGTCGACCAGGTTATCGGTCAGGACGACGCGGTCGAGGTCGCCAAGAAGGCGGCGACCCAGAAGCGCCACGTGATTCTCATCGGCGACCCCGGAACGGGCAAGAGCATGCTCGCCCGCGCCATGGTCGACTTCCTCCCGAAGGAGCCCCTGCAGGACATCATGGCTTACCCGAACACCGACGACCCGAACGAGCCCAAGATCCGGGTCGTTCCGGCGGGAAAGGGGAAGGAGATCGTCTCCGCCCAGAAGCTCGAGGCCGCCCAGCGGAAGGAGCAGAAGATGCTCCTGCTCGGCGTCATCGCGATTGTCATCTTCCTCTTCGCCGGATACATCGTCCTGACCACCCCGGGGCACGACTTCACGGCCCTGCTGATCGCGCTGTTCATCGTGATCCTGCTCTATGTCGTGTTCCGCCTCTCCTCGGGCCGACCCGACGGGGGCAGCACCGTTGCGAAGCTCCTCGTCGCGCACGTCCCGGACGAGAAGCCGCCCTTCATCGACGCGACGGGCGCCCACGCTGGCGCTCTCCTCGGCGACGTCAAGCACGACCCGTTCCAATCGGGCGGACTCGAGACCCCCCCGCATGAGCGGGTGGAGGTCGGGGCCATCCACAAGGCGAACGGGGGCGTTCTCTTCGTCGACGAGATCAACCTCCTGAAGATCGAAAGTCAGCACTCGCTCCTGACCACCCTCCAGGAGCGCCGGTTCCCCATCGTGGGGCAGTCGGAGCGCTCGGCGGGTGCGATGGTCAAGACCGAGCCGGTCCCCGCCGACTTCGTCCTCGTCGCCGCGGGAAACATCGACTCGGTCCAGTCGATGCACCCGGCCCTCCGCTCGAGGATCCGCGGGTACGGGTACGAACTCTACGTTCACACGACGATGGTCGACACTCCCGAGAACCGGATGAAGATCGTCCGATTCGTCGCCCAGGAGGTCGTCAAGGACCGCAAGATCTCCCACTTCGACATGGGGGCGGTCGTCGAGATCGTCCGCGAGGCCCAGCGCCGCGCCGGGCGCTCCGGCCAACTGACCCTCCGTCTCCGCGAGCTCGGCGGCCTGGTTCGGGTCGCCGGCGACCTTGCCAACGCCGAGGGCGCCCGCCTCGTGACGGCCGATCACGTCGTCCGGGCGAAGCGGACGAGCCGGTCCCTCGAGCAGCAGATCGCCGACCGATACATCGAGCGCCGTCGCGAGTACCGGATGTTCCGCACCGACGGGGCCGCGGTCGGCGTCGTCAACGGGCTCGCCGCGATCAACGCCCAATCCGGGATGTCGGAGTTCTCCGGCATCGTCCTCCCGATCGTGGCCGAGGTGACCCCCGCCCAGACCCGCGATGGTGGGGTGGTCGTGGCGACCGGGAAGCTCGGGGACATCGCGAAAGAGGCGGTGCAGAACGTCAGCGCGCTCGTCAAGAAGTACACGGGCGAGGACATCAGCCGCTACGACATTCACATCCAGTTCGTCGGGACGTCGGACGGGGTGGAGGGCGACAGCGCCTCGGTCTCAATCGCGACGGCCGTCATCAGCGCCTTGGAAGGGGTGCCCGTCGACCAGTCGGTGGCCATGACCGGCTCGCTCTCCGTCCGCGGCCAGGTGCTCCCCGTCGGGGGCGTGACCGCGAAGGTCGAGGCGGCCGCCGACTCGGGAATGCGACGCGTGCTGATCCCCGAGGACAACCTCCCCGACCTGGTCCTCGAAGCTCGCTACCGCGGGATGATCGAGGTCATTCCGGTCCGGACCCTCCGCGACGTGCTGAAGTACGCTCTCGTTGGCAAGGAGGCCGCGAAGGAGTCCCTCCTCGAGCGGCTCGCCGCCATGGTGCACGCGACCGACCGAACGGTTGTGGGGCTCATCCCCACCCCGCCTCCCTCGGGCCGGCCGGCGGGCACGTGAGGGGCTCGGCTCGAACGCCGACCCACCGGGCCGTCCCAAGCTGGCGGGCCCCGAAAGAGGCGGCCGAGGCCGCGGATGCCGAGGACCGGTTCCGCCACCGACCCTGCTACATCTTCAACACCGCGCTGAAGTCGAACCTCAACGACGAGGCGTGCAGTCACTGTCGGTACTACCTGACCGCCAGCTGCCCGCACATCGACGAGTTCATCGACGACGTCGAGGACCTCACCCCCGAGTGAGGCCGGACGTGCGAGGGCTCCTCGTCGGTCGTTTCCAACCGTTCCACCTGGGCCACCTGGCCGTCGTCCGCCACATCGTGCACGATCGTCCCACCGAGCCGCTCGTGCTCGGCATCGGGAGCGCGGAGGACGCCTACACCCCCGACAACCCGTTCACGGCTTCGGAGCGGTTCGAGATGATCGCCCGGGCGCTCGGGGCCGAGAAGATCACGGGGTGGCTCGCCGTGCCGATCCCGGACATTCACCGTCACAGCCTCTGGGTCGCCCACGTGGAGGAGCTGGTCCCAGAGTTCTCTCGCGTCTACACGAACAATCCGCTGACCCGGACCCTCTTCGAGAAGGCCGACTACGCGGTCGAGGCGACTCCCCTCTTCGACCGCGAGCGGAACGAGGGGGCGTCCATCCGCCGACTGCTGCGGGAGGATGCGCCCGGCTGGCGCGAGCGGGTTCCGCCGAGCGTTGCCTCGTACCTCGACAGTCTGCGGGCCACCGAACGGCTCCGAAGTTTCGGGGCCCCATCCGCGGGATGACCGCTCCCGATCCCCCCGTGCCCGCCCCCCGGAAACGGTTCGAGCCGTTGCCCGAATGGGTCGGGCCTTCGACGCGGGCGGTCCATTCCGGGCGACGGGACGACCTCAATGCCGGGGCTGTTGCCTTCCCCATCTACGAGACGTCGACGTACCGGTACCCCGCCGAGTACTCGGAGGCCCGCCACCAAGGCGACGTCCACCTCTATACGCGGCTCGACAACCCGACCCAGGAGGTGGCGGCGGAGCTCCTTCGCTCCCTCGAGGGGGCCGAAGCGGCCCGGGTGTTCGGTTCGGGGATGGGGGCCATGTCCGCCACCCTCCTGACCTTCCTCTCCCCGGGCGACGAGGTCGTCGCGCTCGAGGACCTGTACGGTGGGACCCTTGACCTCCTCCGAGGCCTCCTGCCCCGATTCGGAGTCCAGGTCCGGTTCGTGTCCAACGCGGAAGCGTCCCGGCCCGAAGACTGCGTGAGCCCCCGGACCCGGGTCGTACTCCTCGAGTCCCCGACCAACCCGCTGCTGCGGGTCCACGACCTCCGGCGGTGGGCCGAAGTGGCGACACGGACCGGGGCTCTCACCGTCGTCGACAACACCGTGGCGACGCCCCTCAACCAGTCTCCGCTGGCGTGCGGCATCGATGTCGTGGTCCACTCGGCGTCGAAGGCCCTCGGAGGCCACTCCGACCTCATTGCCGGGGCCGTGGCCGGGAAGGCGGAACATCTCGCCCGCATCGAGCGGACCCACTCCGTCCTCGGTTCCCCTCTGGACCCGTTCGCCGCGTTTCTTCTGACCCGAGGGATGAAGACCCTCGCGCTCCGAGTCGAGCGGCAGAGCGAGAACGGTCGGAGGGTGTTCGCGGCCGTCCGCGGACATCCGAAGGTTCGAGCCGCCCACTACCCTGGCGCCGACGACGCGGCCTCCGAAGCGATCGCTCGGAAGCAGATGCGAGGCCGAAGCGGTCTCGTCGCCTTCGAGCTCGCGGGTGGCGCGGAGGCGGCGCGACGATTTCTGCACGGGCTCCGGCTCGTCGAGGTGGCTTCGAGCTTCGGAGGGGTCGAGAGCCTCGTCAGCGTCCCGTCGGAGACGTCCCACCGGGGCCTAACGCCGGCCGAGGCGGAGTCTCGCGGAATCCGCCCGGGGCTGGTACGGCTCTCGTGCGGGATTGAAGAGTCGGACGACATCGTCCGCGACGTGACGAGCGCGCTCGATGGCGCGTAGCGCCCGCGGTACTCGGCGCCATTATTATGAGTCCAAGCCCCTCGGCGGGCCCGACGCCACTGTAGCTCAGCCTGGTAGAGCGGCTGATTCGTAATCAGCAGGTCGGGGGTTCAAGTCCCTCCAGTGGCTCGCCGTCCCACGTTTCCCTGCGGATTCGTTCGATTTTGGTCTCGTAGGAAAGGCGATTTATCGGTGAGTCCACCGTCAAGGGTTGGTGACATCCATGGGGGATGCGAGGCCCCCCAATGTCGGCCGGCCGGGGTGGGAGGTACGCCCGTCGCGAGGATACCCCCGAGGCGTCGAATGACCCAATCGCCCCTCCCCGCGACCTTGGAATCCGTCCGCCGCCTGGCCGTCACCAAGCAGCACCTGCAAGGGAAGCTCCCGGTGAAGGCCACGACGGGGGCGATGCTCTCCCTGGTTCGGGGCCTCGCCTACGTGCAGTGGGATCCCGTGGAGATCGTCGCACCGTCCCACGTGCTCTCGCTCTGGTCCCGGGTCGGAGAGTTCCAAATCTCGGATTTGGATCGGCTCCTCTGGACGGAGAAGAAACTCATCGAGCACTGGACGCCCATTGCCTCGCTCGTGCTGACGGAGGACTATCCCCTCTTCGAATCCCTCATGCGGAGGTATCCAGGTTCGCTCTCCGCTTCGTGGGGCTCTCAGAGGGCGCGGGCCGCAAAGTTCCTGGCGGACCACGTCGACCTCCGGAAGCGGATACTGACGGCCTTGCGGGCCGGGCCGCTGCGCCTCGGCGAGTTCGAGGATCACCTTCGTACACGACGGGACGACGGCGAGTGGACGCCGTCGAGCGACGTCTCCCAGATGCTCTTCCACCTGCAGATGAGCGGCCGGGTGATGGTGGTCGGCCACGCGGGAAACCAAAACGTATGGGGACTCGTCGACGACTTCCTCCCGGACTGGACGGACCGGAATCCCTTGTCCGAGGAAGCGGCGGCGCAGGTGGCCGCCGAGAGGGCGATCCGGGCGCTCGGCACGGCCACGCCCGCGGAGATCAACCACTACTTCGTTCGCGGTCGCTACCAGGCGATCGGCCGCACGCTGGCTCAGCTCGAGGCGGCTTCCATCATCCGCCGGGTCCACGTCGAGGAACTTGGCGTCCGGGACGAGCGCTACGTTCACGAACAGGACATTCGCCTTCTCGGCTCGACCGAGGGCAAGTCCTGGGAGCCCCGCCTTTCGTTGCTCCCCCCGTTCGACAATATGCTCTACGACCAGGCCCGGACCAACCGCTTGTTCGGGTTCGACTACGTCCGGGAACAGTTCCTCCCCCAAGCGAAGCGGAAGTTCGGCACCTACGTCCTCCCCATCCTTTGGGGGGACCGGCTCATCGGCCGGATCGACCCCCGCCTGGACCGGAAATCCAGAACGCTGGTGATCAACGCCGTCCACGCCGAGCCCGGGGCGCCGGCCGGCCGCGAGGTGGCGGACGAGATTGCCCGGGCTATCCGTCGACTCGCCGTCTTCGTCGGAGCGACTGGGGTGTCCTATACCTCCAAGGTGCCGGCCGCATGGGAGCGCTGGCTGCACTGAGCGGAATCGTGCGGATCCCCCAACCCGACCTCCGGCGCTCGCCGGCGGTGGCCGGATTCGACCCGGTCCCTCCGTGAACCCTCGTTCCCGACGGGCGGGGCCTTATTTTCGGGCCGTGCCCCGCCGAGCTCGCCAACGTCCCTTCGTCCCCTTCGATGTCGCCCCGCTGGCCTTCGCTCGGCTCGTGGGGAGGTAGGTCACGTCGAAGTTCGAGGGGAACGATCCGGTCTCCCCCACCCTGCTGCGATCCGAGGACCACTTGGAACCAAAGTGGATCAGCGTGAGGAGAATGGGGAGGACGTCGGCCCCCTTCTGGGTCAGTCCCCACCTCGTGAAGTTGTTCTGGACCTCGACCCGCCGGAGGAACCCATCGGCCTCCAGTTCGCGGAGTCGCATGGCGAGGATCCGCTTGCTCATCCCCGGGGTGGTACGGAGCAGTTCGTTGAACCGGTCGGCCTGCGCGAGTGCGATCTTCATGAGCACGAGGAACGCCCACCGGCGCCCGAGGACGCCGAGGCTCGGCTGGACCGGATAGGTCTCGAAGTTGAGGCGGATCCGGACGCGGTGACCTCGGTCGGACAACGCGCCCAAGGGTGTCCTACTTTCGTTCGCCTACCGGCACATATACCGCGCGTCGAATAGGACGGCCCACGGAAGGTGGCTCGCGATGGTGTACGTGGCCGACGAGGGGAGCGAATTTGATGCGCCGATCGAGGTCGTGTGGAAGTACATCCTGGGGGGCGAGAACCACGACGCCCAGCACAAGACGACTCGCAATCCCAGGATCGAGGGCGTCTCCGACATCACGATGATCTACAGCGCCGAGCGGAACTTCCGGGGCAAGTGGGCACCGGACCGGATGCGGATCTCCACCTTCGCCCCAGTGTCGGTGGTCATCGAGTGGCTCGACGGGGTCCTCGCGGGGTCGAAGCTCGTCTACGTCTACTCCCCACGGGGGAAGAAGACCGGCATCGATGTCTACGGGGAGTTCACCTCCAAGACCCTCGCCCCGGCCGAAGTCGAGGCGGCCGCGCGCGAATGGCTGGAGAGCGAGTTCCACGACGACGCCCCGGCCCTCCGGGCCCTCGGGAAGGGAAAGTAGCCGGCCGGGCGGGAACATCGGCAGGCGGGATTCCTTGGTGCGCGGGCCGCTTTCGACCCTCGCCCGCTTCCGGGCGGTCATCGCCCGGATTCCTCGGGGGAAAGTGATGACCTACGGCCAGGTCGCCTCCGCCGCTGGATTCCCCGGCGCCGCGCGGCTGACGGTCCGGGCGCTGTGGTCGGGGGTCGGGCTTCCCTGGCATCGGGTCGTGGCCGCCGGTGGGCGAATCGCGCTCCGTGGGGGAGACGGCGAGGAACAGCGGCTCCGCCTCACCCTCGAGGGGGTGGCGTTCCAAGGGCGGCGGGTCCGAATGGATCTCCACAACGGGGTCCCGAGAAGGCGGACCACTCGCCCGGGCCGCCGGAAGCGGACCACCAACGATTGAACATCGGGGAGCCGGTCGAGTCGGAAGCTCTATCGAAGTCGGCGCTTAGGATGCCCGTTGGCACGCCGGCGGAATGGCTCGGAGTGACCGAGGTGGGAGTAGCATGGTAGACCTCGCGCTGTGGACGACGACGGCCGCCTGGCTCCTCGCCATCGGGACCCTGGCCGCGCTGTACTGGCAAACACGCCAGGCCGGACGGCTGAACTCGGCGAACGCGGTGATCACGCTCCGGGAACGGTTCGATTCGCCCCGCATGCGGAAGGCCCGTCGTCAGACCAGCGAGCGGCTGCTGAACAACGACCTCGGGGACATCACGAGCCTCGAGGTGCTCACCTTTTTCGAGCTGATCGGGGCGCAGACCGCCCGTGGGATCCTCGACGAGGAAATGGTCTGGGAGGCGTTCGGGGGATGGATCTCGAGCTACGCGGCCGCGATGCGGAGTCCGGTGGACCGGATCCAGCAGCTCCGAGACCTCGCCCGCGACCCGCTCCTCTTCCACAAGTTCGAGTGGCTCGACAAGCGGATCGGGATTCTCGACCGGAAACAGCTGGGTACCCGGTACGTCGAGGTGACCAACCCTGCCGAGGAGAATCGATTGTACCTCCGTCGCGAGGCCGATCTCGAGATCGAGTAGACCTGGGTTCGGAGAAGCGAGCGACGTGCGGCCCCGTCGCTCCTCAAATCGAAGGGGAACGGCGGAGACGAGGGCCCTTTTCCTGGGGTTCCCACCTCGATGGCCCCTTGCGGCACAATTGGATACCAACCCCCCGCTCGCTCGCGCGACTTCATGACCCTCCGCGGATTCTGCGCGACGCGATGAGGGCGATCTCGGCGGACCCATCCAACGCGTCCCCGGGGGCTCCCGCCGTGCCCCTGGAGGGGTGTCCCATCGCGACCACGCTCGGCACGCTCGGTCGGAAGTGGACGTTGACCATCCTCCGCGAGGTCGCGTTCTTCCCCGGTTCCAAGTTCAGCGCGATCCAGCGGGCGAACCCGGGGCTCCGGCAGCGGACCCTGTCCCTCCGCCTGAAGCAGCTCCAGACCGAGGGGCTCATCGAACGGGCGAACGGGGCGGAGCGGTTCTCGGGCTACCGACTCACGTCGATGGGACGGGACCTGTGGCCGATCTTGGCGGCGTTGTTCGATTACGGGATCCAGCACCACGCGGACGTGGTCTTCGCGGACGGCCGCCCGAGGACGCTCGCCGAGGTGTACCCGGGGAGCAGCGTGCTCCTGACTGGCCGCTTGGGGGCGTACGCCCGCGGCGAACTTCCGGGCCGTCCGGCCGAAATCCGCCCGGGGAAGGTCCTGGCGGCCGCCGCCGAGGCGGTCGGTGCGCGCCCGGTCAGACGCCGCTAAGTTGGAACAGCGAGATGCTGAACACGAGCGACGTGCTCGTGCCCGACGTATAGTCGAGGTAGAGCGTACACGCGTTCTGGACCGTGAAGCACCAGAGCGGCGCTCCGTGGTAGTCGTCGTCGGGGAAGTTCCCGCCCCGGTCGGTGAAGGCGAGCTTGGGGTGGGAATAGACCACGAGGATGTCGCCGTCCTGGATCCCGGGGAGGCCCGGGGTCTTTTGCTGGTAGTAGAGGAGTCGGTTGAAGAACGTCCCGCTCGACCCGTGGCCGCTCCCCCACGTCCACGAGCCGCAGCTCTGCAGGACCGGGGAGCCGGGGCCGGGGTTCGCGCCCGAGCCGGGCACGATGCTGAGGGCCTTCAGCGTGCCGTTCATCAGCTCGGTGCCGTTGCAGATGAAGATCAACTTGAGCTGGTTGAGGGGGATGAACGTCGGGGTGAAGGACGTGACGCTCAGGAAGACGGCCGGGAGCGGGTCGCATGCGGCGTAGATCGACGTGTTGGTGCAGTCGGTCGGGTCGCCCCACGCCTCCTCCGATTCGTTCCCCTCGGCGGTATACCAGACCTTGGGCGAGGAGGTCGGGAGGTTGAACCGGAACGTCGCGAGTACGCCCACCAGAATGACGGTCAGGGCGAGCAGCAGAACGACGGAGATGACCGTGGAGACCGCCCGGACGCCGGGTCGCCGGCGACGGTGGTACCCCCGCATATCGAGGAATACAACGCGCGCGGATGCGCATAAACCTATCCCGGCGGTGGGAGCTTCGGAGAACCCACTGCGCCTCGCTCCCCGCCGCATCCGCCGACGGCCGAGGCGGGTGTGGGGCCCGTCGATGGACGGGATTAACTAGCTCCAGCTCGCCTTTGCGTACTGTGGCCGCCGCGCCGGGGATCTGGCGACTCGCCCGTCTGCTCCGTCGCTTGGCGATCGTCTGGTTCGTCGTCGTCGCCGTCTTCCTGGCGACCGTGGCGTACTCCGGCGCCCAGCTGCGCCCGGAGAACGAGTCGGGGCCGAACACCCCACCCGGGGTCAACGGGAACGACACGGTCACGCTGACGGGCTCGCTGAACGTCTCGAACGGAGGGTGGTACCCGCTCACCGACCTCCACCTCTTCACCATCGTGTCCACCACCAACGGGACGCTCCTCGCCAGCGGCGGTTCCCCCGTCGTCACGATCGCCGCCGGTGGGGTGACGCCCGTTCCGTTCACGATCACGATCGCGCTGGACGCCCGGTCGGCCGCTCGAAGCCTCCTCACGAACGATGCGATCCTCCCCTCCATCACCTGGGCGAACGCGACGTATGTTGGGCTGTTCCAGGTGGAGGTCGTCGTCCCGCAGAATGTGAACTGGGGCGCCCCTTTGTACGGGCTCAACGTCTCGGCGGGGACCCCCACGGCCGAGGCGAACGGCACAGCGGGGGTTCCGCTCACGGTCACGTTCGCCGACCATGCGAGCTTCCCCGTCGATGGCCGAGCGGTCTACACGCTCCGCAGCGGGGGGTCGGTCTGCAACTCGGGGGCGTTGCCCGTGGCGACGGCCCCGGGGCAGTCGTTTGACGGGACCACGACGGCCTACCTCGGTCCGGGGTGCTCCGCGTCCGGGGCGACGCTCACCCTGAAGTTCGTTGGATCGGGCTGGGCCCTCGCGCCGCTCCCGGTGGTGCTCCGGTGACGCCGCCGAACCCCCCCGCCATCCGCCGGGCGAACGTCCCGTCGCTCCCGCGTCGCGTCTTCTTCGGGTCCCTCCGGCTCATCGGGCTCCTGATCGTCTTCGTCGCCATCCCACTGGGCCTCCTGCAGTTCCTGAGCGCCAACGGGATCACGCCGCCGTACTCCCTCCTCACCGTCTCGGCGGTGGGGGTGATGCTGGCCGTCATCGGCGCGACGGCGTCGGTCGCCCGGCCCACCCGCGCCTACGGCCCCCTCGCCTTGGCCGGCTCGGTGATCCTCTTCCTCTGGCTCCTCGCGCTGGCCCGCAACGGGACCTTGCGGATCGCGTTCGGTTCAGGAGGGCTGTTCGCGCTCGACTACGGGAATGCCATCCTGCTGATCGCCCTCGTGCCGCTCCTCGGCGCCCTCGCCGCCATCTGCACGACTGCCGAGGATGCCCGAAGCCCTGGCGAGCGGCTCCCGTTCGACTACCCGCCGTAGGCGGGCCCCCGCGTCGGGCGTTACGAAAGCTTCGCGGTGCGGATCGTCACGGCGGGTTGCGGGCGGTCCGACCGGTCCCGCGAAACCCCCGCGATCTTGTCGACCACGTCCTGGCCGCCGACGACCTTCCCGAAGATCGCGTGCTTGCCGTCGAGCCAGGTCGTGGGGGCGAGGGTGATGAAGAACTGGCTGCCGCCGGTGTTGGGCCCGGCGTTCGCCATCGAGACGATCCCCGCCGACGTGTGCTTGAGGAGCGGATGGAACTCGTCGGGGATCTCGTACCCCGGGCCCCCCGTGCCGTCCCCCTTCGGGCATCCGCCCTGGATCATGAATCCGGGGATCACCCGGTGGAAGGTGAGACCGTTGTAGAACCCCTTCCCCGTGAGGTCGAGGAAGTTCTTCGCGGTCTTCGGGGCCTTGTCGGCGAAGATTTCGAGTCGGATCGCGCCGAGCGTGGTGTCGAGCGTCACGATTGGGTTCGCCATGGCGGTCTCGGGGAGGCGGGCGGCCCTAAAACGGCTCGGGCCCCGCTCGGCTACCGGAAGTGCCGGTGCACCACGACGAGGTAGACGAGGAGGAGCGCGAGAATTAGGCTCCCAAGAGACAGGGCCCCCTGATTGACGATATCCCCCGCGAGGAGGATCAATACGACGATGATCGAGAGCACGAGGGCCCAAAGCTCGAGATCCCAGAGCCCGAACGCCACGGCCAACAGGACGATCGCGAAGATCGTGAGAAGAACGCCCCCGAGGAGCGTGGCCCCGAAGACGGAGAACCCCGGGATCGTGTAGCCGACGACGCCGACGGCGAGGAGCAGCACCCCCGCGACCAACAGGAAGAATCCGAAGATCCCGATGAGGACGGCGAGAACGGCCACTCCGAGGGGAAGGTTGCGCGGCGACGCGAGGGCCATGCCACGCGAACGATTTCCTCCCATAAATTCCCCTCGGTCCAGGTCGCGCCGCGGTCGGGGGGCGTGCGCACGCGACCCCGGATTTATTATCGGGGCGGGCCGATGAATCCACCGGCGGAACGCGGACGGCCGTCCCGCTGCCGGATTCCCGATGAACCGCTCCATCGTCTTCCTGGGCCTCTTCCTGTTCATCCTCGCGATCGGCCTGTTCGCGTATCCCGAGATCCTGACGGGGTCGGAGAGCGTCGACCTCGAGGTCCAGGCCGGCATCCTCGCCCTTCCGATCTCCATCGCGGTCTCGATCTGGGGGGCCGCGGCGCCCGACCCGCGGGTCACCACCGTCGGGGGGATCTTCGGGAACGCCGACGAGAACGAGATGCGCCGCCGCCTGGCCCGGTCGCCCCCTTCGGGAGAAGCCCGGTTCCGACCGAGCCCGCTCGAGTCGGTGAACTGCCGAAAGTGCTACACCCTCATCCCGGCCCGACTCCTCGACTGTCCCCGCTGCGCGACCCGCCGGGAGTGCCGGGGCTGCAACAAACCGTTGTTCTTCCTCGCCGGCGCCGTGCGGTGCGCCCCGTGCTTAAAGGACGAAGTGTACTGCTCCTGCCCGAAGCTCCGGCGGGGCCCGACGTCACGGGGTCCCGGTAGCCGGCGCGCCACCTGAGCCATGGACGCACAACTCCCCCGGGGCACCGTGGTCGAGCGGCTTCCCGTCCGGGTCCACTTCGACGGCGCGTGCGACCCGGCCCGGGGGGGCGGGGTCGCCACCTACGCGTTCACCGTCGAGGGCGAGGGACTCGACCACGAGGAGTTCGGCCTCGCCGTTCCCCCCGGTTCCGAGCGGGCCACGAACAACGTTGCCGAGTACGTCGGGGCCGTTCGGGCGCTCGAGTACTTGGTCTCGCGCGGGTACGCCGGCGTCGTCATCGTCGTCGGGGATAGCCAGCTCGTGATCCGGCAGATGTCCGGAGAATACGAGGTGAAGGCGGAGCATCTCCGCCCGTACCACGACCACCTCGGCGCGCTTGCCACGCGCCTGGGCGAAGTCCGGTTCGAGTGGGTCCCCCGCGAGGAGAACACCCGGGCGGACGAACTCACGAAGGTCGCTCTGGCCGAAGCCCGCCAAGACGCCCAGCGGCGGGAGATCGCCGACCGCGTGCTCGGGACAAACCGAGCGCGGGCGGAAGCGGGGCGACCCGTCGCGGATCCGGAGCGCTAGTTCCAGCGAACCGTGTAGACGAGCGTCCGGCCCTCGAGGGCGGCGCGGGCGCGGGCCGTGTCGACGAACGTCGCGAATGCGGCCGCCGCCTCGGGGCTGAGGCGCGGGCGGATGCCGTACCCACGGGGGGTGCCGGCGCCGAGGAACATCTTGCGGGGAATCGCGGGGGAGCGGGGGTCGGGACCCTTCGGGACCGGCAGCTCGCTCATCGGCGTCCCCAGTTGACGGCCCGTTCCAAGACCTCGCGGTAGGTACCCGCCTCCGGAATCCTCCCGGGCAGGTAGGCCAACGGGACGTCGGTCTCTTCCTCGCGGTCTTCGGGGGCCGTGAGGGCGGCGAGTGCGGCGAGGGGAACCCATCGCTCGGCTTCGATCCCCAACGTGGTCACCTCCCGATTGTCGGACGTATGTCGTACATAAAAGGTGAAGCTCGAACGGAAACGGGGGGGTCCGCCCCCTGGCCCCGACGGAAACGCGGGGCCGACGTTCGGCTGACGCCCCCCCTCATTTCGACTGGAAATCTCGGGGGCGGGTTCTCCATATGGCGCCGAGCTCGGCGCCCAATGCTCCGTTTCTGCGCACAAAGCGGGGGCTATATGCGCCGAGAACTCAGTGGGAACCATGTCCGAGTCGACGCCCGAACGGGCCCCCGCACGGGAGGAGCGCGCGCCAGCGCCCCCGCCGCGGCCCCGCTCCCCCGTGGGCGCCGCCGGCTGCGAAGCGGCCGAGTCGTCGGGAAGCACCTGCGACTGGTGCGGGGCCGACGAATAGTTCTGCCGTTCCGTTCGCCCACCCCGCCGACGGAGCGGTTCCGAATTTCAATAGGGCCACCCCCTTCGGGCCGGTTGGCGCGCCTTCGTGTCCCGGCTACCGCGGCTCGCCCTTCGACCCGCGACTACTTGCCGGCGACGAACGTCTTCGACATGGCGACATTCGTCTCGAGGTACCCGAGCTTCGCGTAGAGCTTCCGGGCACCGGTGTTCTCTCCGAAGACGTGCAAGGAGATCCGGTCGGCCCCTTTCTCTCGCGAGACCGCTTCCGCGAGTCGCATCCCCGCTTCGGCGTATCCCCGTCGGCGGAACCGTTCCTCGATGCGGACGTCGTACACGAACCCCCCTCTCGGTTCCACGGCGAGCCAGAGCACCCCGACGCGCTCCTCCGAGGGCTCCGCGACGATCGTGAACAGGAAGTGGTTCGGAGTTTCCTGCCCCCGAGGGAGCAACCCTTGGATCTGCTTGCGGGACTCGACGAGGGCCTCACTGGCCGTCCAGCGACCGGCACGGACGTTGTCCTCCGCGTATTCCCGGGTCGTGGCTTCGATGTACGGCCCATACTCGGCGACCGTCATGGGGACGAGTCGGACCATGTCCCACGGAACCGTTGGAAGTTTTGAACTGTGCGGGAGGAGCGACGGTCAATCGGAGGTCCGATTGGCCCGCTTTCCAGGGGGGCGGCGCACATCGATCCACGTCATGTCCGGCGGGGTCGAGTCGTCCTGCCAGAGTGCCCCGATCAGCTCCCCGAGGTGGTGGGCCTCCTCCATCGTCGCCTGGAAGAACGCGTCCCGAACGGTGTAGCGACCGGGCATCCAGAACGCCTTTTCCGGCTGGCCCATTCCCCGGGGGGTCAGCGAGCGTACGGTCGAGTCGACTTCCGTCCAGACCCGGTCCGCGTAGAGGTCGAACTGTTTCCAGTCCTTCGGCTGTCGTCGGGTGTCGTCGAACAATTCCTCGAGCTCCTTGTCGGAGTTCCGCCCCCGGACGATGTAGACGAGCCAGACCTCCTGGACGTGAAGGATGTGGACCAACGTGTCGAAGAGGGATTCGTGGCCGATGCCCCGGTGCCGGGTGGCGGCTTTCCCCCGGAGCCGGCGGACCTTGCGGACGAACCGTCCGAAGACTTCGTGGTTGTACGCCGTGATCGCGCGCGTGTCGGCCGGGGAGAGCTGCACCGGGCTGGCCATCCACTCCCGCAGGGATTTCGTCAGATAGGGACTTCGGGACCGCGCCGGCGATTACGCGGGCTGGTAGTAGAGACCGAGTACCCCCGACGAAAACGCCCGGGATTTGACGAGTTTCAAGTTGACGCGAGGCGCGCCGTCGGTGAAGAGCGGCTGACCACTCCCCAAGGCGACCGGCTGGAGCTTGAGTCGATACTCGTCGACCAGTCGAAGACGGATGAGCGTCTGGGCGAGCCGAACTCCGCCGAATACGACGATATCCCCGGGCCGTGACGTCTTGAGATCGGAGATCGCGGTCCGAACCCCCGCGTCGTCG
>JAKIVT010000170.1 GCA_022750415.1 Thermoplasmata archaeon
GAGGATTTCCCCGCCGAGGATGAGCGACTGCGCTCCTCCGCAATCCGAGTAGGCGGGAGTCCCGCGCTGGTTGGTGACCGTGCACCCGATGCCGACCTCTCCCATGAGGAGCAGGGGGAGTCCGATGACCAGGGCCGTCAGCCCGAAGGCGAGGAGGTACGCCCTCACGGATCTCTCCGCACGAACGACCGCCCGGCCCGGGAGCGATGGGCCGACGGTCGCTTTGGACCCGGATCCGGTGCGTCGCGAGTCCGACCGCTCACGCGGGGGCCGCCGGCGGGACGGCGGGGGGGGCAGCGGTCGGGGTCATCGGCGGGGATTGACCCCGCGCGATCTTCTGACTCGCGTTCTCGATGGCCTTCTGAATCGCGAAGGGCTTGGGGAGACCGCGCCAATCCTCGTTCCCGATCCGGTTGCCCCCTTCCGAGGAAACCCGGAGCGACCCGTACCCGAGGATCCGGTGCCAGAACGTCTGATGGATCTCGATCCCGCGAACCTGGCTGATCGGGATCTCCTCAAACTCGCGCGAGAAGACGCCCGTTTGGACGATCACGCGGCTCGAGGTCACGGCGTACACCGTGCGAGTCCATTCGAGGTACCGGCTCAGGAGAAGGACGAACCCTCCCAGCGTCAGAATCAACAGGAAACCGAGCACGTACGAGGCGCCGCTCCAACCTCCCGCCATCGGCATCGCCGCGAACAGCGGCGTGATCCCCGGGACGGCCGGGAGTCCGGCGTACTTCGCAGCGGCGGCGGCGTAGTCGAGGACGAGGATGACCACGAGGGCCAGGATCGGTCCCGGGAAGAAGTACATCTTGGTCTTGCGAGTCTCCACCCGGAGTTTCTCGCCATTGCCGAGGTACTCCTTCCGGAGGAACCGGGGAGCCGCGGCAGTGTTCTGCGTTGCCATGGCCGCCCACCGCGGGGTGGCCCTGATAAGGCCGGCCTTGAGCGCAATCCACCCGGGCCGTCCGTACGCGGCAGACACCCCATGGTACGACGGGAGAGTTCGCGGCGGGACGCCCCGCACGGCGGAGTCGCGAGCGGCGGAACGACCGGACGGGATCAGCCGCCGGGTCGACCGGTGCCGAGCGACCAGTAGTGGCGAAGCTCCGTGATCGACTCCGGCTCCGTCTCGCCGCCCACGAGTCCCTGCTCCCGCCACCGTTGCAGCCGCGCGCCGATCTCCGCAATCGCGGCGCCCTCATCCGGGCGTTCCGTCGAGGTCGGGCGGCCGTCCGTCGGGACAAATCTGCGGGAGTGGAGGCTCTTCCAGACCTGTTGAGCGGTCACGGGGTTCCCCTTTCGGCTGGCGAGGAACGAGAGGATGAACGCGTCCGCGACGTCGTCGGGGTCGGCCGTACCTTGGAATTGAATCTTCATTCGCACCGCACCGACGCCGCGAGTGACGGACCGTACTTCAGGGCTCCCTCGCGGCCCCGACCGTCGCGGAGACGAGGCGGCCGGGAGCGAGTGAATTCCAGTCAAGGGGCGGCTCAAGTACCCCGCCCGGGGTCTCCGCTCCATCATGGCGGTTCACGGCATCTCTCTGGCCGGCGCGTTCGTTCTGTTGATCGTGGCGATCCTCTTGCTGTGGGTGATCGGCCCGTTCGGTCTCCTGGTTCTGATCCTGGCCGCGATTCTCTTCTGGTGGGCGTTCGGTCCCGGCAGTCGCGCGTTGGGCCAACGTTAGTCTCCCGGCCCATCGCCCACCGGCCGTCTCGGTAGGGGTCAAGTCCTGTTGGTCATGGGGACCCCGATGCCCCACGAGGGTCCCTCCCCGGACTCGGAGCCACCCCGCCCCCCTGGCCCCACGATGGTCACCTACTTCGGCCATGCCACCATCCTCATCGAATCCGGAGCGGGGTCCGTCCTGACCGACCCGGTCTTCTGCGACCGGATCGGACGGTTCTTCACCAAACGGACGACCCCATGCTCGCTCCGGCCCGAGACCCTGCCGCCCATCTCGGCGATCCTGATTTCCCACCCGCACCACGATCACCTGGACTACCCCTCGCTCCGACGGCTTCAACAGACGCCACCCGTCGTGGTCCCCTGGGGGCTCGGCGCGCCGATGCGATGGCGGGGATACTCCGACGTTCGCGTGATCCGACCTTGGGAGTCGACCCGGATCGGGGGGTGGGACATCACCGCCGTCCCGTCCCGCCACTTCGGAGGCCGCCTCCCGCTCGTCGGAACGACGGGGCATCTCGGTTTCGTTGTGTCCGGGCCGGCGTGCATCTACTTCGCCGGGGATACCGGATTCGATGCGCAGCTCTTCCGAGAAATCGGCCGGCGATTCGCGGTCGACCTGGCGATCCTCCCGATCGCGGGCGCGGTCTTTCCGAGCTACCGGAGGAACCACATGAACTCCGAAGATGCGCTTCGGGCCCTACCGCTTCTGGGGGCGCACCAGATGCTCCCCATGCACTACGCGACGTTCCCGGCCTCGTTGGAACCGGCCCATGCCCCTCTGCAGCGGCTGGTGCAGGAGACCGGGCGACTCGGCTGGACCGAGCGGGTCCGGATCCTCCGCGAAGGCGAATCCCTAACCCTTCCGAGCTCCGGCCGACGCCACGCCGAGGTCCCTTGGGAAGCCGGACCGGGACCGACCCCCCTCGCCACAGCGTGAACCCGAACTGCGCGTGGAACGATGCTCAGCGACCTGATCCTCCTCGTCATCGGGCTGGTGCTGACGTTCGACGTGGTCGCCATTTTCACCCTGATCTTCTTCGAGCGACGGGACCCGGAGAGCGTTCTCGCTTGGCTCTTCGCCGTCGTGACGCTCCCCGTGGTCGGATTCGTCCTCTACCTCGTCTTCGGATTCAAGTACTTCAAGAACCGAGCGTTCGGCCTCAAGTCCACGGGCGACGCCGCGATCCTCGCCCGCGTCCGGAAGGGACTGGAGCCGGGCGTTCCGGATGAGACGGAACGGATCCTGGGCCAATTCGTGGACCAACCGGACCTCGCTCGACTGCTCTGGGCCGATAGCGCCGCGTTCCTGAC
>JAKIVT010000171.1 GCA_022750415.1 Thermoplasmata archaeon
CTCGCCGACCCTGAGAGGGAGTCGATGGTCAAGCTCGCGGAGTGGAGAGGCAAGGAGATCTTTCGGAAGTACGGCGTTCCCCTGCCGCGGGGCCAGGTCGTCCGGTCCCCCGCCGAGGTCGCGGGCGCTCTCCAGTCCGCCGGGATCCCCCTCCCCTGCGTGATCAAGGCCCAAGTCCTCGCCGGCGGACGAGGGAAGGGCGGCGCCGTTCGGTTCGCCTCGACCGTCGCGGAGGCCGAGGAAGCGACCCGCGCCATCCTCGCCCTTGAGTTCAAGGGCGAGAAGGTTCGCGAAGTGCTCATCGAGGAGAAACTCCCGATCGCCCGCGAGCTGTACGTCTCGCTGACACTCGACCGCAGCCGGCGACTTCCGCTGGCGATGGCGAGCGGGCAGGGAGGGGTGGAGATCGAGACGGTCGACGAATCGGCCATCACGCGCGTTCTGATCGACCCGTTCCCCGGCCTGGTCGGCTACGAACGCCGACGGCTCGTGCAGGCGTTCGGAGTCACCGGGCCCGTCGCCAAATCGGTCGACGACCTGCTGGGTCGCCTCTGGCGGATCTTCGTCGAAGAAGACGCGGAGCTCGTGGAGATCAACCCGCTCGCCGTCGTGGGAGAGCGCGTCGTGGCGCTGGACGCGAAGGTCATCATCGAGGACGACGCCGCCTTCCGCCACCCGGAGTTCGGCGACGTCCGCGACGACCGGACCCCGCTCGAGGAGATCGCGCGGGAGAAGGAGATCGCGTTCGTCCAGCTCGACGGCAACATCGGCGTGATCGCCAACGGGGCCGGTCTCACGATGGCCACGCTCGACGTGCTGGCCGAATTCGGTGGCAAGCCCGGGGTCTTCCTCGACCTCGGCGGCACCGACGACCCCAAGAAGGTCACGGAAGCGTTCCTGTTGATGGCCCAGGCGAAGCCCGCCGCGGTGTTCCTGAACATCTTCGGCGGGGTCACCCGGTGCGACACGGTCGCGACCGGCCTCGTCGAGGCGATGCGCCAGGTGCCGGATGCCGAGCGATTCCCGCTCGTCGCCCGGATCCGAGGCAACAACGAAGCCGAAGGCGTCGCGATCCTGCGGAGCGCCGGCATCACGTCACTCTCCGACCTCAAGGAGTCCGTCCAGGCCGTCGTCGCGGCCGCCGGAGGGCGGGCATGAGCGTGCTCATCGACCGGGATACCCGCGTCCTCGTCCAGGGGATCACCGGCCACCAAGGGACCGTCCACGCGCGCAACATGAAGGCGTTCGGAGCCCAGGTCGTCGCCGGCGCCACGCCGGGCAAGGGTGGGCAGGAGGTCGAGGGGGTCCCGGTGTTCGACTCGGTCGAGGCGGCGGTTCGGAAGACCGATGCGAACGCATCGTGCATCTTCGTTCCCGCGCCGTTCGCGAAGGACGCGTACCTGGAAGCGGTCGACGCTGGGATTCGTCTCAGCGTCATCGTCACCGAACACATCCCGTTCCACGACATGCTGACGATGTACCACTACGGACGCTCGAAGGGAGCGCGGATTATCGGGCCGAACTGCCCGGGAATCGCGGCCCCTGGAAAATCCAAGGTGGGGATCATCCCGAACGTCGTCTTTCGTCCGGGCCGGGTCGGCGTCGTGAGCCGGAGCGGGACTCTCACCTACGAGATCGTCAATGGGATCAAGGAGAAGGGACTCGGCCAATCCACGTGTCTTGGACTGGGCGGCGACCCGGTCGTCGGGACGTCGTTCGTCGACGCCCTTCCGCTCTTTGAACAGGACCCGGAGACCGACCTCGTCGTGCTCGTTGGGGAGATCGGGGGAACGGCCGAGGAAGATGCGGCCGAGTACATCGGCCGCCATTTCACGAAGCCGGTCGTCGCGTACGTCGCGGGCCGGTCCGCACCTCCCGGCAAGCGGATGGGGCACGCCGGTGCCATCATCGCCCGCGGAAAGGGGACGGCCGACAGCAAGCTCTCGGCGCTCCGCGCCGTCGGGGCGCACGTGGCGAAGTTCCCGTACGAGATTCCCGACCTCGTCGCCCAGTTCCTCCCGAAGTCGTCCGCCCCATGAGCGGCCGGCCTGAGACCAAGGAGGCGTGCATCGTCCCCGACTGCGGGCAGGAGGTCGTCCGCCACCTCGCTCTCGCGGAGGCGCGGCGGGCGTTCGAGAATCTCCCCGAGAAAGGACGGAGTGCGCCGCTCTGCCGCGAGCACTACAAGCAGTGGAAGAAGGCGACCAAGAAGGACCGCACCCTCGAGCGGTTGGGTCGCTAACTTCGCGCGAGCGACCCGGAGAGGAAAGACTCAGGCGCCCCGGAGTTGGGGGAAGGGGTTCGCGACTCGGACTACTGCTTCCGCATCTTCTGCGCCCTCATGCGTCTGCGCATCCGCTTCTTGCGCCATTTCCACCGCATGTGGCCGCGCTTCTTCCAAACGCGCGAGCTCCGTTTCATCCAATCGCGTCCGAAACGGCTGGGCTACGGACCGCACTTTATAAGCTTGCTCCGGGGAAAATTGCCGACGGGCGCGGGGGGGTCTCGGAGCGCGCTCCCTCCTTGGTCGGTCGGGGGCGAAAGGACTCCGGCGTGACCCCCCGCCGGGCGCCCTTCCCCGCGGGGCGCCGGGTCCGGCGGGCCGCCTCCGGAGCATCCGCGTGGCCATTCCTTCCCGGCGGACGTTACCGGGGACCCGTCCGCGGGCTCGGGAGTTGCTTCCGGGCCCAGCGCAGAGCCCGATCCGCGGCGAGAACGAGGGCGGCCGCCTGTTTGGGGGAGACGATTTTCGCCTCGTACTCGACGGAGGACTTCTCGGAGAGCGCCGACTCGAGGTGGGTGAGGAACGTCTCCCACCCCTCCACAGGGAGCCTCCGGACCAGACGCGTGGCTTCGCTGTGGTCCTGGCCGGTCGAGCGCTCTTCGAGGTGGAACGTCGTGAGAGCGTCGCTCGCCGCGATGGCGCAGTGGATCGCCGCGAGTCCCGCGCCATTGACGTCCCCCTCCGAGAGCGAGCGGTGCATGGTCCGGGACAGGTCCTCC
>JAKIVT010000172.1 GCA_022750415.1 Thermoplasmata archaeon
CGGCCGTTGATCGCCCTCGTGCCGCAGGAGGGGAAGCCGTTCTACCACATGACCCCCCGCGAGCACATCGAGGAGTACCTTCGAGTGCGGGGCGCGTCCGGCGAGACCGCGAAGGCGCGAGCGAGCGAGATGATCGAGGCCATGGGCCTCACGGAATACCAAGACGAGGTCTCCTACCGGCTTTCCGGGGGCCTCCAGCAGCGGACGCTCGTGGCGATGATCCTCGCCACGCAGGCCCCGTTCCTGTTCCTCGACGAGCCGACGCTCGGCATGGACCCGTTCGCACGGCGCCAGGTGTGGAAGGTGATCCGCAAGGCCGCGCAGGCCGGCTCGACGGTCCTCCTCACCACGCACTACCTCGACGAGGCGGAGCAGCTCTCCGAGGAGCTCGCGGTCATCGAGGGGGGGAAGGTCCTCTACCGGGGAACGGCGGAGGCGCTCAAGTCGACCCTCGGCCGCGAGGTCCGGCTCCGGTTCTCCCGGGGGTTCACCGCCAAGGAGCTCGCCCCGTACGGCCGGGTGTTCGACGAGCGGGGTGCGATCACGTTGCTCACGATGAAGAAGGAGGTCCGAGACCTCACCGAGCTCGCCCTCGAACGGGGCAGCGAGCTCACGGTCGGACCGGTGACGCTCGAAGAGGCGTTCCTCGAACTGGTGGGCCGCGGCATTGAGGAGGAATCGTGATCGCCGGCGGACAGGCCAAGGCGGCGTTCCGGATCTGCTACTTCAACGGGATCATCCCGCTATGGCGCTCCCCGCTCCTGATCTGGGCGGTCTTCCTCACGCCGTTGAGCTTCCTGTTCTTCCTGTTCGTCATCACCGGCCCGACCAACCCCCAGTTCCTCCCGCACGCCGTCGTCGGGGGGGTACTCTTCACCGTGCTGTTCACGGGCAATGGAATGTTGAACGACTGCGCGTACCTCCGATTGGAGCGACAGCTCCAGCAGATCTTCGTCGCGAGCCCGGTGCGGCCGTTCGCCTACCTGATGGGGATGGCCCTCTCCGAGCTGGCGTTCACGATCCCCGCGCTGGCTCTGTTCCTCGCGATCCTCCTCCTGATCACGCCGGTCTCGGCGGCGGGGTTCGCGGGGCTCCTCGGCGTGGTCCTGCTCACCTGGCTGATGGCCACGTCGCTCGGGTTCCTGATCTCCACGCTGTTCAAGCAGCTCCGGGAGATCTGGCCAATCGGGACCCTCACGTTCTCCTCGCTCGCCGTTCTCCCCCCGATCTTCTACCCGGCGTACCTGATTCCGAAGTCGTTCCAGTGGGTGGCGTTCCTCGCCCCCTCGACGTTCGCCTCCCAACTCGCGGACAGCGTCACCGGGGTGAACACCGGTTCGCCCCTCTCGCCGGGGATCCTCAACTCCCCCTGGTTCGACCTGGCGGGCCTGCTCATCGCCACGATTCTGTTCGCCCTCGCGGCCGCGTTCCTCGCCCGGTGGCGCGAGCCGTAGAGGGCCGGCCGGTCGGGGCCGGGGCCCGGCCCATGGGAGGCAGCTCTCGGCCTAGATGGTGAGAACGGTCTTGCCCCGTCCCGTTCCGGCACGGCTCTTCGCGATCGCTTCGGGGGCTCCGGCGAGCGGAACCTTCTCTTCGAGGGGGATCCGCAGCTTTCCGGAAGAGAACTCTTTCGAGAGCCGGTCGAGGAGTTCCGTGCTCGGCTGAAGGTTGATGTTGATCGCGCGAAGGCCCTTCGGCGTCAGAAGTTCCTCGGTGGCCGCGCCGACGGTGGAGGCGACGGCTCCCCCCGCGCGGACCAGCGGCAGGTAGTGCTCGAACTCCGGTCCGCGATGGACGAGGTCGAGCATCGCGTCGACACCGTTCGGGTACCCGACCCGGACGTCGTCGAGGAACGACCGGGCCGAGGAGTCGTAGAACCGGGACGCACCGAGCTTGTGCAGAAAGTCCCGGTTCGGTCCCCGCGACGCGGCGAGGGTGGTGATCCCGCGGTTCGAGGCGAGCTGGACCGTGAACGACCCGACCCCCCCTCCCGCACCGAGAATGAGGAGGGACTGGCGCTTTTCGAGGCCGAGCCGGTCGAGGGCGTCGAGAGCGGTCATCCCGGGCATCGGGAGGGCGGCCGCCTGGTCGTTGTACATCCCCCGGGGTCGGAGGGCGATCGCGTTCGATTCCGGCGCCACGACGTACTCGGCGTACGTCCCCGTTCCCACGGGGGCGTGGAAGAACTGGCCGAACACGCCGTCCTTGACCGCGAGCCGCTTGACCCCCGGGCCGACCTCCTCGACGGCGCCCGCGCCGTCGACTCCGTAGATGAAGGGAAACACGTGGGGCATCTTGCCATCGAGGAGTCCGTCCGCCAGCTTCCAATCGAACGGGTTCACGCCCGCCGCGCCGAGATGGACGAGGACCTCCCCCTCGCCCGGCGTGGGCTTGGGTAGGTCCATCAGTTCCGGCGTGTCCCCAAACTTGCGAATCGCGATGGCCCGCATCGGGTTCCCCACACGCCCGGGGCCCTTCAAGGGTCCCCTCACCCGGTGGGGCCCGTCGCGGAAGATCGCCAGATCGAGCGGTCTCGCCCCGGCTAGTGGATGAGGAGGTCCAGGACCTCGATTCCGCCGGCGGGTTGGCTCGAGGACCCGTAGTCGACGTAGATGTGGACGGTGGCGGTCATCGGGAGCGGGAGACCGATGAGCCCCAGCGTGACGGTTTCCTGATTGACCCCGCTCGCTCCTCCGGCGACCCGAGTGATGACCGTGAAGGTGTTCGTCTGCGTCCCGATGATCGCGGCGAAGGGCACGGTGAACTCTTCGGAGAAGTCCCCGGCGGTGCAGCTCGACCCTCCGGTCGTCGAGGAGAGGACGAGGTTCGTCGACCCGCCGGTCAGCGGGATCGTCTTGGTCCCGGTCGTACAGACCGAAACCTCGGTCGGGACCGTCGTGACCGCGATCGACGCCGCGCTGTAGCCGTTGACCCCACTGTTGCCCGCCTCGTACTGGCCGTTCGACTGGTTAACCGGGACGAGGGTC
>JAKIVT010000173.1 GCA_022750415.1 Thermoplasmata archaeon
GACGCCGTCCTCGGCCGGCACCCGGTCGTCGATGGCGACCGTCCCGCCGCGCATCCGATAGTATTGCAACGGGTGGCGCAGGAACGGCTCGTGGCACAATGGGTCGGGCGCGTGGTCGCTCGCGACCTTGGACATCTTGTCCCCGTCCCAGAAGCAGAGCCCGTGGGTTCGGAGGGTGGCGCATTCGCTCGGCGAATAGCCCCGGCCCCCGTCGCGCTGCGTGATGTGCTCGACCTGGTACCGAGTCACCGACTCGTCGAAATCCGGGGCGCCTCGGTACGCGTCCACGATTGTCTCCGCATTGGCCCCCGCGCGGTGAAGGAACGCCGCCAGCGCAAACCGGCCGGCGTGCGACAAGTTCTCCCCGTCCTGCAGCACGCGCCGCATTGCGCGGACGCACGGGGGGAAGATCTCGGGTCGGAGCGGCCCGACCCCGGCCCCCGACCGGGCGGCCGGCGTCGGCATCTTCGCCTCCACCTCCGCGAGCAGCTCGGATTCCGCCCCCGCGATGGTGGCCCGGGCCGCCTCGGCGAGTTCCATCGGCTCGCCGAGCGTCCGGCGAATCCCTTCCTGCAGGAGCCGGACCGCTCTCGCGGGAGAGACCCGAACGAGTCCGCTGTGGACCGCCTGGTGGACCAATCGGAATTCGGCCTCCCGGATCCCGGTCGCCAGCCGCACGTAGTCCGGGAGTCGAAACGCCACGGCGTTCGCGTCCCGCTCGAGCGGAACTCCGAGACGCCGAGAGACCTCAAGGATCACTTCGAGGTCCTCGCCGCCGAGACGGTGGGTCGCGTCCTTCGCCTCGGCGACCGCCCACCGACGAATGGGCGCTCGCGTGCGGGCGGCGGATAGGACGAGCCGCGCGTACTGGAACGAGAGGTACCGCTCCTGGGGGTCGAGGAGCGGAAGCTCGGCGAGGCCGCTCGCCCCGGTCGGGTCATCGACCGCGGCGCGGATCCGGGCCCGTCCGATGTCGCGCGCCCGCTGGTACCCAGGGTGCCGGAGCAACTCACCGATCGATGGCGGAGACTCGACGACGAGGGACTCCGCGCCGGGGAGGAACGGGTACTCCGCGAGGAGCCCGCGTTCGTCTAGAGGTGTGGCGCCACGAACTGCCATAGCAGCAACAGCACGACGGCGATGGAGGAGGCGATCGCCACCCGACCGGCGAAGGCGTCCAAGCGGGGCGCGTCCCACCCCTTCTTGAATCGCGCCGTCACCGAGGCGACGAAGTCCCGGAACAGGAGTCCTCCGTCGAGCGGGAAGAGCGGAAGGGCGTTCGAGAGCCCGAGCAGGAGGTTCATCCACGACAGCCAGTAGAGGATGTTGATCAGGACCCAGAACCCGCCGACGCCGAGTCCCGCGAGCGGCCCGGAGATCGTGTAGAAGCTGGTCGTCGTTCCCGCGACCGGTTCAAGGCCGGCGATTGGGAGCACGACCCAATACGTGACGCCCGCGAGGGGACCGCCCGGCCCGGCCGCGGGGTTCGCGAGGACGGTCTTGAGTTGCACCGGGGTCAGGAACGTCGGCGAGACACCCAGGAAGCCTTTCGACCCGTCGGTCGCGACGTGCGTGTAATCGCGGAGCGACTCGAGCGTCACCGAACGGGACACGACCGTACCCGCGTTCGGGTCGTAGAACGAGATCGCGACCGTTTGATTGGCGTGGGTGAGGGCGAGGGCGTTGAACAGGTCGACCGTCGTGGTCGTCGTCGTCCCGTTGACCGAGGTGATCACGTCGCCCGCATGGAGGCCGATGGCGGCCGCCGGCGTCCCGGAGACCACCGCCCCGAGACCGACCCCGTCGGCGGTCGGATGCACGGACGTGGTGACCGCCGCGGCGACCAGGAGAAAGAAGACCACCGCGAGCACGAGGTTCGCGAGCACGCCGGCCGCGGCCACGCGGCCGCGCTTCCGGCGGGTCGCGGCGTTCATCTCGGCGTCGTCCTGCTCGACGAAGGCGCCGACCGGGATCACGAGCCACAGGATCCCGATGCTCTTCACGCCGATCTTCTGGGACCGCGCGATCACGCCGTGCATCATCTCGTGGAGCACCACGCCGATCACGAGCGCGATGAGTCCGTAGCCGATCGGGATGAACGGGTTGATCCCCGGGATTCCGAGCGCCTCCTGGGGAGTCGGGGCGGCGCTCGCGGGAGTTCGGAGCGCCACCGTCGCGTCGAGCACGAGGACGGCGACGATCGTCCCCATCGCGAGGGCCGCGAGGACGATCCCCGCGTCACCGACGACGGACCAGAACCGGCGGAACCGACCGATTCGCTCGAGGAGCCCCCGGCCCTTCTGCGTCTTGACCATCAACGCCGGGCCGAAGAGCGAGAGCGCCTTGTCGGGGCCAATCTGGCCCCGGCGGTACATCACGACGACGAAGATCGTGTACGCCGCGATGAGGGCGAGGACGATCGCCCAACCGACCCACTCGTTCACGACAGTCCGGGCGTCCCGGAGCGGTCGGAGGTTAAAACACTCGCACGGCCGGCGACCGGAGGAGACGAGGCCGGATGGCGTTGATAATACGGGAGCGCCGCCTTTCCCAACGAGGCTGGATGCCGGTCGGTCGCCGCCGCATCTCCGCTCCCCTTCGCCGATACGTGCTGGTCGTCGTCTTGGCAACGATCGTTGCGTTCCCCCTCTTCACCGGGACGGCAGGGCGGTTCCACCCGAGATCCGACGCGAGTACCTCCGTCGGCACTGGTTCCGGCGGGATCGTAATCGCGCCCGCGTTCGTACCCGGCCCGACGACCCAAGTGGTCGGACCGGTACCGGCCGGCACCGAACTCGACATCGTGGTCGGAGTCGCCGGCCCGTCTTCCACCGCTGCGAACGTCGCTCTCAATTTGATTGAC
>JAKIVT010000174.1 GCA_022750415.1 Thermoplasmata archaeon
ACCAGTTCCCCGATGGCGGCTGGCACTGTTGGCGGCGGGAAGCGTTCGGGCGCGGCACTCTGGACGGCTGGGAAGGATTGAGCGCGTTGGCGACCCTTCCGCCCTCGAAACGCTCCCCCGCGGTCCGTCGGGCCATCGAAAGGGGGGCCGAGTTCTACCTCCGACACCGGCTCCTCGAGCAGGGCCGCCGACCGTACGCGCCCTGGCGCCGGATCCACTTCCCGAACCACTACTACTACGATTTCCTCGTCGGTCTCGACATCCTCTCTGCCCTTGGAAAAGGGGGAGACCGCCGGATGGACCCCGCGCTCGAGTTGCTCGAGTCGAAGCGGCGGAACGATGGAACTTGGGCGATCGACCGGGCCCACCCGGACATTGGGGCGGGCGCCGGCTACACCATGCGAAAGAAGGCCACCCCCATGGTGTTGGAACGAGCGGGACGACCGGGCCGCTGGGTGACGCTGACGGCGTTGCGGGTGCGTCGCCGAGTGGACGCGGCCCGGAACGGCTCCCCTCCGTAGCATCCCGGGGTGGCCAAGGGAGTTCGACCCTTCGCCTGTCCGCCGCGCGAGGTGTCCGGAAGCGGACCGTCCCTGGATCCGAGCCCGCCGCCGCCGCGACGCGGACCGACCCTCGGGTGCTGCTCGACGCCCTCCGGGCGGACCTCCGGGCCGTCGGCGACCCAGGCAGGGCGGTGGGAATGCAACAGTACATGCGGTCGACGATGCCGTACCATGGCGTCCCGTCCCCGAAGCTTATCGACGTCTGTCGCCGCCGGTTCGCCGACCTCGCCTTCGCCTCCGCGCCGCAGTGGTGGCGAACGTCCCGGTTCCTCTGGCGGCACGCCCAGTTCCGGGAAGAGCGGTACGCGGCGATCGTCCTGAGCGGCTTCCCGGTCGCCCGCGAATTCCAGACGCCCGCGGCGCTTCCCCTCTACGAGGAGATGATCCAGAGGGGCGCGTGGTGGGACTACGTCGACGAGGTCGCGGTGCGGCGGTTGGGCCCCATCCTCCGCCGCTTTCCCGACCCGATGGCGGCGGAGATGCGATCGTGGGCCGTTGGGGAGGATCTCTGGAAGCGGCGGAGCTCGATCATTTGTCAGGTCGGGTCAGGGACCGAAACCGACCTCGCGCTTCTGATGGATCGCATGGAGCCGTCGCTCGAGCGCAAGGAGTTCTTCCTCCGCAAGGCGATCGGGTGGGCCCTCCGGCAGTACGCCCGGGTGGAGCCGTCGGTGGTCGCGGACTACGTGTCCCGCAACGGGACGCGATTGAGTCCCCTCAGCCGGAGGGAAGCCCTCCGAGTGATCCGACTGTGAACGGAACGAACGGTCCACGGAACGAGGTCGACTCCGGGGCCGAGTTCGAGCGGACGTCGGCACCGCCGCGCTCTTCTAGTCCGGGTTTTGACAGGAGAGACCCGTCGACACCGGTGGGGAGGACGACACTCGAATGGACCTGTTCACGCACGTCGTCTTCGCGTACCTGCTCTCGTTCGTGATCTGGGGCCCGGCCTCCCCGCAATACATCGCGGCGGGGGCGCTCGCCGGCGGTCTCCCGGACGCCGACGCCCTGCTGTTCCCGCTCGCCCGTCGGTTCCCCCTGCTCGAACACCACGGTATCACGCACTCAATCCTCGGGGTCACTCTGGTCGCGGTGGCCGGGAGCTTCCTCCTCCCGTTCCTTCCGTACTTTCCCCACGCCTCGACGCTGCTCTACTTCGTGGCCATGGAGATCGGGGGCCTCTCGCACGTCTTCCTCGATGGGTTCACGCACTTCGCGGTCACCCCGTTCCTGCCGCTCTCGCTCCGGCAGCTCCGCCTCGATGCCGATGTCGCGATCAACATCGCGATGTTGACCCTCACCTCGGTCACCCTCGTCACCCTCAGCGTCGAGCGCGGAACCGTCCCGTTCACGATCTGGGTCGAAACGGCTTGGCTGCTGAGTGCGATCTACGGCGGGTACCTCGTCATGCGTGGGGTGGCCCGATGGCGCGCCGAGGTGGCGAGGAAGCGGGAGGGATTCTCGACCGTTGCTCCAACGACAAACCCGAGGGTCTGGACGCTCCTGGACCGCCAGGAGACGCCCGACCGGTACCGGATCCGCTACCGACGGTACCGGTTCGGGGAGACGGCTCCCGGCCCCGAGACCTCGATGGAGGTCTCGAAGATCGCTCCGACGACGGGTCCGGTACGGACGGCGCAGGAGGCGCTCGAGCGGACGTACCTCGCGGCGTTGCACCGGAACCGTTGGATGGCGATGCGGGCCCATGCCGGCGAGGCGGTGGAACGGGGAGGCGTGTTCGAGGTTCGTTGGTTCATCGTTGAGGTCGCCGGTTTCGGTCGGACACTCGGGGTGCGCGGCGAGATCGACCGGGCGACGGGGGAGATGAAGCTCCATTCCGGATTCTTCCGGCGACCAACCGTGGTCCGCCGGTAGGGGTGGGGGCGAGCACCGAACGGTCCGGAACTTCGTCAGAGTTCTCGGGGACGGACCGGAAGCCGCGGGAGGGAACCGCGGGATCGTTCCCATCCGTAGCCGCCCCCTAGGACCGTGTTCGATCAGTCTAGGGGGATTTCGTTCGGCCGCTTCGCGGCCACCGACCACTTCGTACGCAGGAGTTCGGGGTCCAGCGTAGCGACGAACTTCGCGCCGCGCAGCCGCGCCGTAGCGAGAATCAGAGCGTCCGGGAGCCCGAGGTGCGTCGATTCTCGGAGCTCGCCCGCGGCGAGCGCGATTTCCTCCTCTACCGGTTCGACCGAATAAGAATGGGAAGCCCGAAGGTGGCTGAGGAACGGGGTCCACAGCGCCGGAAGCTTCGCGACGGTGAACCCCGCACGTAGCTCGGCCAGGGTGAT
>JAKIVT010000175.1 GCA_022750415.1 Thermoplasmata archaeon
CGGTCCCGAGGCCGGTCTCGAGGAAGCGGAGCGGGTAGAATCCGGGGGCCAGCCTGAAGCTGACGTCGAGGACGACCGGGGCGCCTCGCACGGTCACGGTCCCTCCCCCCGGGCTCGCGTCGTACCCGAACGCCCCTCCGACGGTGAACGCGTAGGTGCCGTTCAATTCTGCCGACACGATCGTGGGTCCCTGCGACAGGATGCCGGCCCCGCCGACTCCGACGCTCCATGGAGTCCCCAGCGGAAGGCCGATGGCGCGGAAGGTGACGTTAAAAAACCCACCGGCGAGCGAGAAGCGGAGGTCGACCGTCTCGGGGGCGCCGCCCATCGATACCGTGCCGTTGGACGGGAAGGCGACGTACTCCGACCGGCCGTAGCTGGCGACGGGGCTGACTTGGAACGGGTACGTTCCGTTCGGCTCGGACCGTGAGATCGACGCCGCCGTCGTGCCGAGGACCGACGCGCCGTCCGGCGCGTCGAGTTCCACGCTCCATTGCGTCCCATTGGGGAGCCCGCTCTCCTGGAAGGTGAGGGCGTAGGTCACGGTCACCGTCCATAGGACGGCGACCCCGACCGCGCTTCCTTGCACGACGACGGTTCGGTTCGCCGTGCTCAGGGAGTACCCGCTTACGAATGCCACGGAGAACCGGTAGGTGCCGTTCGACTCATCGAGTACGAGGGACGGCGTGTCCGACCAATTGAAGGACGGGCCCATGAACACGCCCCACATCGTACCGTTCGGCAGTCCGGACTCCGTGAACGTGACCGGGTAGTACCCCACCCAGAGCCAAACGACGTCGATGGTCACGGAAGCATTGGTGACGACGACCCCGCCGCTGCCGTTCGTGGTGATCCAACCCACCGGGGCGCTCGTCGTGTACTCGTAGGTCCCCGCAGAGACCTGGGCGGACCAGCCGTAGGGGGCGGATGGGCTCCCGCTGGTTCCCGCCGTCGAGTTCTGCAGGTTCACGACCCACCGAGTCCCGTTCGTGAGCCCGCTTTCCTGGAAGGTAATGGTGTAGACCCCCCGAGAGCCGACGGAGGTCGAAGTCCAATTCAGGGTGACGTTGACCGACCGACCGGCCACCGTGATGTTCCCGGCGCTCGGCGAGCTGGTCCAGTTGACCTGCTGGACGGAGTCCGAGTAGGAATAGGTTCCATTCGTCTCCCAGAACGCGAGGGAGGACCCGGTCGAGGTCGTGCGGAAGCCCCCGAGGGTGACCGCCCAGCTCTGCGCCAAGGCCGTGCTCGTAAACCCGGATTCGTTGAATTGGACCCGGTATGCGCTCCCCGTGCTGAACGTGACGTTGACGAAGCTCGGTGAGGCACCCATGGACCACACGTAGCCCCGCAAGGAATTCGGAACTTCCCCGGCGGCCGGCTCGATCGTGAAGGAGTAGTTGTATCCCGGCGCATGGAACCAAACGTCGACTCCGATCACGAGGGAGGCGCCCGTGATCGTCTGCCGGATGCTACTCCCGAGACCGAAGGTGAGGGGCCCGGGAGAGAGCGTGACGTTCCAGGGCGTCCCGGGAGGAAGACCCGTCTCCGAGAAGGTGACGTTCGCATCGACTTGGAGTCCGGAGCCGAACGTGAAGCAGCCGAACGTCACGTTCGCGCTGTTCGTGAGGCAGACGTCGCCATTCGCGGGATCGTAGGCGATCCCGGCGGGGTCGTAGTTGACCTCATCGACCGCGCGCTCCTCGGATGTGTTGATCACGACCGCGGTGAATCCGGCCGTGACCCAGATCAAGTGATGCGCGGCGTCGTACGCGACCCCCTGCAGACTCGGGTCGTAGCCCTCCGTCGGAATGGGAACGGTGGCGTTGACCGTGGCCGAGCCCGCCGTGATGACGCTGACGTTCTGCGAGCCCTGGTTGGCGACGTAGACCGTGTCCGTGGCGTTGTCCACGGCGAGGCCGATGGGCTTCAGGCCGACCGAAACATTGCCGAGACCTTGGCCGGTGAACCCGTTGAGCACGGTCACCTCACTGGACCCGAAGTCGGAGACGAACACCCGGTCCGTCGCGCCATCGAAGACCACGCCGATCGGTTCGGCGCCAACCGTGATGTTCGCGAGCAGGGAGTCGGAGGTGGCATTGATCACGCTGGTCTGGTTCGTGCCGTTGTCGGCGACGAACACTCGCGCCTGGGCCGGGTTGACGGCGATGCCGAGCGGCTCGCTCGGTACGGGGATGTTCGCGACCACCGACTGCGTCGTGCCGTTGATGACGGTGACGTTGTTCGAACCCGTGTTGGTGACCCACACCTGGTCCGTAGCATCGTCAACGGCAACACCGAACGGGGCGGCCCCGACCGCGATGACCGCCGCGACGGTGGTCGAGCCGGCCAGGATCTCGTCCACGCTGGAGGGCGGCGCCGCCACGTAGAACGCATGGTCCCACGGGGCGTAGGCGAGCCACGCGACCCCGGTGGCGTACGTGTAGCCGACACCGCGATGCGCCACGAGGCTCGCGACCTCCGTGCGGTGTTGCAACAGCCGCTGGACGGCTGGCGTCGCCGCGGCGGACAGAGTGGGGTCCGGGCCGCCGAGAGGCGCCGGGAATCGATCGCCAAGGGCCGCGTTGGAGCCCGACCTCCCGACGGCCGGGGCCGACAGTGGGGCTCCCCGGGGAACGAGCGGGACGCCACCGGCGTGCCCCGTGCCGCCGATGGGGAACACCGCGACGAAGAGCGCGACGACGAGGACGGCGAACGCTGCGTTGCGGAGTGCGGCACGGTTTGGATGAGCGGGAAGGGGGCGTCGCGACATTCGGTGGTTTGGGGCGGTCCGGGCTATAAGAACCGTCGGCGAACAAACTCCAAGA
>JAKIVT010000176.1 GCA_022750415.1 Thermoplasmata archaeon
GATGCAGTTCTTGATGCCGCAGCGCAGCAGGTTCAGGACATCGCTTCGACCCTCGACGACGATGAGCGCGTCGGCCTGGTCGATGTTCGGCCCGGCGGGGAGATGCTCGGGGCCGTACGTCGTAATCTCGTCCACCTGGACGGCCTTCCGGACCGATTCGGTGATGTCGACGGCGACGCCCTTCGACCCTTCCTGCATTTTCTGCAGGATCTCCTTCGCCCGCTCGACGACCTTCTGACGCTTGGAGACTCGGATATCCTCGACCGAGATGACCTCGATCTTGGCCCGGCAGGGGCCGATCCGGTCGACGGTCTCGAGGCCCGAGGCGAGGATGGCCGTCTCGACCTGGTCGAGGGAGGACGGGATGGTGATCTCGCCCTCGCTCTTCCCCTTCCGAGAGTCGATGTCGACCTCGATGCGGCCGATCCGGCCGGACTTCTGCAGGTCGCGCAGGTCGAGCTCGTCTCCGAGCAGACCTTCCGTTTGGCCAAAGACAGCGCCGACGACGTCGGGCTTGTCGATGACCCCTTCGGCCATAATTCGGGCTTTGATCTGGTACTTGGCGGCGCTGGGATCGCTGGACATATTTGGTTCGTTCCTCCGTTGTGGGGTGGATTCCACGCTCCCCTCTGGGAGCGTGTGACTCGTAGGAGGACGGAACTTGGGCTAGTCCTGGCGGTCGCACGCGAATTCGCGGGGCTTACGACAGAGGCGGGGGTTGAGCATGAGTCGTCCGTCCGTGAGGCGCGGCGACGTCAGGAGTTGCCTCCGTCCGTCTCCGGGAGTCCTTCCAACCGTGTTCAGGGGTGATGCGTATTTAAGCGGTAGGCAGGCCGCTCATGGGCCCTTCGGGGGGCTCCTGGCCGTCTCTGTCTCCCCGAGAAGCTAGGGAAGACCCGCCGGGCTTTCTGCGGGAACGGAGAACAATCAATCGAAGAATCCGAGCCGGCTTTTGGAGAGCGAGTAGAAGGTCGCGCCCAAGCACCCAAGGACGGAGAGAATCAGGAGGGCTCCTTCTGGGCCGGGGGGCACCGAGTAGAACAGCGCGTACCCCCTCAAAGCGGCAAGTCTCGCAATCTCGATGAGCGCGAGGGCGAGCGCACCGACAAGAGTGAGAACGGCGAACGCGATGCCAATCGAACGAGGCCATGGCCGACTTACGGCCACGAGCACGTGGGGTCCCGAGCCGCCATTCGGGTTAAGCCGGTGCCTCGGACTGGGCGTCGTGCACCAAGCGAATCGCTCGGGCAATTCGTAAATCAAAACTATATACGCGACTCCGCTAGGCCGCCCTCGGAGCCGAAGTTTCATGCCCAAGCGTAAGTCCGCGCCCGCCGCGCCGCCCTCCACCCCCGAAGAAGCGCAGCCCGCGCCGCTCTCCGACGACAGCTTTGTGGTTTCATTGCGCGAGGAGCTCGCGCGTTCTCAGAAGTCCGCCGGGGAGAAGGGAGGCGAGGACCTCGCCCACCGCGGCGACCTGAACAAGCGCCTGCTTCAGGACCTCTGGGAGGTCCACAACCAGTTCGAGCAGATTTCGGTTCATCTCACCGTCGAACCGTCCCAGACTCTGTTCGCGACGTTTGTCGAATACCCCGAGAAGTGGGCCTTCCGCGACAGCTTCGACTTCGGGGCGGTCAAGACGATCGAGCTGCACGACCGAACCCCGGGATGGGTCGGCTTCACACTCCGGTTCTGGTACTACCGCACCCCAGAGGGCGCGCCGCACCTCCGCGGAATCTACGAGTGGTGCGAGGGCGAATCCTACCACAAGTACACCGGCTGGATGCGGATGATGAACCAGGCGGTCCTCTACGACAGCCACGAGGAGAAAGTCAACCTCCGCGAGCTCCACGCCGCGCTTCGCGACCTGGTCGTCCGCTGGTACACCGCGCACCTCGAGCGCAGTCCGGAGTCGCTGATCGCGCACCTGAAGGAAAAGTTCCCGAAGGGCGTGACCTACGCGAAAGAGTCGTACCGGGACTGAGCCGAGCGCTCCGGCGCGGCCATCGGGGCAAGTCCCCGCCCAACGGTTGAAATAGCGTCGGCTCCCTCGCACCCGCGGAGCCTTTCGCTGTGTCGTTCACCGAGCCGGTCGGGGGACCTTCCGGCTCGAACGTCCACCCGGGGACGGGCGGCCCGCTCCGCGACCAGATCGTCGCCTACTTCGAGCAGCACCAGAAGCTCGTGGAAGCGGACGCGATCCGCTTGCTCGCCGCCCAACCTTGGCCACTGACTCTCAGCCAGAAAGTAATCGAGGACGCGGGGCCGGCGCGTCCGTTTGTGACCGTCGCGATGGTCGAGCGGATCCTTGCCGTCACCGGGTCCGCGCACGCTTCCGACACCCGAGCCTTTCCGCTTCCGACCCGGACGATCGAGCGGGAGGCCGGCCCCCTCGCGCCCGCCGCCCCGGCGCCGTCGTTCGCCGTGCTCCTGGAAGGGTTCTCCGCGCCGCCGACGACGAACGAACCGCTCGAGGCGTACGCGACGCTCTTCGCTTCGCGCTACCGCGTGCTCTCGCGAATGATGCGGGGGCGCTCCGGCCTCCCGAACCTGCTCCCCGTCGGCGACGTGCGCTCCCGCCCCGGGACCAACTCGGTCATCGGCATGGTCCGCGACGTTCGGACCACGCCGGAGAAGCACCACATCATCGTCCGGGTCGAGGACGACACGGGCGCCATCGAGTGCTTCGTCCCGAAGGACAGTCCGATCGCCAAGACCACGTTCCTTCCGGACGAGGTCGTCGGCCTCCAACTGGTGGTGGGCAACGACCCGAACCGGGCCCC
>JAKIVT010000177.1 GCA_022750415.1 Thermoplasmata archaeon
CTCTCGACGAATCGTTCGCGGACGGTACCTTCCTCGCCAACGTCGCGAGTTCTTGCGGTCTCTCCGATACCGTCGGGGAATTTGGGGGAGGGAAGTGGACGTTTGCGCGGGGTCGACTGGCGCGATTTGCCTACGGCGAGGGGCAGGAGCTTTTCGCTCAGAGTTACGGCCGCGCGGGGCGGGGCCGGGACCGGCCAGCATCGGTCTCCATCGGACTCAACCCGAGGATTTCGACCTCCCCCCTCCTCGAAGACCAGGGCCTCGGGACGATCTCCCTGAACATCGGACGCAACGACCACCTCGGGGGCACTACCCGGACGCCCTGGTGGGCGTGGCTCTTCCTCCGCGGCGGTGACCTGACCGTCGACGGGAAGGCCGTGGTCCACGCGGGAAACCTCGCGGAATGAGCCGGACCCGCCCCGTCGGTGGGCCGGACGTGCCTCCGCGAACTTTCGGAACCCATGGAGTGGGCCATCCCGTGGCCGGTCGCCTCCCGAGCCGCCGGGAACCCCCCGGGGGCCGGAGGGAATCACGGTGATCGTCGTCGCGATCCTGTTGGTCGTCGTCGCGGTCGCGTTCGCGGTCAGTATCGGCGCCCATTACACCGGGGCGTGCATGGGGATGCCGTACGCGGCGGGTGCGATCCAGCCCGGCCGGGCTCTCCTGCTGATGGCCCCCCTGGCGTTCCTCGGGGCGGCGCTGGCGAGCGGAAAGGTCGAGGCGACCGTCGGTCACGCCCTGCTGCTCGCTCCAACCGTCGCCCTCGGACTCGCGCTGGCCGTCGTCAGTGCCGCCTTCGTGCTGACGAGCGCCTACAATCTTCTCACCGTGCCGACCTCGACCATCCAGATCCTCGTCTTCGCGACCGTGGGGGCGGGTCTCGCGGCCGGCATCGCGGTCGATTGGTCGATCATCGGAACCCTCCTCCTTCTGTGGGCGGTGGCGCCCTTTGCGGCGTTCGCGCTCGGGGCGTTGTTCGTCCGGGTGGCCGACCGACTGCGCGCTCCCGGCCCCGCCACCGCGCGCCTGGGCCGAGGCGCCGTCGCAGGGCTTGTGGGCGTCGGCGCGGCGGCGTCGTTCGCGATGGGAGCGAACGACGTCTCGAACGCGTCCGGCTCCCTCGTGATGACCGGGGAATTCTCGCTGGTCCTGGCGGCTCTGGTCGGCGGGGCCGGACTCGCCGTCGGCGTGCTGACCTGGGGCCGACCGCTGCTCCGCCGCGTTGCGTTCGACCTCGTGCGCCTCGACGCGCGGATGGCGACGAGCGCCCAACTCGCCCAGTCCACGGTGCTGCTCGTGGCCGTGGCGTTCGGGCTGTTCACCTCGATGAACCAGGCCCTCGTCGGCGCGATGATTGGCACGGGTGTGGCGCGGCGCCAATCGACCGTGGTCTGGAAGTCGGTCCGGGCCATCCTGGTCGGTTGGTCCCTCGGACCGGTCTCGGGACTGGCGCTGGGGTTCGCGTTCGGCCTACTCGTATTGCGAATCGGTTGGGCGTAACGCGACGGTTCGACGGCCTGGACGGGGGTCCGAACCCGTTCGTCGAAGGATGCCGGGGTGGACTAGACCGTCTCGATCTCGACGAGGACCTTGTACCCTTGGAGGAGCCGGGTCATCTCGTCTGCGAGGTCGAGGATTTGGTCCCGCGTCGGCGACGCGCGCCAGTCGTAGACGAAGTCGTAGTTCCCTTGCGTCGGGAGGAAGCCGAACTCGCGGAGCCGGTCCGCGACCTCCGACGGCTTGGCCCCTTCGCTGTGGAACGTGACGCGGAGGTACGTCTCCATCGACGCGACACCGGGGCGTGGGGGAAAAACGTTTCGCGCGCGCGGGGCGAGCGGCGGTCGCCCAGGGCGTTGGTGAGGAACTCGGCCCAGGGCTCCGGTCCGCGCCGGAGAATCCCGCTCCCCACGCGCCCTTCAGGCTCCTCGAGTTCCACGCGGGGTCGGCCCGGTCCCTCTCGGATCGTCAACCGATAGTCCCAGTCCGCCCCCGAATCCTGCCCCCCCGTCCGGAGTTGGACTGCCATGCCGGGTGAAAGTCGACCAAACGCTCGGAGGACCTGCGGACGCGCCTCGGGAGGAACCCCGACGAGCGAGATCACCACGGCCCGGGAGCGTCGCCCCGTCGGCCGCAGCTCGCCCGACCGGATCCGGCGCGAGGAGATGGGACGGAGGTCGTCGGCCCGGACGACCGGAACGACGACCAGCCGGATCGGCGGGAGATGGCGGCGGCGGCGTTCGCGGTTCACGGCGCGGGCCCCGTCGAGGGTCTCCTCCGAAACAACGAGGACATCGATCCCCGGGTCGACCGACCGCCCGAACGGGTCGTCCAGGGGAACGACCTCGAAGGAACGACCCGGAAACATCCTCCGCAGGTAGGCGGCGAGGGCCCTCCGCCGGGCGGCATACGACCGGATGAGGTCTCCGAACGGTTTGGGGTGCGCGGAGAGGTACGCGGAGGTCGTCAGACCGATCCGCACGCGAGATGCGTTCGCGAACGCGGCAGCGAGCAGGGCCCGGTGCCCCGCATGGAGCCGGTCGAACGTCCCGCCGAGGACGGCGGTGGTCGGGGGCCGCCCCACAGCCTCCCCGCTAGAGCCGGACGTAGTTGAGGACAAGGAGCAGGACGAGGAACGCCATGAGACCGTACATCAGGTAGGTGTACTGCTGGCGAGTCTGCTTGCGCCGGTCCAGGTCGCGGCGGCAGGTCTTGCTGCAGAC
>JAKIVT010000178.1 GCA_022750415.1 Thermoplasmata archaeon
GCGCTCGCCACGGCGAACTCCCACCGGAAGAATTCCTGGCCGAGGTCCAATCGGTCGGCGAGCCCGATCCGCACCACCGGGTGACCGGCGGCTTCGAGCTTCTGCGCGTGGTCGTCCAGCGCCGGATCCGGATGATCCGCTTCCTGGAAGAACACGAACTGGCGGTCGCTCCCGTAGTCGGACGCGTCGACGACGGGCTCGTCGACGACCGGGACGATCCCCTTGTCGATCTTGCCGGTGCTCTCGGCGACGAGCTGCTCGGCCCACGCCGGAAACGCCGCGAGGTCGGCGGAGGCGTAGAAGGTCAACTTGTCCCTCCCTCGGACGGCGAGTTCTCCGAGGACGGCTCCAAGGGCCAGTCCGGGGTTCTCGGCCGCGGGAACGGAGGCCGCGCACGATTCCGACATCGTCCAGGCCTGGCCGAGGAGCCCGGAAAGGTCCATCCCGAGAAGCGCGGCGGGGACCAGACCGAAGGTGGTGAGGGCCGAGTACCGTCCCCCTACGGTCGGCAGGGCCGGGAAGGTAGCCCGGAACCCCTGGTCCCTCGCGAGGGTCTCGAGGGGGGTACCCGGGTCCGTCACCGCCACGAACCGGGATCCGGGCGGTACACCGGCCGCCCGGACGACCTCCCAGAAGTAGTGGTAGAACGAGAGCGGCTCGGTCGTCGTTCCCGACTTGCTCGAGACGACGAAGAGTGTGGCGCCCGGCTCGATCTGGGCTTGGACGGCGGCCACCGCCTCGGGATGAGTACTGTCGAGCACGAGCAGTTCGGGGTATCCCGCGCAGCTTCCGAACACGTGCCGCAGCACGTCCGGTGCCAGACTGGAACCGCCCATGCCGAGGACGACCACATGCCGGATCCCATCGGCCCGGACCCCATCGGCGAACGCGGTGAGCTGGGCCACCTGCTCCTGCATGAGCTCCGGTAGGTGGAGCCACCCGAGCCGCTCGGCGACGTCGCGGGGGTTCGCCTGAGGCCAAAGCGTAGGGTCGAGCTTCCAAAAGCGGGCGGGGACCCGGGCCGCCTGCCAACCGGCCAGCCGGGCCTCGATGGAGGTCTCCCCCTCGGCGAGGTTCCAACGCTGCGGGTCGACGGGAGTGGCGAGGATGGCGGCCTTCTTGGATTCGATCGAACTCAACAGGGTCGTGTAGGAAGCCGCGAACAGGGCGAGACCTTCCGTCTGGAGGTCGGTTGTGACCTGCTCGAGGTCGATTCCGAGCGACTGGGCGGTCGCAAGCGTCCGGCGGGCCTCGTCGATCCCCTCAAGGACGGTCGCGCCGCGCACGACCCCGTGGTTCTCAAACGCGCTGAGAGTCGCGGGAGGAATCGTGTCAACAGTCTCCGGTCCGATCAGCTCCTCGACGTACATGGTGTCCCGGTAGGCGGGGTCCTTGGTGCTCGTGCTGGCCCAGAGGACCCGCTGGGCACGCGCGCCCTTGGCGCGCCACTCCGCAAACCCGTCGCTGTCAAACAGCTGCTGGAATCGGGCGTAGACCAACCGGCAGTTCGCGAGCGCGACCTTGCCGCGGATCGTCTTGGCGTCCGGGGATGCCGAGGCATCGAGCATCCGGTCGACGGCCGCGTCGATCCGGCTCACGAACACGGAGGCCACGGACGCGACGCGGGAGGGGACCGACGCCCGGCTCAGGCCTCGAAGGTACGCCTGCGCGACCGCCTCGTATTGGGAGCCGGAGAAGAGGAGGGTGATGTTGACATTGATTCCTTCAGACAGCAGTTGTTCGACGGCCGGAGCCCCTTCGGGAGTTCCCGGGACCTTGATCAGGACGTTCGGGCGCCCAACCTCGGCCCACAGTCGCCGGGCCTCCGCGATGGTTCCAGCAGTGTCGTGGGCCAGGCCGGGGGCGACCTCGAGACTGACGAACCCGTCCGACCCATTCGTCCGGTCGAACACCGGACGGAGCACGTCGGCCGCGAGCGTCACGTCCTCCACCGCCAGCCGCTCGTAGAGCGCCGCCGCCGAGAGATTCGGGTCGCGCGCCAGGAGTCCCCGGAGGGCTTCGTCGTAATCGTGGCTCCCGACGATCGCCTTCTCGAAGATCGTCGGGTTGATCGTCACGCCGGTGATGCCATCGCTCTCGACCATTCGCTTCAGGTCGCCGCTGGTGAGGAGACTGCGCCGGATGTAGTCGAGCCACGGGGACTGCCCCGCCGCGAGAAGGGCGCCCAGCTCGGTCACGCCGCCTTCCCCAAGTTCTGACGAGCCAGGACCCGGCCGACGGCGGCCAGCACGTGGTCGGCGGTGAACCCGAGCTCCCGTTGGACGACGGAGCCCGGGGCCGAGGCGCCGAACCGGTCGATCCCGATGGACTCCCCGTCCGATCCCACGTACCGGGCCCATCCTAGGGTTGCGCCCGCTTCGATCGAGACCTTCGGAACCGTCGACGGAAGGACCGACTCCCGGTATTCGGCCACCTGTTCGTCGAACACTCGCCAAGAGGGAAGGGACACAACTCGGGCCCCGACTCCCTGGCTCGCGAGCCGAGCCTGGGCCTCGAGTGCGAGGGCGACTTCGGAACCGGTGGCTACCAGAATGACCTTGGGGCGACCGGACGAGGCCTCGCGCAGAACGTACCCGCCCCGCGCCGTGCCGACGGCGACCACGTCGCCCGTCGGGTCGAGGACCGGGAGCTTCTGTCGCGTGAGAACGAGAGCCGTCGGTCCGGATCGGGACAGCGCGACCCGCCAGGCCGCCGC
>JAKIVT010000179.1 GCA_022750415.1 Thermoplasmata archaeon
GGCCACCGGCGCCTCGGTCGCCCCCGTCACCAACCAGACGTGGAGCTACCACGCCGGGGTTTGGTCGAACCTCAGCACGAACGGCACCTCGGCCCCCACGGCGGTCGACTTCTCGAACCTCGTCTACGACGGCTACGACCAATACGTCCTGCTTTACAACGAACTCGGGTTGTCGGGGAGCCCCAATGGAACGCTCGAGACCACCTGGTCGTTCGCGAGCGGTGTCTGGACCAACCTGACCGCGACCGCCGGTACCCCTCCCGCCGGCTGGTTCGGCGCGATGACCTACGACGCCAACGATCAGTACGTCGTCTATTTCGGCGGATTCACCCTCTCCGACCAACTGACCAACGCGACGTACACCTTCCACGGCGGCGTCTGGTCCAATGTCTCGGGGACGGTCGTCGGTGCGCCCTCGTCGCGGATGAACTTCGGTTTCACCTACGACAGCTCGACCCAACAGGCGATCTTGTACGGCGGCCTCGTACAGCTCAATGATTACAACGCGAGCGCGTTCAGCGGGGAGACATGGTCGTACGCCAACGGGACGTGGGCACTCCTCGCCTCGAATGGCTCGGTCTACAACTCGCAAGGGATGGTGTTCGATGCGGCCGACAACGAGACCGTACTCCTCGGATCCAACCTCTCGGATCTCGTCACCAACAACCTCACCGTGGTCACGTGGGCGTTTTCCGGCACCACCTGGGCGGTCGCGGCCCCCGTGTTCGGCCCCCTCCCGATCGTCATGGATACGGGTCAGTCGATCACGCTGAAGGTCACCGAGTCGCCGAACGACGGCGGGCTCTCCTACAGCTACGCGGGGCTCCCCCCGGGTTGCCTCTCGATGGATACGGCGCAGCTCGTCTGCGTTCCGCAGAGCCAGGGGACGTACCACGTCGTCGTCACCATCCTGGGCGCAGCCGGGTACGTCGCGACGGCTCGTACGACCCTCGAGGTGAATCCCGCCCCCGCGATCCTCCAGGTCGGGACCACCCGCTCCCTCGGAGAGGTTGGCGTATCGATGGAGCTCAACGTCACGGCTTCCTTCGGGACCGGATCGTTGACCTACTCCTACTCCGGGCTCCCGTCCGGCTGCGTTTCCGCGAACACCTCGCTGTTGACGTGCGTCCCCCAAAGCTCGGGATCGTTCAGTGTGGCAGCCGAAGTCACGGATTCCCTCGGGGTCAGCAGCAGCCCCCTCGGGATCTCGTTCTCGGTCGCGCCGGCGCTGACGATCACGGCCGTGACCGCGAACCATCCCGCCGTCGACGTCGGACAGCTTCTGGCGCTGACCACAACCTTGGGGGGTGGCGTCGGGCAAGTCAACTTCGACTTCGGGGGTCTGCCGGCCGGGTGCGTCAGCACCAACCAGGGCGCCCTCTCGTGCCGGCCCTCCACGACAGGGACGTTCGGCGTATCGGTCTCGGCGCTCGACTCGCTCGGAGCCCAGGCGACCTCGACCGCGCTGCTGAGCGTGAATCCCCTCCCCTCCGTCGGGTCGTTCGTCGTCTCGAGCGCTTCGGTCCCCGCGGGTGGGGCCGTCCAGCTCACGGCCTCGGTCACGGGGGGAACGGGACCGTTCGCGTACGCCTACCAGGGACTCCCTTCCGGATGCGTCGCGAACGGCGGGCCGGCGGTTTCCTGCTCGGGAACGGCGAGCGGTCAGTACACGGTCGTCGTGACCATCACCGATGCCACCGGCGCGACGGCGTCCGCGACGACGGAGTTCACCGTCGCCGCATCACCCAGTCACGGGATGTCCCCCAGCCAGGGCCCCGGCGGGTGGCTCGGTGGCTCCGCATTCCTTTGGGGACTCGCAGCGGGAGTCGTCGGAGTCGCGATCGCAGGGATCGTCGGTGGCAACCGCCTCCGCCTTTCCCGGCAAGGAGAGCAGATCGTCCGTGAGCTCCACCAGGAGGACTCCGGCTCGCCGACCCCAATCGAAGGGTCACCCGAACCTCCCGCCGACACCCAGGAGCCGGGTCCGTAGGCCGACGGACCAGCCCATCCCAACTCGCAACCCCGGAGGGACCTCCAATCCATCCACCTCCCAACCCAAGCCCCGGCGAGGGTAGACCCCGGTGAGCTCCCTCGAATTCGTCACCGGCCTGGCCGTGGGACTCGCCTTCGCGGGCGCCCTCTACGCCGTCCTCTGGTGGATGACCCGACGAACCCATTCCCCCGGCTTGCCACCCGGGGAGATCGCCCCCCAAGTTGGTCCCCCGCCGGCGGCCCCGAGCGAGAGCCCGGAACCACCCGCTTCTCCGGCAACCGTCGTCGGGGAAGTCGAGTTGGTGGTCCCGACGGCGTTGCCAGACGCGAATTCGGAACCGGCGTCGCCGTCCGCGCCGGAGGAGGTGCCACCATCGGCCGAGCCGATGGTCGGGCACACGCGACGGGGCAGCTCCCCCCCGGCGACGCTCCGGCTGTCCCAGCGAGTCATCCTGCACGTCTACGCCCAAGGGGTCCAAGTTCCCGGAGAGGTCGCCGCCCCCGGGTTGTGCCAAGCCGGGATGGTCGAGGCGCTCGGGATCCCCCAGGCGGGGCTCGCGGCCGTCCTCCGACGGTTGGAGGCGGCGGGTGTTCTTCTCGGCGAGAAAGGTCACGTCCGGGGCCACGACCGTCGGTTGAAGGTCTACCGATTGTCTCCTCGAGGGATCGAGCTGGCCCGGGAACTCCGGACCCGAGCGCATCGTCGCCCACCGAGGTA
>JAKIVT010000018.1 GCA_022750415.1 Thermoplasmata archaeon
CCCGGGGGGACCCCGCCTTCCTCGTACGCCCGGACGACCTCGACCGCGCAGAGCGCGGTGTTCGAGGCGGGCTTGAACACCACGGAGTTCCCGCAGATCAGGGCGGCCGCGATCTTCCAGTTCGGGATGGCCGTCGGAAAGTTCCACGGCGTGATGCAGGCGACGACTCCCTTCGGCTGGCGGACCGTGAGGCAGAACTTTCGGTGTAGCTCCGACGGGATGGTCTCACCGGCCAACCGGCGTCCCTCGCCGGCCATGTACTCGACGAAGTCGATCGCTTCCTGGACGTCCCCCCGTCCTTCGGCGATCACCTTCCCCATTTCCATCGTCACGACGCGCCCGATCTCCTCCTTCCGGTGGCGGAGCACGTCGGCGACCCGGAGCAGGATCTCGCCACGCTTGGGGGCGGGCGTGTCGCGCCAGGCGGGGAACGCCCGGGAGGCCGCCTCGACCGCGCGGTCGGCGTCCTCGGCGCGACCGGAGACGAACGACCCGAGCTCCTCACCCGTGGCGGGATTGCGGGTCACGAACCGGGAGGATCCGGCCGGGCTCTCCCACTTTCCGTCGATGAATAGCCCGTGCTGGGTCGTTCCGGTCATCCGAGGAGCTCCTGCGCCCGCGCACCCCGGCCCCCTTCAAAAGGGTGCCGCGCGCCGCCGGTTCGAGGCGGCCTTCGACTAGTTCGTCGTCCAGCCGCGACGGCCCCGGCCGAGCTCCCGCTCGCCGACGAACGGGGTCCGCTCGAGGTGGTCTTGGCCGCCAAGGAACGGTCGGAGCACGGGGGGGACCTCGACGACGCCCTCGGAGGTCTGCCACGTCTCGAGGACCGCGACCAGGAGCCGGGGCAGGGCCGTCCCGGAGCCGTTGAGGGTGTGGACGAACTCCGGTTTCGCCGACTGCTGCTCCCGGTACCGGATCCCCGACCGGGACGATTGGAAGTCCTCGAAGTTTGACACCGAGCTCACTTCGAGCCACCGTTGGGCGCCGGGGGCCCAGAGCTCGATGTCGTAGCACTTGGCCGCCTTGTCGGGGAGGTCGCCCGTGCAGAGGTTGACGATCCGGTAGCGCAGACCGAGCGCCTTCACGATCGCCTCGGCTTCGGAGAGTAGGGTCTCCAGCTGCTCGTAGGAGCGGCTCGGGTGGACGAAATTGACCAGCTCAACCTTGTTGAACTGGTGGACCCGGGCGATGCCCCGGGTCTCGACCCCGTGTCCCCCGGCTTCCCGACGAAAGCACGGGGTGAAGGCCATCACCTTGAGCGGGAGGTCGGTGCCGAGGAGCACCTCGTCCCGGTAGAGGTTCGTGAGCGGAACCTCGGCGGTCGGGGCGAGCCAGAGGTCGTCAAGGACGGTCTTGTACGAGTCCTCGGCAAACTTGGGGAGCTGCCCGGTGCCCGTCATCGAGGCGCTCGAGATCAGGATCGGGGGCAGCACCTCGGTGTACCCCGCCTTCCGGTGGGTCTCCCGCATGAAGTTGATCAGCGCCATCTCCAACCGGGCGCCGTCTCCGACGAGGAAGTAGAACCCCTCGCCGGCAACCTTGGCCCCCCGCTCGGTGTCGAGGATGTTGAGCGCGGGCCCAATCTCGAAATGGGGCTTCGGCGCGGCGACCGTCGCGACGGTCGAGGGAACTTCGCGCACGACGACGTTCTCCGTCCCGTCCTTTCCCACGGGGACGGTCCCGTGGGGGATCTGGGGAACGAGGAGGAGGAGCGCGTCCCGCTTTCCCTCGGCCTCCTGGAGCTTCGCGTCTTCGGTGGTGATCCGGTCGCGCAGCTCCCCCAGGTCGCGGACGATGGCGGGGTCCACGGCCGCCCCGGCCTTCTTGGCCTCGGCGAGCCGTTGGCCCTCGTCGTTCCGCTTTGCCCGGAGGGCGTTCACCGCTCCGGCCAACCGCCGGCACTCGGTGTCGAGGGCGACGAGCCCGTCGACGTCGGGGTACGGCTTGTTGCGCAGAAGAATCGCTTGTTTGAGGTCCTCGGGACGGGACCGGATCGTGGAAAGGGCGCTCACGGACGCTCGGGGGTCGACAAGACTGGGTTCGCACTATAAGTTCATCGAAAAGCGGAGGACATTGGCCGACACCTCCAAGGCGCCGACCGCCCGACGAGTTGTCCCCGCGGTAGGGCGATCCTCCCGCGAAGCGCTATGGCCGCGGTCCCCCTCGCGCCGCTTCGAGTCCCGTGAGCAAACCGCGTACCCTCGAGACGTTCGATGATGGGACGCCGGAGGCCCCTCCTCCGCCCCGGATTCGTCCGCCGCCTCTCCCGGGGGTCTGGCAGGTTCACGATGGCTGGGTCGTCCATCCGCTCCTCGCCCCCGAGACGATTCGTGCGCTCCCGTTCCAGCTCGACCTGGCCCGAGTCGCCATCGCGGACGACCTCCTCGTCGTCCTCCCCACCGGGCTCGGCAAGACCGTGATCGCGGCTCTCGCCGCCGCCGAGGTCGCCCGACGGGACTCGGGGAAAGTCCTCGTTCTCGCGCCGACCCGCCCGTTGGTCCTGCAACACGCCGAGGCGTTTCACGCGTGGCTGCCTTCGCTCCGGACCGCCCGGTTCACCGGCACGGTCCGCAAGCCCGTCCGGGAAGGGGGCTGGGACGGGGCCGACGTCGTGTTCGCCACCCCGGAGGTCGTCGCGAACGACCTGGCCGCCGACCGGTACTCGCTCGCCGACGTCGGGCTCATCGTGTTCGACGAGGCGCACCACACCGTCGGGCACTACGCGTATGTCGCGGTGGCCGAGCGGTTCCGTCGCGACCGTCGGCCGGCCGCTCGGCTGCTCGGGCTGACCGCCTCGCCGGGCGGTCAGCAGGCCCGGATCGACGAGGTCGTCGGGATTCTCGGGGTCCGCCGGGTGGAAGCCCGCCACCGGGACGAACCGGGTGTGCGGGAGTACGTGCAACCCGTCGACGTCGAGCACCGGTGGGTGGATCTTCCGCCCGAGATCCAGTCGATCCAGGCGGCGCTCCGCGTCGCCAACCTCCGGGAAGGGCGGGCGCTCCAGCGGATCGGATACCTTCGGAAGAAACCGCTCGCGTCGATCTCGGTGAAGGACCTCGTCGCGTTGCGGGCCGAGGTCTTTGCCCGCCCCGGGCCGATGGTCCGGAAGTTCGGTCCGCTGTTCCACCAACTCGTCCTCCTCCATCTGCACCACGCCCTCGAGCGGCTCGAGACCCAAGGGGTCGAGCCGTTCGTCCAGTACGTCGAGCGGGTCGAGGCGAAGCCGAAGCCGAGCCGGGGGGACCGGGCGTTCCTCAAGGTCCCCGAACTTGCCCAAGCGCTCGCCGAGGCGAAGGCGATTCTCGCGACCGCTCACTCGACGTCCCATCCCAAGATCGACGCGCTCCGCAAGCTCGTGGCGGAGGAGTTCGAGCGGCCCCGGGACCGACCGCCTCGGATTCTCGTCTTTGCGCAGTTCCGGGACACGATCCAAGGGATTCGAGCCGCCCTGGACGGGGACGGATGGTCGACCGGACGGTTCGTCGGCCAGTCGACGCGCGATGCCGACGACCCGGGGATGTCGCAGGGCGACCAGTCGACCGTCCTCCGCGAGTTCCGGACCGGGCGGTTCCCCATCCTCGTCGCGAGCAGCGTCGCCGAGGAGGGGCTCGATGTCCCCGACGTCGACCTCGTGGTCTTCTTCGAGTCGGTGGCGAGCGAGATCCGGGCGATCCAGCGGCGAGGGCGAACGGGTCGGAGCTCGCTCGGCCGCGTCGTGCTCCTGCTCACCCGAGACACGCGGGACGTCGGGTACGAGAAGGCCGAGCAGCGGCGGGAGGAGGCGATGGTCCGAATCGTCCGACGCATGAGCCGCGACGCCCGAAGGGCCCGGGCCTCCGAGGGAACTCCCGCCCCTCCGGACGGACCCGACTCACCCGTTGACCCACCCCAACCCGCTCGGGCGCCGCGGCGCACGTCGGTCGCGGCCGATAAATAGCCGGCACCGGCTCGCCGAGTTCGGTGCGATGACGATCGACGGGTTCGTCCACCTCCTCGTCAGCGAGTTCGGCCTCGTCCTGTTCACCCTGCTCGGGATTGCCTTGATGGTCTACCTCGCGTACTCGATGGCCCACGCCGAGCGCGAGTAACGGCCCCGTGCGCTCCGTCCGTGGGAACGGCCCCCTGACTTCGTCCCGAGGTGAACGTTCTTGTGCCGGTCGATGCTCCGCCGTTCGGAGCGGTAGGGAAGGGAAGTGTACCGGCGCCTTCTGATCCCGATCAACGAGCCGTCCGAAGTCGAGCCGATGATCCGGCTCGGCGCCCAGCTGCTCGATGCCGACGGGGAGATCCGCCTCCTCCACGTCATTCCCACGACCACGCTCCCCGAGGTGACCCGGCAATGGCGGGCGTCGGTCAACCTCGTCATCCCCGCCCATGAGACGGGCGCCGCCCTCGATGTCCGGGTCGATCCCGAGGTCCGCGCCAGCCGCGACGTGTCTGGCGAGATCCTGGAGAGCGCCGAGACCCACAGCGTCGACGCCATCCTCCTGACCCTCCGGGGCGACCGACGGAGCCGCAATCCGTTCGTGGGGCACACCGCGAGCGCCCTGCTCCACCACGCCGCCTGCGACGTGATCGTCGTGAACCGGCTCGGTCTCATCGAGGAGAAGGTCCCGCGGGTCCTCATTCCCACCTTTACCGGAACACCCCCTCCGAAGGCGCTCCAGATCGCCGAAGAGTTCGCCCTCCGGCACAAGGGGATCCCGATCGTGACGCTCTCGATCACCGCCCGGGGCCGGGAGCTCCCGGCGGAGGAGCCACCGACCCGTTCTCCGCGGGGGGTTCCCCTGCGCCGGCGCCACTCCCACTTCCCCGCCGCCCTCCTCGGGCGGCGCCGTCTCCCGGAACTCATCCTCCAGGAGGCGGCCCGGGAACGGTACGGGCTCCTGCTCGTGGGCGAGGAGGCCGGTCCGGCCGAGGGGCCGCTCTTGACCCGCCGGTTCCTCGAGGAGCTGTTCCGCGCCGCCCCGTGCCCGGTACTCGCCATCCGCGGCTGACGGCGATCTCGGGGGTCCAATGGGCGAACTCCTGTTCCTCGGCGCGGGCCTCGGCGACGAGACCGACCTCTCCCCCCGCGCGATGGAGGGACTCCGAACCTCGAACCGAGTGTTCGCCGAGGAGTACACGAGCCGCCTCGCGGACGGCACCATCGAACGGCTCGAGCGGGAGCTCGGGCGGCCGATCGAGCGGCTCGGGCGGGCCGAGCTGGAGGCGGAAACCTCCGTGCTGCAGGCGCTCGCCGCCGTCCCGCGGGTCGCCCTGATCGTCGCGGGCGACCCGTTCGTCGCCACGACCCACGTCCATCTCCGCGTCGCGGCGGAGCAGGCGGGGCACACCTGGCGGTACCTCGCGGGTCCATCGATCCTGACGGCGGCCGTCTCCTACCTCGGGCTCATGCACTACCGGTTCGGGCGGGTCGTCTCGCTGCCGTTCGCCGACCCGGGATTCGACCCGGTCTCCCCGTTCGAGGCGATCGGCCGCAACCGGGCGGCGGATTCCCACACGCTCGTCCTCCTCGACCTCCGCCCGTCCGACGGTCGGTACCTCGCGGCGGCCGAGGCGCTGGCGAGGTTCGACGAGGCGAGGAGCGTTGTGGCGAAGGTGGAGCTTGCGACCGAATTCGGGGTCGTCGCCCGCGTCGGCCGTCCGGATGTCGCGGCGTGGTGGGGGACGAGGGCCCAACTGGCGGGGTCGGACTTTGGACCTCCCCTGCACTGTTTGGTGGTGCCCGCGCCGGAGTTGCACTTCCAGGAGCGGGAGGCGGTCGCCCGCTGGCGGCCGCCCACGCGAGACCGCGGCGGCTAAGCGGACGGCGTTTCCGCGACCGGTCCGCCGAGCGCCTCGGCGAACTGGCGGATCCGGAACGGCCGCTGGAGGACGACGTCCGGATGCAGCGGGCCGTCGGCCGCAGCGTGGGGTCGGCTGCTCGGCACCACGAGAATCACGCGGGGCCGCGGCTCCGCTCCTTGCGCGGCCTCGAGGAGGTCGGAGTACGTTCCGTCGGAGAGGTTGACGTCGGAGACCAGGACTCCGGGGGAGGTTTGCCGCATTAGGTCGATCGCTTCGTGTGCCCCTTCGGCTTCACCGACGACGCGGAAGTGATGCAGCCGCAGGAGTCCTCGGAGTAGGACCCGGGTTTCTTCGTCCCCCGCCACGACGAGGGCTGTGGAATCACCCGCGGAGCTCGGCGACATCGGACTGCCGGGACCCGACCCGACGAGTGTACCGGGGACGCCCATCCCCAATTAAGCCTCCGTTCGTCCCGACCCTTCCGCGGAGTCGACCCCGCCCCACCGGACGACGCCGGCCGTCCCCAGAAGCCGGTCCAAGGCCGTGTGGTACTCCGAGGCGGGGCCGCTCAGCACCCCCTTCGCGAGGTCGGCCAGGGCCGCCCCGAACGTCCGTTCCGTGTCGGTGAATTGCCAGTCGTGCGGGCCCAGCCGTCCGAGCGCCGCGAGAAGGCCGACCGCGAGGCCCCGCTCCTTCCCCTCGCGCGGCAATCGCTCGAGGAGCGCCTTCTCGGCGGCGGCGGCGCCCCGGGCCCGGAACGTCCGGGCGACGGCGTCGACGTAGGCGGCCTCGGGCGCGAGGTGCTCGTAGGTGGGGAGTTCCTTCCGCCGCGCCTCTTCCGCCCCGCGGCGCGCGGCCCGGGCGAGCAGTTCGCTGACCCGGCCCGGCGCGGCGCGGGCCTCGCGAACGAGCCGCTCGGCCTCCTTGGGGTCGGAGACGATCGCGCCGACGATCTCGTCCGCGTGCTGGGGCCAGAGCCTCTCGAGGGCCCGGCTGGCCCTCGGTTCGTCGACCTCGAACAACCCGTCGACCGAGGGGAGCGTTCGCTCGAGGGCCGTCCGCTCTTCCGGCGTCGGCGAAAGCGCTTCCACAAACTTCGCCCGGTCCGAGCCGTAGCAGACCCCGGCAGCGACGAACACCGGGGCCCGGGTCCGCTCGAGCCGGGGTCGAAGGAACTCGACGTACGCGTCCAGCATTTCCGAATCGCTCGAGCGACCGAACAGGTACCGCTTCCGCACCCCCCGAGGGAGGGCGGGGAGGTTCGCGTGGACGCACGAGTCGCCGCCGTGGCACTCCACGTTCAGGTGCGCGGAGACGGAGAACTCCCTGAGCGGCTTCGGAACGGCGAGGCGGGAGGTCAGGGTGGAGAGGAGCTGGCGCTCGTGCTTCGCGCAGGCGAGGCAGACCTTCCATTCCCGGTGCGCCGCCGGCCACTCGACGGACAGGTACGGCCGATGCTCCTTGCGGGCGAGATGCGGACACTCGAACCCGTCGCCGGAGCCGGTGGGGGTGAGCCGGTACGGTTGCGCCGCGTTCTGGGCGGCGAGAAAGGCGGCGGGCGGCTCGGGGGAGCGACCGGTGCAGAACAGCGAGCGGTCGGTCGCGAAGAAGTAGAACCCCTTCCGGGCCCAGTCGAGGTACCCGATCATCAGGCGGGACGGGTCGTCGGCGTTCTGGATCGCCACGTTCGCCTCCCGGGTCGTCCGTCCGAACGGGGCGAAGGGGATCTCGCCGGACGGGTACCGGGCGACGAGCATCGCCGGCAGGTCCGGCTCGAGGTAGAATCGCAACATCCCGGCGAGCGCGCGGGCCATCGGGTCGCCCCGCTTCGCGAGCCGCTCGAGCTCGTTCTCGTCGTCGCGCGCCGCGCGGACCGCCTCGAGCTCCTCCTTCCGCTTGTCGAACTTCGACCAGGGGCCCGGTCCGATCCGTTCCGGGAGCAATGGCGCGACGGAATCCCGGAGCTTGCCGGCCCGCCGGACGAGGTCGCTCTCCCGTCCCCCGCTCGCCCGCCGTGCCCGCATCCGAGGCGCCGAGCCGGCCTCGCTACATATGTACTACCGTTTGCAGAGCCCGACGAAATTCTCGAAGATCTGGCGTCCCCCCTCGGTGTGCTCGACCTCGGGGTGGAATTGGACGCCCCAGAGGGGGCGGGTTGGGTGGGCCATCACCTGGACCGGACACGATTCGGAGCGGCCGAGGCCGATCCACCCGGGCGGAAGCTCGGCGACGTGGTCGTTGTGGTTCTCCCAGACGGTCAGGTGGCGCGGAAGGCCCGCCAAGAGCGGGATCTCCGGACCCTCGAGGTCGACCGCCACGCGCCCGAACTCCGGTTCCGCCGCCTTGACGACCTTCCCGCCGAAGTGGCGGCCGAGGAACTGGTGACCGACGCAGATGCCGAGGACGGGAACCCCGACCGTGTCGACCCAGTCGGCGACCGCGCCGAGGCGGGTGTCGGTCCCCTCGAGGGAGAGCGCGCCGCCCGAGAGGACGGCCCCGTCGGCCTGGATCTCGGTCCAGGGCCGGGTGTTGGGGACGATCTCGGCGCGGACATTGAGGTCGCGGAGGAGGCGGTACTCCCGGTGGGTCCACTGCCCGCCGTTGTCGATGACCGCGATCCTCACGGCCGGGTCTCCGGCGACGTCGGGGGAGCCCGGCGTCGGAGCTCCTGGACGTCCTCGGAGATCCGCTCCACGTCCTTGCGCATCCGGAGCATTTCCTCCTCGAATCGGGTGAAGCCGCCGGGCGATTGCATCCGCTGCGAGATGTAGATCCCCACGAAGAGCGCGCCGATGAGCGCAAGGATCGTCGTGAAGACGAGCGCGAAGACGAACGAGAGGAGGTTGCCGAGGGCCGACTGGACGGGGAGGGTGAACAGGCGGGTCAGCTCGGCGACCTCGACGAACAGGAGGGCGGCGATGATGACCGCCCAGAACGCGATCGCCCGGGACGGTCTCACGGGGAGCCTCCGGCGGGGACGGTCTCGAGCAGGAAGGAGAGCGGGAGGTCGTCGAGGGGCGTGGAGGTGCTCGCCGTCCCCGAGGGGAAGTACGGGGTCTCGTACAGGACCCCTCCCGCCACATCGAACGCGAACACGCCGACGAACGTCACCTGCGCCCCCGCCGAGTCGACGTACGTCGCCGTCACGTTGACCGCGACGGGGTTCGCCATCGTCGAGACGAGGACGACGAGCACATTGTGCGTCGTGGTCGGTGCCCCGAACGAGACGTTGGCGACCGCGGTCGGAGCAGGCCAGGCGAGATGCGTCGACATCGACACCACGATCGAGGCATACCGGACCTCGCCGAGCCCACGGACGTAGAAGTGGGTCGTGTTCCCACCGACGACCCGGTCCACGACCAGCTCGGCCTCGGTCGCGAGGCTCCCCGCCGACGGCGCCGCCGTCGATAGGAGGTTCGGCGTCAGCACGATGAGCACCAGGAGGAGGGCGACGATCGCGACGAACGGGGTGGGGAAGTACGGGCGGAGAGAATCGAGCGGCCCGGTCACACCACCCCTCCCTTCCAACCCCGGTAGAGGGTGTGGGGAACCCCGAATTGATCGAGGACCTTCCCAGCGAGGTAGTCGGTCTGGTCTTGCACGCTCTTCGGATGGGTGTAGTACGGGGGGGACGCCGGCAGGACGACGACCCCGAGCTCCGCCAAGGTCGCGAGATGGCGCAGGTGGATCGCCGAGATCGGGGTCTCGCGGGGAACGACGACGAGCGGTCGGCGCTCCTTGAGATGGACCTGGGCCGCGCGGAGGAGGAGCGAGTCCGCGAGGCCGAGAGCGATCTTCGCGACCGTGTTCATCGACGCGGGGACGACCGCCATCCCCCGGGTCGGCACCGAGCCGCTCGCGATCGAGGCGGCGAGGTCGTGGTCGTCGAACGTGTGCGTGGCGTACCGCGCGAGTGCCGACGGCTCGATGCCGGATTCCTCCCGGAGGACGGCCCGGGCGCCGTCGGAGACGACGAGAGCGACCGGAACGGCCGCCCCGGCGAGCGCCTCGAGAACCCGCACCGCGATCGGCGCGCCGCTGGCTCCGCTGACGCCGATGACGACCGCTCGTTGCTCGGGCAGAATCGCTCCTCGGGTCAGCTTATACGGTCCAACGACTCGGTTGATAAGACGGTTCGGGGGACGGTCGTTGGCCAGGCGGCGCGCGGCACTGGTCGGGGCCGGGCACACCCGTTTTGGGGTCGTGCCCGAGGGGCCAAGGGCCCTGCTTCGGACCGCCGTGGACGCGGCATTCACCTCGGTCGACCGGGGGATGGACCGGTCCCGGGTCGAGGAGGCGTTCCTCGGAACCCTGGGCTTCTCCGGTTGGCAGCTCGGGAACGCTTCGGCGGTACTCGCCGAGGAGGCGCGGATCGGACATGCGCCCGTCACCCGGGTCGAGAACGCCTGCGCGTCCGCCGGGTTCGCCCTGCGGGCGGGCGCCCGGGCGATCGAAAGCGGGGAGCGCGACGTCGTCCTCGTGGTCGGCCTCGAGAAGATGTCCGACTCCCCGTCGCCGCACCGCCGGTACTGGCTCGGGGTCTCGGGGGACACCGAATGGGAGCGGCTCGCCGGGCTCACCTTCGCCGGGGTCTACGCGCTGATGGCCTCGCGGCACATCGCGGAGTACGGGACTCCGCGCGAGGCGCTCGCCGAGGTCGCGGTCAAGAACCACGCGAACGGCCTTCTCAACCCGAACGCCCAATTCCACAAGGCGATCGACCGGGCCCAAGTTCTGGCCGCCCCCCGCGTCGCCGACCCCCTCGGACTCCTCGACTGCTGTCCCGTGACGGACGGCGCGGTCGCCCTCCTGCTCGCGGCGGAGGAGGTCGCCAAGCCGCTCACCGACACGCCGGTCGCCATCGCGGGCACGGGCGCCGGGTCCGACGCCCTCGCCCTCCAGGAGCGGGACTCGATGACGAGCCTCGCCGCCACCCGGCACGCCGCGGACGAGGCGTTCCGCCGGGCGTCGTTCGACCGGTCGACGGTCGGATTCCTCGAGGTCCACGACTGCTTCACCATCGCGGAGCTGCTCGCGATCGAGGACCTCGGATTCGCGGCTCCCGGGGAGGCCGCCCGGATGACGCTCGAGGGCGTGACCGCCCGGAACGGGCGACTCCCCGTGAATCCCGATGGCGGGCTCAAGGCGAAGGGGCACCCCATCGGAGCGTCGGGCGCCAGCCAGGCGTACGAGGCGTTCGTCCAACTCCGGACCTCGGCCGGGCCGAGGCAGATTTCCGGGGTCGAGCGGGCGCTGACCCACAACGTCGGGGGTTCCGGAGCAAGCGCGACGGTCACCCTGTTCGAGAGGGTGTGAAGGGAATGGCGGCGGCGATTTTCGCGGCCGCTGTGGCCCGACCCTCGGCCCGCCTCGGGCCCTTGGCCGTCGAAGCCCCCGATGAGGACGCGTTCACTCTCGCCGTTGCCGCGGCGGAGGCGCTCCCGGTCCTCCCGGGAGGTGGGGCGCCGTCTCGCCTCGACCTCGTGGGCGACTTCGGGCCAAGCGCGGAGTGGGGGATTCCCGAAGCGCTCGGCTGGCGCGACACCGCCGTGCATACGAGCTCCGGAGGTCCCGCCCACCTGTTCGAGGCGATCCGCGGACACGGCCGGGAGGCTGCCGAGAGAACCCGAATCGTTCTCGCGGTGGACCGTTCCGGTATCGGGAGGGGACGTGGGATCGCCCATGGCGCCCTCGCGGTCGCCCTCGCCATCGGCCCGGGGACGGGCATCCAAGTCGACCATGTCGCCGCCCACGTCCGTTCCCCTTCCGAACCCCCCCAACCGCTTCGGCCGGAGCACCTCGGCGGCCGACCGTCCGGCGACCCCGTCGCCCTGCTCTTGATTGGCGACGACGAACGGCTCGTGGCGGCCGCGCGGGAGGCAGGCGGTCTCGGCTTCGCGCCGTCGGTTGTGCCGAAGGCGCCGCCCGGAACGGGGCCTGCGCCCACGACGCCGTACGCGCTCGCTCTTCGAGCCTCCGACCCCGAAACGGCCGTGCATCCGTTCGTGCTGGGAGCGCTGGGTGCGGACCGGGACGTCTACGTCCGAGGACGCGTCACCGGCACGGTCGCCTGGTCGGAGTCCGCCCCAGCGCCCACAATGGTCCTGTCGGCCCCCCCGGCGCCGGACGAGCCCCAGGCGCTCGACGCTCGCAGCGAAGGCGCCTATGTGCCTCGGGCCCGGTACCTCGAGAACCTTCCGAGCCGGTGGCGGCTCGAAGCCGATTGGTGTCCGGGATGCGGTCGATGGACGTTCCCGGTCCGGGGCGCTTGCTCGGGGTGCGGAGACTCGGAGCACCTCGAGCGCCGGCCCCTCTCCCGGCGGGATTGGAAGGTGGAGGCGGCGACGATCGTCCGTCCCGGCGCTCAACCGACCGAGTTCGATGGGACGGTCGCCCTCTCCGGAGCGTACGGGGTCGTGATCGCCCGCTCGCCCGAGGGACCGCGGGGGACGTTCCAGGTCGCGGGTCCCGCAGCACCCATCGAGCTGGGGACCGCGGTGACCACGGTGCTGCGCCGACTCTACCCGATGGAAGGCGAATGGCGGTACGGGCGGAAGGCCCTCGTCGTGAAGTCGCCGGCCTAACGCCGACCCCTAATTTCCGTCGGTCGCCGGCGGCTTGGGGGGCGCCCAGGCCGTCCCCAGCCACGCCTCATGGACCGAGCGGGCGGCGAGACTCGCTTCCTTCTCCGGGAGTATGGAGAGTTCCTTCGGGGGCGACTCCCCCGCGACGGCCGGTACGGACCGGAGTCGCCCGCGACGGAACACCGTCAACTCGAGGGGGCTGCCCGGAGCGTACCGACCCAAGACCTTGGTCCAGTCGTCAAACGAGATCCGGCTGCCGTCCACCGCCACGATTTCGTCCAGGGGGGACAGGCCGGCCCTTCGGCCCGGACTTCCGTCCCGCACCGAGGTGACGCGGACGGAGCCGTTCGCATTCTCCGTATCGACGCCGAGGTAGCCCGGCTCCGGGTCGTCGTCCGGGCGGCGGGGGCCGGACCGGGGACGGAGGGCGAGTCCGGCCAGCCCGAAGTACCGCTCGAAGTCGACCTCCTTCGTGCCCGCGATGTAGTCGCGGAAGAACTCGTCCACGTGGACGCCCGTGACCCGCTCGATGACGCCCGGCAGTTCGTCCTCCTCCAGCCCCCGATTTGTCTTGCCGTACGAGGTCCAGAGCTCGCGCCACACGCTCTCGATGGAGCCCGCCGCCTGGGTTTGGGCACGGAGTTCGAGGTCGAGGCAAAGCGAGACGAGGTCGCCCTTCAGGTAGTACGAGATCGAGCGATTGGGGGTCTCCTCGTCGCCGTGGTAGAAGTCGACCCACGCTGCCACGCTCGCATCTTCGAGGCTCTGGCGCAACCGTCCCGGGGTCGCCCGGTACCGGCGGACCTTCTCCGCGAGGTCCGTGAGGGCCCGTTCCGGGGAGGTCAGGCCCGCGCGGATCAGGACGAGCCAAGCGAGGTAGTCCGTGGTCCCTTCCATCGCCCAGAGGAGGCGGGTGTACGTCTCGCGGGTGTAGTCGAACGGGTCGAACGCCTTCGGGTGGATCCGCTTGACATTGTAGAGGTGGAGGTACTCGTGGGCGGTCAGGCGCAGGAACGTTCGGTACTGGCTCGGCGTTCGGAACCCGCTCCGGGGAAAGACGCAGTGGTTGGACCGGGCGTGCTCGAGGCCGGCCCAGACCGCGTGGGTTAGGTGGTAGAAGAACGTGTAACTCGGGAGCGGCGAGTCCCCGAACAACCGGACCGACGCCTCGACGACCCGCCCGATGTCCCGTTGCAACCGGTCCGCCTCGTAGTTCCCTCCGGCCCCGCAGAGGACGATTCGGTGCGGAATGCCGAGCGGGTGGATCACGAAGCTCTCGGCGTGGCCGGCATCGACCGGGGAATCGACGAGCTCGTCGAACCCCGACGCCCGGAAGGTCGGCGGGTGGCGGGTGACCTCGGGGAGCTCGGTGTGGATCGTCCAATCGGGGGGGAGGGAGAGGACGAGGTCGAGCGGCTCGGTGCGCCGTCCTTCGACGTAGGGGAGGGCGAAACCGGCCCCGAGGAACAGGTGCTCGGAGGTGACGTCGAGGAGGGAGGTCCGCGGTTCGTTGCCGTAAACCGTGAACCGGACCTCCACCGAGGGATGCTCTCCCGATGCGACCCGCCACCGGGCCTTCTCCGTGCGATGCACCGGAAGGGGCGCGTCGCTCCCGGGCACGCGCGCCTCCAGCCCCGATACGTTCCGCACTCGGTCTTGGATCCAATACGACCCGGGAACCCAGGACGGAAAGACGACGTCGAACGCGCCCCCCACCACGCCGTCGACCGTCATCCGGACCTCGATCCGATGGTCGCTCGGGGTCGGGGCGCGCACCTCGTAGCGGATTCGAGGGGGTTCCGGCATGGCGTCGCCTTGGGCCCCGCACCGCCACCGGGGGGAAACGGTTTCGGACGGATTCAGGTCGGGGGGAGGTTCTCCACCTCGAAGACGGCGTGCAGGATCCCATGGTCCCGCGCCACGGCGTCCCGGAGCCGGGCGACGACATCCATCGAATCTCGGACGCTCATCTCCCGGACCGCCACGTGGGCGGTCATGCAGATCAAGGTCGGGCAGACCGCCCAGACGTGGAGGTCGTGGACCTCGTTCACGCCCTCGACGGCGAGGGCGGTGCGCTCGATGGCGGCCACGGAGAGATGCCGAGGGATCCGTTCGGTGAGGACTTCGGCGGCGTCGCGGAACAAGGGGGCGGACTCGACGACGAGGACCCCGGCGATCGCGAGCGCGACCGCGGGGTCCACCCAGCCGTCCCCCGGGCGAAGGAGGAGAATCGCCGCCACCACGAGGAGGCCGACCGTGATCACCACGTCGCTGAGCATGTGGAGCATGACGCTCCGGAAGTTGAGGTCCCGAACCCGGCCCGGGATCCGCCCGAGGGCGACGGCCGCGACCGTTCGGAGGGCCAGGGTTGGGACCGCGGCGGCGAGCAGCCAGAACGGGTCGACCGCACCCGCGTACGGAATACCGCGGAGGGTGGTCGCGAGCGCCTCGTACCCGAAGAGAAGGCCGGTCCCCAGCACGAGCGTCGCGTTCGCGAGTCCGGCGAACACCTCGGCCCGGTGGGTTCCGAAGGTGTAGGAGTCCGAAGCGCCCCGGGCGGCCGACCGGAGCGCGGTCCAGGAGATCGTGAAGGCGAAGATGTCCGGGATGTTGTGGACCGCGTCGACGGTGATCGAAAGACTGTGGGAGAGGAGGGCCCCGACCGCCTCGATGGCGAGGAGGACGATCGAGATCTCGACGGCCAACCGAAGGGCCCTTAGGACGGTTTTCTCGGCCTCTGCCTCGCCGTGGAACAGGTCGGGCATGGAGGGCGGGAAGTCCGGGGGACGGTCGCGCTAGGCGAATCCGGGGACGTCGCGGGGGGTCTCCGACCGTTTCGGCTTCGGGTACGGTTCCGAGGCGATCCCGAAGTGGAGCGCGAGGGACCGGAACGTCTTCGCGAGCTCCTGGACGGCCTGGGCCAGCTCGCGTTGCTCCGCCCGGAGCTCGGCGATCTCGCGGCGAAGTTGGGCCAGCTCGCCGACCCACCGCTCGGTCTCCGGTTCCGCCATGGGGACTTCCGACCGGTCCGAGCGACGGCGCAGTGCTAGATATCTCGGAGGGTGGGGACTAGGTTCGCGTACCGGACGGCCCGAACGGGCTGTCGGAGCGACCCTTCTCCTCGAAGGGGATCCAGTCGCCCGTCGTCCCGTCGAAGTCGACCCGTTGGAGCTCGAGGACGAATCCGGCCAGGAGCTCGTCCTTCGCGGGGCGGACCTTGAACGAGTACACGTAGATCCCGAACCCCATGAAGTCGCAGACCCGCCGGAGCACCTCGGCGAGCTCGTCCCGGGGAACCTCGATCCGGATCGTCGTCTCGCCCAGCAGTTGGGCGAACTCATCGACATCGAACGGGCGGGCCAACGAGATCAGCATCTTGGGGGCCGGCGCGGCGGCGCCCCCCGTGGGAGGCGAGGTCGAGGGGGTGGCGGCCTTGGCTGAGGTGGAGGGTGGAGGTGGCGTCGGGTGGCGGCTGGGGAGGGTCGGGGGTCCCCGAACGATGAGCGACGGGTCCTTGGGGGGGTACCGGTCCAAGACCGGAGAGGGATCGCGCCCGGTGAACTTCGGTTCCGTCTCGGATTTGGTGCGGCGCGGAGACGGCCGGGTCCCCTTCGACTTCGCCTTCTTGCGCGCGGCCACGGGACCCTACCGACCCTCCCGGAGGCGCGCCGCAACATAACCGTGCCCCGCCCGGCGGATGCGCATTTCTACGTGCTTTCGACGGTTTGTAGCGCGTCGAACCGTGCCAACCCTCGTCATGGAACACGGTTTTTGTCGCGACCAAGGCGACAGACGGGTTATGTAGGATGGGATAGGTGGGGCGGGGTAAGGCCCCCGCTCGCGGAGGGCCTCAGAAAGAGGAACAACGAATGCCGGCCCGTGTCATGAAGGAGTTCCAGGCCCCCCGCGGCCTGCCCCGCAAGACGGCCAGCGTCTGCCCCGAATGCATCAAGGTGATCCCCGCGGTCGTCCGAGAGAAGGACAACCGCGTCATCATGGAGAAGACGTGCCGCGTGCACGGCTACTTCTGGGACATCATCTCGAACGACGTCGACTTCTATCTCCGGATGGAAGTGTATGCCCACGACGGCGTCGGGTACGAGAACCCGTACTACGACAAGTTCCGCGGCTGCCCGACCACCTGTGGAATGTGCAGCCACCACAAGTCCCACACGGGACTGGCCCTGATGGACCTGACGAACCGGTGCAACCTGAAGTGCCCGGTCTGCTTTGCGAACGCGAACGCCGCCGGCTACGTGTACGAGCCGACCCGCGAGCAGATCCACTTCATGCTGAAGACGCTCCGGGAGCAGAAGCCGGTCGGCGCGGTCGCCGTCCAGTTCTCGGGTGGCGAGCCGACGCTCAGCCCGCTGTTCCTCGACGCCTGCAGCATGGCCCGGGACCTTGGCTTCAAGCAGGTCCAGGTCGCCACGAACGGGATCCGGGTCGCCAACGAGCCCGGCTTCGCTCAGGCGTGCCGGGAGAACGGACTCCACACCCTCTACCTGCAGTTCGACGGTCTGGACGATGAGATCTACCGGAAGGTCCGGGGCGTTCCGTTGCTCAAGGTGAAGCAGCGCGCCATCCAGGCCGCCCGGGAGACCCACACGTCCCCGGCCGAGCTTGCCCAGGGGAAGCCGGACAAGCCGCTCAGCGTCGTGCTCGTCCCGACCCTCGTCGGCGGCTTCAACGAGAAGGAGATCTGGCCGACGGTGAAGTTCGCGATCGACAACATCGACGTCGTTCGTGGCGTCAACTTCCAGCCGGTCGCCCTGACCGCGCGGATCCCCGACAAGGACCGGTTCCAGATGCGGTTCACCCAGTCGGACCTGGTGCGGATCCTCTGCACGGACGGACCGTTCGAGAAGTCGGACTTCTTCCCCGTGCCGTCGGTCGCTCCGATCTCGGAGCTCGCCTCGATCATCCACGGCGAGGAGAAGATGACGCTCACGACCCACCCGGGTTGCGGATGCGCCACGTTCGCCTTCATCAGCCAGGACGGCCAGAAGATTACGCCGCTGCCCCGGTTCATGGACGTCGACGGATTCTTCGAGAACGTCGAAGCGATGATCGAGAAGTACCGGGACGCGCGGTTCGCGCGGGTCCGGACGGCCGTCGCGGGAGCGAAGCTGCTCCACGACGTCGCCAAGTACTTCGACTTCGCGAAGGCTCCGGAGGGGCTCAACGAGAAGAACTGCGTCCGCCTGATCGCCTCGATCTTTACCGAGGGGAACAAGGAGGCGCTCGCCAAGTTCACGTGGCGCACGATGTACCTGGGCAACATGCACTTCCAGGACGCGTACGACTACGATATCCAGCGCCTGATGCGCTGCGATATCCACTACTCGGTACCGGACGGACGGATCATCCCGTTCTGCTCGTACAACTCGGGCCCGATCTACCGGACGGAGGTCGAGAAGAAGTTCTCGATCCCCATCCCAGACTGGCAGAAGGCGAAGAGTTCGAGCGGCGTCGCCCAGTTGAAGACCATCGAGACGATGGGCGTCAACGGCGAGGTCATCGTCGACCCCGAGTACTACAAAGTCCGGGCGCTCAAGGGCGCTCCCGGAATGAGCAGCACCTAAGCTCACTCCGAGCGAGCCGAGCGAACCCTTTCCACCCTTCCCTTTTCTTCGGAATCGCCCGTCGGCCGGGGGTTTCCCCGGGCCCTACCCGAGCAGGACCTCGCCGGGGTACCGGAGTCGTCCGCTGGCGGGGAGGTCTTTCGGCAGTTTCCGGAGCCGTCGATCCAGGGCGGCCCAGAGGTCGGTCCCGGGGTCCTCCGATTCCGAGGGTTTCTCGTCCGGATGGTCGGCGAGCCACAGCCAGGCGGCCTCGATGTGCTTGCACGTTCCGAGGTCTCGGCGGGCGAAGTCCACGCAGCCGCAGTAGGCTCCCGTCCGGTCGGGGTACGCCGGGACGTAGAGGGTGTAGTGGCTGCGGTGGCGGGGGTTGCGAACCTCGAGGGTCAGGAGCGCCGGGGGTCCCCGCACCCGGCGGACGTCCAGGACCTCTTCGAGCGCCCGGCTGCGGCGTTCGGCCCGGTCCTCGGGGGTCGGCGGCGGTCGGGGAGCCGGGGGAGTCCGTCGCACGGAAACCGGACGCCGTCGGGCGATATAGCGGCCCGACCGGGGTCAGTCGTCGGCCGCGATCAGGGGCCCCGGACCCACATTGGGCGACGAACCCGGATTCAGGGCGGAGCTGCCGGCTCCGAGCTTGAACCCGCCGTAGTGGCTCGCCCCGATGGGGGAGATGATCGTGGTGATGAGCCCGACCGCCGCGACGAGGGTGAAAATCTCGACCGTGAAGATGCCGAGGTCGAGCAGGATCAGAGCCATGGCGAGCTCGACCGCCCCCCGGCTGGAGACGAAGAAGCCGATCGCGAGGGAGTCGGCCTTGGACCAGTTGAGGATCCGGGCGACGGCCGTGCCGAGGAAGATCTTCGAGCTGAGCGCGAAGGCCACGAGGACCCCGAACGCGAGGAGGGCGGTGGGATTCCCCAGGGTCCGCAGGTTCATCCCGAGGCCCACGAAGGCGAAGAACAGGGGGATGAAGAATCCCCAGGTTATCACGTCGAACACCTGGCTGATCCCGCGGTGCTCCCGCTTCCCGGCGCTTTCCGGGGTGATGAGGAGCCCCGCGTAGAACGCGCCGACGAGGAACGTCAGGCCGAGGTACTGGCTGAACAGCGCAGACCCGAGCGCGAGGATCATCAAGACGCCGAAGCCGGCGTTCCGCGACTTCCACATGGAGACGACCCGGGCCCGGACGGTGCGTCCGATTCGGGTCTCGCGGGTGACCCGGAGGACCATGTGGGCCGAGAGGACGGTCCCAAGGAACACCCCGACCGAGAGGATCGCGATCAGGACCTCGCCGGAGCTGAACCCGCTCGAATTGAGCCGCAGCAGGATCGCGAATGTCGTGACCGCGGCGAGCTCGTTGATGACCGCGGTGTTCATCAGCATCACGCCGAGTCGGGTCTTGGTGAGGCCGAACTCCTTCAGCATCACCCCCATGACCGGTAGCGCCGTGATCGACAGGGTGAGCGAGATGAACATCGTCGTCGTGAACGAGAGCCCGTGGACCACGATCGGGACGATGAACGCCCCGATCAGGAACGGGCCGACGAAGACGGAGATGCCGAGCAGCCCGGACATGAAGCCCGTGTCGTAGAGCTCCTCCGGGCTCACCTCGAGGCCGGCCATGACGAGGATGAAGAACGTCGCCAGGAACTGGATCCCCGCCAACTCGTCGTTGACCCCCGTCAGGCCGAAGTAGCCGCCGAGCAGGGTCGGACCGAGGACGATCCCGACGAGGAGCTGCCCGACGAGGGCGGCCTGGCCGATCCGGGAGAAGATCTCCCCGACGATGACGGCGGCGGCCAGGAGCACGAAGAGGCCGACGATGAACGAGGTGAGGTCGGCCATCCGTAGGAGGCCCGCGAGCGGACCGGCGAGAGTACGCCGTGGGGGGGTACTTGTACTTCGGGGCCGAGCGGTGCGCGTCCGGACGACGGGCCGGCCCGGTCCCCCCGTCCGCCCGCCGTCCGACTACCGCTTCGGGGCGAGGGCCCGCCGCGCGAGCAGGATCGCCACGGTGAACATCGCGAGCGCCCAGGCGAGGAGGCCGAGGAGGTAGACCCCGGGCCCGTAGGGGTAGTAGGCGGTCGCGCCGGCGAAGAGGTTCTCCCGGAGCACGTTCACGGCGAGCGTGATCGGGTTGAACGAGGCGATATTCTGGAACCAGGGGGGCATCGTTCCCCAGGGGTAGAGGGCGGCCGAGGTGAGCAGGACCGGCAGGTTGATCGCGTTCACCGCGGCGAAGTAGGTCTGCGGGGTCTCGATCGAGAAACCGACCGCGAGGAATAGGGAGGCGAACATCGCCGACAGGATCACGATGGCGAGCAGGATCTCGAGCGCCCCGACCACGGTCACGTTCGCCGTAATGTCGAGCCCGGCCAACCCGAGCTTCCCGAGCAGGATCGAGAGGCCAAGGACCAGGAACGCAAGGCCGATCGGCTGGATCGACCCGGCGATGAGCCGGGAGCCAAAGATTGACGCCGCCGAGGCGGGCGAGGCGGCCGTCCGCTTGAGGACCCCGAAGAGCCGGTCGAAGATCACGTTCGCGCCGATGAACAACGTCGCGGTCACGGCGACGAACCCGGTCATCCCGGCCGAGAAGTACGAGAAGTAGCTCGGCGCGCCTCGGAACGCCTCCAGGAAGTACGCCGACGGGACCCTCCCGCCCCCGAGGTTCTGCAGGTTGAACGCCTGGCCGAACAGGATCAGGTAGAGGATTGGCAACATCAGGGAGGTGATGATCGCCTGCGGGTTCCGCGTGAGGCGGAGGATCTCCCGCCGGGTCAGGGCGACGAGCGCTCGCATCATCGACGGGCCCTCCCGAACGCCTGTTGGACCTGGCCGATGCGGACCGCCCGGTCCGTCGCGGACACGCTGTCGTCCTCCCGGAACTCCCGCCCGGTGAACTCGAGGAACACCTCATCGAGGCTCGGGCGCTTCAGCGACACTGAGGCGAGCCCGACGTTCGCCCGCGTGCACGTCTCCACGAGGGCCGGAACGAGCTGCTCGCCGTTCGTCCCTTTCACCCGATAGGCGCCATCCTGGAGGGTGACGGCGGTCACCCCGGGAATCGTTTGGAGGAGCGCCGCGAGGGTCGGCTCGGTCCGTGTCGGCTTGATGGTCACGACATCGCCGCCGAGCCGGTCCTTGAGCTCCGAAGGGGTGCCGGTCGCCACGATGTGACCGTGGTCGATGATGGCGATCCGGTCGCAGAGGCCGTCGGCCTCCTCGAGGTAGTGGGTCGTCAGGAAGACGGTCATCCCGTGCTCCTTCCGGAGCTCCTCCACGTAGCGCCAGAATCCAGCCCGTCCCTGGGGGTCCAGGCCGAGCGTTGGCTCGTCGAGGAACAAGACTCGCGGCGCGTGGATGATGCCGACCGCCAGCTCCAGGCGGCGGCGCATACCGCCCGAGTAGGTCTTCGCGAGCCGGTCCGCCGCCTCCCCGATCTGCATCCGCTCCAGCAGGGAGTCGATCCGCCCCCGGACCTCCTTGCGGGGCACGCTGAACAGGGCCGCGGCGAGCTCGAGGTTCTCCCGCCCGGTCAGGTCCGAGTCGGCCGTGGACTCCTGGAAGACGATCCCGATCCGGCGCTTGATCTCGTTCGGGTTCGCAAACACATCGATCCCGTCGACGACGGCCGACCCGGCCGTCGGGGCGAGCCCGGCGGTCAGCATGGCAACGGTGGTGGTCTTGCCCGCCCCGTTCGGGCCGAGGAAGCCGTAGGCCTCGCCCGCGTTGACCGTGAACGCCACGTTCTCGACGGCCTTGACCTTCCCATTGTAGGTCTTCGAGAGCCCTTCCGCGTGAATTGCTTCGGTCATGGATCGACCTCAACCGAGCAAGTGGATTAGGCGCTCGGAGGCCTCTTTCAGGGTCGGCTGGGCCTCGGCGAATCGGGCCGGTTCCGACCGTCGCAGGTCCTCGAGGTACGCCACGAGCGACCCGATCTCCCGGGCCACGTCCGAGGGCGACCGCGGTCCGCGAGAAGGGAACCTCCAGCCAAACGCGTCGCGCGCCGGGGCGAGGAGTTCGTACCGTCCGTCGTCCTTCCGACGCGTGACCCCCTCCTTCGTGAGCTCCTCGAGCAAAGGGTACACCGAGCCGGGGGAGGGCCTCCACCAACCGCCGCTCATCCGCTCCATCTCGTCCATGAGCTCCGACCCGGTCTTCGGCGACTCGTTCAGGATGACGAGGACCCAGGACCGAAGCCCCCGCTTCTTGCCCGACAGCCACGGCATTCCCCAGTTCGACATCGCTATTCCGATATCGGAATGTCGATATTCAATTTTAAGGTTGACGCACCGGATGTTCGCCCCCCGAGCCCGACGCTATGGGATCGGAACCTCGAGCGTCTTCTCTCCTTCGAGCCAGACGGCCTCGGGGTGAAACCCGAACCGTTCGTGGATCGACACGATTGGGCGGTTCCGGGAGACGTTCCCGGGGACCTGGAAGCGGTCGCCCCGCTCGGGGCGAAGAGGGCGGCGCGTCGCCTGAGCCCCGGGGCGATCCCGCGTCCTCGAACGTTCGGATGGGTCCTGGTGTACCCCACCCGCAGCGTATCGGGGCGGGCGGGGCCTCGCTCGACGCAGGTCCTTCCGAGGAGATTGCTGCCTTGGAGGGCGA
>JAKIVT010000180.1 GCA_022750415.1 Thermoplasmata archaeon
AAACTGCTCCGGCTCGTATTCGACGCGGTCGAGGCCGAGGGTGACCGCGATGGCGTTGAGGTTGATCTCGGCCTCGAGGTCCGAGCTCGCGACGATGTTCTGCACCTGGATCTTCGGGTGCATGTTGATCTTCTGTCCACCCTTCTTGATCTGGCCGGCGACGGTCGCGATGGAGAGTTCGACCTCGCGCATGCTCTTCGCGCCGGTGCACACGACCTTCCCGGAGCGGAACAGCAGGATCGCGGTCTTCGGTTCCTTCAGCCGGTAGATCAGTCCGGGGAATTGCTCCGGTTCGTATTCGGCCCCGTCCAGTCCGAGGGCGATCGATTGGAGGTCGAGCTGATCTCCGAGCGATGTGGATGCGACGACGTTCTCGATGCGAATCTTCACCAGAGCGCTCCCACCCGGCGCGCGCTACTTAAATACTGTATTTAAAGGAATTCGCGCGAGGTTTCCGTAGTACTCTCGGCTCGGAACACCACGACGGGGCCGGGCAACACGACCGTCCCCCCGCCAGATCGGACGAACCCCCCGGTCGGATTCCGCGCGGTCCCCGGGATGCACGGAGAGAACCTACCCCGGAGGCGTCGCGGGTTCCGGGCGGTCGAAGAATTGGCGAAGAACTCGGAACGTGAATCCCCACAGAACGTGGCCCTCGTGAACGATGGCGGGGACCTTTCGAAGTCCCGAGCGGGTGGCTCGTTCGACCGGTTCGACAGTGTCGAGCGCCGTCACCGGAAGCCAGAACACGTGCGCGACTTCGTGGGGGTCCGCCGCCCGCGGGCCCGGGGAGGGACCCAACGCCGCGGAGTAGACCGCGACGTGCATGTTGAACAGACTGGCCTCTTCGACCCCCACCAGTCCGAGAGTTCCGACCAAGTCCGCTGGTCCAAGTCCGACCTCCTCGTGGAGCTCGCGGAGCGCGGTGGCCCGCATCGATTCGTCGGCGTCGTCGGCCCGGCCCCCCGGGAGGGCGACCTGCCCCGACGCGATGTCGCCGTCCCGTACCGATCGTTCAATCAACAGGACCTCCACGTCCCTCCGACCCTCCCGAAGGACGATGGTGACGGCGGCACCGGCGGCCCCGTGGGGGAGGTCCCCCGGGGGCCACCGTTCGAGCCAGCGACGGACCGCCGACGGGACGTGCCCCGCCGGTTCTCCTAGCTCTGCCAATCGTAGACGACCTTCTCTTGGACCGTGTCGCGGTCGAGCGGGTGCTCCTGCCGGGGCGGCAAGGTCCCGCTCGGGCGGGTCTGTTGGGGGCGCCCCTCCAACGCCGCAAGGCGGCGCCGAAGGTCGGCGACTTGGCGCTCGAGCTCCGCGAGGCGGTCGCCTGTCGGGTCGGTCGCCGGGCTCGCCATCGCTCGAGCGAGGCCGACCGGATAGAAAAGCGGTCGCCGTCGGCCTACGCCGCGGGCCGAGATTCGGCGCGGGCCACCCACTTGCGGATCGCCTCGGCGGTCTCGGCGGGGCGTTCCATCGGGACCATGTGGCCCGTCCGGGCGAAGAGACGGACCTCGGTGCCGGTGATCGTCTGGCGGAGCAGGCGGGCGTGGGAGGGGTCGACCACGTGGTCGTCCATTCCCTGCACGACCAGAGTCGGGATCTTGACCCCGCCGAGCCGACCGCGGAGGTCGAAGTTCCGAATCGATTCGCACCAGCGCAAGGTGCCCGTCAGGTCCCGGGACCGGAGGTCGTCGCGGATCCGGTCGACCATGTCCATGTGCTCCTCGATCCAGTCCGGGTAGTAGAGGTCCTTGAGGAGCCGAAGGACGAACGCATCGAACCCCTCCTCCCGGTAGGTGTCCGCCCAGCGTTGGCCCACGCTCCGGGTGTGGGCGTCGCAGTGTCCGGCGGAGCTCACCAAGGTCATCGAAGCCACCCGGGTCGCGTCCTTGAGCGCGAGGGTGAGGGCGAGGAATCCGCCCGCGCTGATCCCGACCAGATGGGCCCGTCGGACGCCCTCTCGGTCGAGAACGGCGACGACGTCGCGGGCGAGCTCGTCGAACGACATGGTGGACCCCTCCGGCAACGGAGAGCGCCCGTGGCCCCGGAGATCGAGGGCGAAGATCCCGTGGTCCTTCGCCAGCTCCGGCAGAACGGCGTTCCACATGCTGTGGTCCCCGCCGATCCCGTGCAGGAACACCACCGGAGGACCGGACCCCTCCCGGAGAACGTACAGGTCCGGCAGTTCCGGGGCGGCCATGTCGGTGCTCGTCGGCCACCGGCCTTCGGTATTTGACGGGCTTCCTCCCCGAGGTGGGGGAACCGTAGCCCCGTCCCCGCCCGGGTGCGGAGCCGGCGACGGTCCTCCTCGGTGGACTCAAATAGCGAGCGCGGACTCCTCACGTCGACGAGGTGGCCATGTCCCGTGGAGTGATGCTGATGAGCGGCGGGATCGACTCCCCCGTCGCGCTCCACTTCATGCTCCGCCAAGGGCACGAAATGACGTGCGTCCACATGGACAACCGACCGTTCACGGACGATTCTCCCCTCGCCAAGGTCGTGGACCACCTCGAGGTGCTCCGCGCCCGGTACGGCCAGAAGATCCCGATGTACCTCCTGCCCCACGGCCCGACGCAGATCCAGCTCATGCGCGAGACCGACCGGCATGTCGGCTGCGTGCTGTGCCGCCGGTTCATGTGGCGCTCGGCCGAGCGGATCGCGGCCCGGGAGGGGGCGACCTTCCTGACCACCGGCGAGTCCCTC
>JAKIVT010000181.1 GCA_022750415.1 Thermoplasmata archaeon
AGGAGCACGTGAAGGTCGACCAGGCGTTCTTGGGCTCCTGTACGAACGCGAGGATCGAGGACATCCGGGAAGGGGCGGCGCTGATGCGGGGCCACAAGGTCCACGCGGGCGTACGGTTCATCGTCTCGCCGGCGTCGACCGCGATCTACAACCAGTGCCTCAAGGAGGGCCTCATCGATGTCTTCACCGAGGCCGGGGCGGTGTTCACGAACTCGAGCTGCTCTGCCTGCTTCGGCGGGAACATGGGGATCCTCGCCCCCGATGAGGTGTGCATTTCCTCCTCCAACCGGAACTTCCCCGGACGGATGGGTCCGAAGGAGGCCCGGATCTATCTCGTGAGCCCCGCCGCCGTGGTGGCGAGCGCCATCACGGGCGAGATCTCCGACCCGCGCGAGTTCGGCGTCTAGGGAGCGGTCGGATGAAGGACATCATCGAAGGCCGGGTCTGGGTGCTCGGCGAGGACGTCGACACCGACCAGATCATCGGCGGCAAGTACCTCACCATCATCGACCCGGACGAACTGAAGAAGCACGTCTTCGAGATCGCGCTCCCGGAGTTCGCGAAAGGGGCCCGCGCCGGGGACATCGTCGTTGCCGGGATCAACTTCGGGTCCGGCTCGAGCCGGGAGCACGCGCCGCAGGCGCTCCGGGCCATCGGGACCGGCGCCGTCGTCGCCGACTCGTTCGCCCGGATCTTCTACCGGAACTCCATCAACCTCGGCCTCCCGACCATCGAGGCCCAGGGGGTCCGCGCGATCTTCGAGATGGGCGACCCCGCCCGGATCGAAATGCGAGCCGGTCGGATCACGAACACCCGGACCGGCGCGTCGGTCACGTTCCCCCCGCTCCCGCACCACCTGCTCGAGCTCCTCGAGGTCGGAGGGCTCGTCGAGAAGGTCCGCCTCGAACTCGCGGCCCGCTCGGCGGGGACGCCGGCATGAGCCCAGGACCCGCCCGCATCGTCGTTCTGCCGGGGGACGGCACCGGGCCCGAAGTGGTCCGGGAGGGGATCAAGGTCCTCCGCGCCCTCGCCGAGGGCGATGGATTGGCGTGGCGCGTCGAAGAGCACCCCGGTGGGGCCCAGTACTATCAGAAGACCGGGCGCGAGCTCGACCCGGAGACGGTCGTGGCGGCGCGCGAAGCCGATGCGATCCTGCTCGGCGCGGTCGGCTGGCCCGGAGCCTCCTTGCCGAACGGGGACATCGCCGGCGCGGCGCTGGTCCTCGGGATGCGGCAGACCCTCGACCTGTACGCCAACGTCCGGCCGTGCCGGCTCTACCCCGGCGTGGTCCACCGGATCGGGAAGTCGTACCAGACGGTCTGGCCCTCCGAACTCGTCGACATGGTGATCGTCCGGGAGAATACCGAGGGATTGTACACCCCCGCGCGGGGCCGACTGCGGCGGTCGGACGAGACCGAGGTCGCGATTGACACTCGGGTCATCACCCGGAAGGGCGCCGAGCGAGTGATCCGGTACGCCTTCGAGTTGGCCCAGCACCGGACGCGGGGCGCCCCGGAAGACGGGGTGAAGCGCGTCACCTGTGTCGACAAATCGAACGTCTTGGAAGGCTGCCGGTTCTTCCGGGAAACGTTCGACCGGGTCGGGACGGAGTACCCGTCGATCGAGCGGGACTACGCCTACGTCGATGCCTTCACCCAGTGGCTGGTCCGCAACCCGGAACACTACAATGTCGTCGTCTCGACGAACATGATGGGCGACATCATCACCGACCTCGCGAGCGTGTTGCAGGGCGGGATGGGCTTCGCGGCGGGAGGGAACATCGGGGACCACCACGCGATGTTCGAGCCCGTCCACGGCAGCGCGCCGAAGTACGCGGGCAAGAACCAGGTGAACCCATTCGCGACGTTCTTCGCGGTGGAGATGCTCCTGCGTTGGCTCGCGGACCGCCGGGCCGACCCGAAGCTCGCCCGACAAGCGGACCGGCTCGAGCGGGCGATCGGCACGACCATCGCCGGCGGGACGGCGCGCACGTACGACCAAGGGGGGCACGTGACCACGAGCGAGGCCGGCGACCGCGTGGCCGAAGCGGTCCGGGCGGTGCCCGCATGACGTTCGGTCGCGGAGTCTCCCTGGTCGGCGGCGCGTGCGCGAAGTTCGGCGTTCGGGCCGCGACGTGGGCGGAGCTTGCGCAGGAGGCCGGCGAGGCCCTCTTCCGCGCGGTACCGGCCCTCGCCAGTCCGGATGTCGACAGCCTCTTCGTCGGGGCCGCCGAGCCGGAGCGGTTCGCCTTCCAGTCCCACGTCGCTCCCTTCGCGGCCGAGCAGCTCGGGCTGTCGCCCCGCCGGGTCCTCCAGAGGACCGAGCTCGCGTGCGCTTCCGGCCAGTCGGCGATCCGCTCCGCGTACGCCTCCATCGCTTCGGGGCTCTCCGACGTGGCGGTCGCCCTCGGGGTCGAAAAGATGAATCTCCCGTCGATGGCCGAGGCGAACAGTTCGATGGCGTGCGTGATGGACCGGGCCTGGGACGGCGCCCACGGCGCCACGGCTCCCCCGTTCTTCGCGATGGTCGCCCAACGCCATATGCTCGAGCACGGGACGACCGAGGAGGCGCTCGCGGCGGTCTCCGAGAAGAACCACAAGTTCGCGAACTCGAACCCGACCGCCCAATTCTACGACAAGACGTTCGACCGGGCCAAGCTCGGCCGACTCCCGATGGTGGCGCCGCCGCTCCG
>JAKIVT010000182.1 GCA_022750415.1 Thermoplasmata archaeon
CGATGTAGAGCGGGCTCACTTGCACGATCGTGAGCCCGAGCCGGAGGGCGCCGAAGAACGCGATCGGGTACGCCGGCGAGTTGGGAAGATAGAGGGCGAGACGGTCCCCGGCGACGAGCCCGTCCCTTGCCAGAGCCGAGGCGACCTGCCCCGTCGCCTCCCAGAACTCGGCATAGGTCCATCGTTTCCCGTAGTAGACGAAGGCGGTCTTCGTTCCCCAATCTCGGACGCTCGCCTCCACGAGCTCGGGAAGACGAACGTTGGGGATCTCGATGGTCCGAGGGACGTTGGCGGGGTAGTGGGCAAACCACGGCGCGTCCGCCGGCACGGGGGTTTCCATGCGGTCGCCCTACGTCGGGCTCCCCCCGGATGGGACCCTCGCGAACTGGACCCCGGGCTTGTAGCTCGGGACAAATTGGACCCGCTCCCCGACGGAAAGCTCCGCTTCTTCGGCCACGCCCGGGATCCACCCCGTCACGCGTCCACCACCGTCCAGGTCGACGAGGGCGTACGCGTAGGGGGCCTCGTTCAGGAACTCATCGGAGGGCACGGTTTGAACGGTGAACGCCACGAGGCGACCGGTCCGTTGCAACTCGGCCTCGGTCAGGTCGCGCTGGCCGCATCGCGGACAGACCAGCGCCCAGGTCGCGGTGACGAACCCGCACGCCGACCGGAACCCGAGCAGGCGACCCTCCTCCTCGTAGCCGCGACGGAACGCCGCGATCGAATGCAAGCGTGGGGTCTCGTCCGACATCGTCACCGGTGGGAGAAGATGTGGACGGAACAGGAGCCGCCGGTCGCCCCGACGTTGTGGGCGAGAGCCCACTCGGTCTTCGGCACCTGCCGGGCGCCCGCGCGGCGGTTGAACTGCTCGAAGATCTCCACCACTTGTCCCGCCCCGGTCGCGCTCACCGGGTGGCCTTTCGCTTTCAGTCCACCAGAGGGGTTCACCGGGAGTTTGCCTTGCAGGCTCGTTTCCCCCGCCGCTCCGGCGGCCGCCGCCCGCCCCTTGGGGTAGAAGCCGAGGTCCTCGAGTGCCATCACCTCCGCGATCGTGAAGCAATCGTGGACCTCCGTGAAATCAATCTTCTCGGGGCCGACGCCCGCCTGTCGGAACGCGGCGGACGCGGCGGTCCGGGTGGCCGGAAGTCCGGTGAGGTCGGGCCGGTCTTGCATCTCGGCAACGGAACCAGAACGGGCGGACGCGCGTATGACGAGAGGCTCGGCGGACGGAGCGCCGACCATCTCCCGGGCGGCGACGACCACAGCGGCCGCCCCATCGGAGAACGGGCAACAGTCGTAGAGTCGCAGCGGGGAAGCGATCACCGGCGACCGCAGGTACGTCTCGAGCGAGATCTCCTTCTGAAAGTGAGCGTGGGGATTCTTCGCCCCGTTCGCGTGGTTCTTCACGGCGACCGCGCCGAGTTGCTCGCTCGTCGTGCCGTACTTCTGTCGATGGGCATGCGCGAGGGTCGCGTAGAGTCCGGGGAACGTCGCCCCGTTCCGGGTCTCGAACGCCGAGTCCGCGCCCATGGCGAAGTAGCTCGTCGCCGCAAGAGTGTCAAGGTGCGAGAGCTTCTCGACGCCAACGACCAGCGCAGCGTCGAGGAATCCCCCGGCGACGTGCACAAACGCCTCGTGGAGGCCGGCGCTCGAGGACGAGCAGGCGGATTCAATCGTGGCCGAGGGAACGTCGGGGAGTCCAAGAGCGGTGTTGATCAACGGGCCGAGATGCGCCTGGCGCTCGGCCACGCCGAAGGCGTTCGAGACGAAGGTGTAGCCGATCCGCTTCGGGTCGATCCCGGAAACGTCGAGGGCTTCGAGCGCGACCCTTGTCGCGGCCTCCCGTCCGGTCTCGGCCATCTTGCCGTACCGGTTCGTGGCCGCTCCGACGACCCAGGTCTCGCGCATCGATTAGGGGAGCCAATCGCCCCCTCGGCGATAAGGTTGGTCCGGCTACGGGTTGTCCGGGTCCCGTTCCGGGAGTCCCACGACCTGGCGAAGACGGTCGAACACCCGTTCGGCCTCGTTCGCGTCGTTGCTCTTGATCAGAACGCGCCCGTCACGGCTGAGGGTCACCTCGCGCTCCATCGTCACGATGAGCATGACCCGGGCGTCGGTGACCGGAATCCCGGCGGACTCGAGCCGTCCCTTCGCTTCGAGGAGGTTGACCGTGATCTTCGGGCGGGGGATGGCCTCGTAGGCACCCTTGGACGCGCACAGCGCGAGGGTGGAGTACGTCACAGGACGGTCGCGTGACGCAGAACGTCGTCCAGCATCTGGTCGACGTCGATCCGCTGTTCCTCTTGGAGGATCTGGACCAGGTTCGAGCGCGTGGCCGGCTTGGAAGGAACAGCCTGGCAGCAGAGCCCCGGGCGCGTGGAGATCTCGTACGTCCCGATCTCCTTCGCGACCGCCTCGATCTCCTGCTTGTCGAATCCGATCAGAGGCCGAACGATCGGCAGGGACACGGACGCCGTCGCGGTACGCATGTTGCTGAGGGTCTGACTCGCCACCTGGCCGAGGGACTCGCCGGTGGTCAGGAAGGTCGCCCCCTCCCGGGCCGCGATCCGCTCGGCCGAGCGCCA
>JAKIVT010000183.1 GCA_022750415.1 Thermoplasmata archaeon
GGTAACGCAAGCATGAGGATAATCACGAAGAGCGGAGCCACCAACGGCAGCCCCAGCCGCTCGCAAAGCGGACCCACCGGGACTCTGCAGCCGTTCAATTCCATCTCGTCGGAGAACCGCGGTTTCAGTTACTTAATGCCGACCGCAATGCCGGGTATCTTCACGGTCCTCTCAGCCGGGTTCGCGGCCTTGCGACCGTTGGTTCACGGTCGGCCCCATCCCGCCAAAATCTCGAATCGTGGGTGGTCGTTTGTAAAACCCAGCCGGCCTCGCCACCGGAACTAGGGACCCGGGGGGCGCCGTTGCCGGAGAGCGAGCACGGAGCCGAGCGCGAGGGCCCCGATCGCCACGCTGACCACCGCGATTTCGATCGCGACCGTGGGGAACGTCCCGTGCGGCGGGGTGGAATGGATCGGTGGCGTCGTCGTCCCCGTCAGTCCCGGGGTCGAAGCCGAGAGGGATCCGCTCGTCACGGGCGGGTAGCTTGGGTAGATGGCGGAAACGGCGAAGCAGTAGTTGGTGGACGGGATGAGACCGTTCACGGTCGCAGGGCTCTTCGTCGCGAGATTCGACTGCTCAGGGCTCGCGCAACTCGTGCCGACGAGGACGATGAAATACTCCACGTTCGACGTCGCCGATGCCCCCAGACCGCCGTGGTAGGTCCACGAAACCGTGACGGAGGTCGCGGCGATGTCCGTGAGGGTCAGATAGGAGAACGCCGGCGTGGGCGGAGGAACCACCAAGGGCGGGAGGGTCGTCGTGTTCGCGCACGTCGAGAGGACACTCTCGCCAGCTGAGTTCCACAAAGCGACCGACCAGGAATAGGCCGTGAGCGACCGGAGGTTCGCGGCCTGGAAGTTGTCGGTGACGGTACCGAGTCCGGTCTGGGCCGACCAGTTCCCGCACCGGTCCCCTTGGTAGATCGAGACGTTGAGCAGGTTGGTGTCCCGGAGCCCCACCGGTAGGACCCAGGAGAGCTCCGCCGTGGAATTCGTCACGTCGCTGATGCCGAGCTGGGTCGCGGGGTCCGGCACGGACGCGAGCGGGGTCCCGAGGACCGGGAGGGAGAGGGTCCCGGGACCCGATTGGTTCCAGGCGAGCACCGCGAAACAGTACGTGGTGTCGGGAAGGAGCCCCGTGACAATCCGTTGGGAGACGACCCCGAGAGAAAGGCGGTTCGTCCAATGTCCGCAGCTCAGACCGAACAGGAGCGTGATGTTGACGAGCAGCCCGGGGGGATTGACCCAGGCGAGGGAGATGCTCGCGGAGCCCACCGGCGTCGCCTGCAGGCTCGCCGGAGCCTTCGGTACCCCCGCCGTCGTGGCGGACACGTTAGCGGAGAGGGGTCCCTCCCCCGACCGATTCCACGAGGCCACCTGCATGCAGTAGTGCGTTTGAGGCACCAGACTTCGAATCCGGTACGACGAGACGACCCCGACCGAGTCCTGTTGGATCCACACCCCGCAGCTCCGCCCCACGTACACCGTATCGTTCAGGACCCCGGACGGCGGGTTGGTCCAACGGAGCGTCAGGTCCGTCGCATTCACGCCCGCGACCCGAACATCGGCGGGGGTGTTCGCGTCGGGGAACAACGTCGTGTTGACCAGCGTGCCGTTGTCGACGCTATGGAGGTTGAGGGCCACGACGCGGATGGAGTAGGTCGCCCCGGGGGACAGGCCGGTGATGTTGAAGGACCGGTTCTGCGGGCCGAGGCTCGCGGAGTTCGGGAGGGAGAAGGCAGAGGGTCCCCAGTAGACGGTGAAGTTGATCAAGGGCGATTGCGAATCGTTCCACGAGACGTTGATCCAATCGATCCCCCGCGTCGTTTGGACGGTCGGGTCGGTCGGCGGGGCCGCCTGGGCCTGGCCGTTCGCGACCGGGTTCGGAGACGCATTGAGGCCCGTGCGCCAGACGTAGTAGATCGTCCCCGGAACCGTGCCGGGTGTGGTGCCGGCAATGGGGCAGGTGGTCACGTGCGGAACGAAGGTGGCGAAGCAGTCGTAGCTGTAGTAGCTGATCAACCGGGACGTGTCGAAGTACTGGCCGTCGAGGGCGTATGAATTCGCGTACGACTGCGTGGGGTAGTAGGTCGAGTTCAGGAGGTGGCCGACGGAGACGTTCGAGCTGTAGAACGCGAGGTGGTCGGGGGTGGGGTCGACGACGAACGACTCGTTCCCTCCGTACGGCCACCAGGCGGTTTGGAAGGCCGGTCCGGACGCCACGATGGTGTAGCGGTGCTCGTCGGAGCTGATCTGCGGAGCGATTCGGGGATTCGGATACTTCGACGTGTTCGAGGCGGATTGGTAGAAGTACGCTTCGCTGCCGAGGGTCCCGTTGCTCGACCAATTGTACGCAAACGACTGGATCCCGCCCTGGTAGTCGATCCCCGTCCACAGCAGGTGGGAGGTGACGTTGATGAACAGCCCGTTGACCCCGTTGGCCACGAAGCTTCCCGGGTACCACTGGCTCGAGAAGACCCTCAGGTACGACCCGTTCGCGGCGAGCCTCCACTGCTCGAGGTGGTCCCCCTTGGCCCCTTCGGCTTGGTAATTGACGAACGAATCGAGGTACGGGACCCAGTA
>JAKIVT010000184.1 GCA_022750415.1 Thermoplasmata archaeon
ATCGTAATCGCGCCCGCGTTCGTACCCGGCCCGACGACCCAAGTGGTCGGACCGGTACCGGCCGGCACCGAACTCGACATCGTGGTCGGAGTCGCCGGCCCGTCTTCCACCGCTGCGAACGTCGCTCTCAATTTGATTGACGCGCCGGGAACGCCGGAGTACCGCCACTATCTTTCCCCCGAAGCCATCGCGAACCGATTCGGCCCGACCCCGGCCGCGTATGCCGCCGCGGCGGCGCATTTCACGGCGGCCGGTCTTTCCGTCCGAACGAGCCCGGACCGAACGGTGCTCCTGGTCCGGGGCACAGCGTCCCAGGTCGGCGCCGCGTTCGGGACCTCGTTCGATCAATACCGGGAGGCGGGCCGTACGTTCTTCAGCCACCCGACGGCCGCCCGACTTCCGTCCGGAATCCCGTGGTCGGGGGCGCTCGGCCTCGGCAACGTGACCACGATCCGTCCCCTGGCCACGCGCGCCACTGCGGTTTCGACGCCGCTCGCCGGTTGCTCCGGGTCGAGCGGCTACATTCCGTGCCAGATCGAGAAAGCGTACAATCTGACGGCCTTGATGGCCGGTGGTGCGAACGGAAGCGGATACACCCTCGCGGTCGTCGACACCTACGACGGGAATGAGCCGCAGGGCCAGCTCGCCACCGACCTGGGCTCGTTCGACTCCGCGCTCGGTCTAACGCCGGGGACGGTCAACTATCTCTACCCCGTCCCGACGTCGCGGAACCTCAACGCCACGTCGACCGGGTGGGCGCTCGAGGAAGCCCTCGACCTCGAGTGGGCCCGAGCCATGGCGCCGGCGGCGACCATCAAAATGACGTTCGCGCCGGACCCGACCGCCGGCCTGTACGGGAGCGTCGATTGGCTGGTCGCCCACCACGCGGCCGACGTCATTTCGCTCAGTTGGGGCGAGCCGGACGTGGGCGTGTACAACGTGTACGCCGGCGCGTGCGCCTCCGCCTGCAACGCGACAACGGACGGGTCGTACGCGCTGCTGCACCCCGTCCTCGAGGACGCCGCGCTCGAGGGGATCACCGTCCTCGCGGCCACGGGGGACTGTGGGGCGGCGGGAGGGACCAGCGGCGTCTCGACCGACTATCCGGCCAGCGACGCCTTCACGGTCGGGGTCGGGGCGACCGACCTTACGATCAACGCCTCGAACGGCTACAGCCGGGAGAGCGGCTGGAGCGGCAACGACTCCGGAGCGAGTTCGCCGGGCTGCCAGAACCAAGGCGGGAGCGGGGGCGGGTACTCCCCATTTCCCCGGCCGTACTGGCAACACGCGACGGGGTTGTCGCCGAACGGCACGACCCGTGCGATCCCGGACATTTCCATCGACGGGGGAACGGGCGTGGAGATCGTGATCGGAGGATTCGCCCTTCCCGCGTCCGGAACGAGCGTTTCGTGCCCGTTGTGGGCGGGGATCGTGACGGACCTCGACACGTTCGGCGGCGCCCCGCTCGGATTCATCGACCCCTCGTTGTACGCGATCGCCGCCGGGAGTTCCGGTGCGAAGGCGTTCCACGACGTGACGACGGGGTCGAACGGGTACAAGGCGGGAGTCGGGTGGGACGCCGTGACCGGCCTCGGGTCCCCCAACGTCGGGGTGCTGTCCTCGTTGCTCGCGGGGACGATTCCCTCCCGGGCCGGCATCGATGTCGCGTTGCTTGCGAGTCCCCGGTTCGGCGCGACCCCGTTGACGGTCGCGTTCCAAGTCGTGGCGAGCGGAGGGGCCTTGCCCTACGCATTCACCGAGGTGGACTACGGCGACTTCAACACGAGCCTCGTACCGAGCGGATTGGCCAACCACACGTACATCCGGTCCGGCGTGTACGATGCATTCGCGGTCGTGTTCGACGCGACCGGGAACACGTCGGTCTCCACCCCGGTCGTCGTGGTCGTCGGCGGCGGCCGCGCCATGAACGTGACGTTGTCGGCGAACCGGCCGACGCCTGTCGTCGGCCAGGCCGTGACCTTCCGGGCCAACGTGAGCGGAGGAACGGCCCCGTACACGTACAATTGGACGTTCGGCGACGGGACGTACGTCCCCAACGGGACGAATCCGAGCGTCGTCCACTCGTACGGCGAAGCGGGTCCGGCGTGCGCCGTCGTCACCGTGCACGATTCCGGGATTCCGCAGAACGGAGCCGGCTCGAACCGAGTGCTGGAGCTCGTCGGGGGCGCCGCGTCGGGGTACTGCCCCAATGCGACCGCGATTGGCGAAACATTCGCTCCCGGTCCGGCGGCCCTCGACCTGCCGGGCGACTTCCACTTCGCGCCCACGATGGTCGGCGGGACCGCGCCGTACACCGTCCAATACGCGAGCAACGACTCGTACGTCGCACTCTGCGGGTGCGGGATCTTCCGGTCGGCCGGTGTCCACTCCGTGACGGCGTACGTGAATGACTCAGTCAACGAGGAGGCGAGCGTCTCGACGAATCTCACGCTGTTTCCGGCGATGTTCGGGACGTTCTCGACCACGGTCGCCAAGGGCCCGGCGCCGCTCGCGGTGGGATTCCGGATGACGGTCGGGGGCGGACACGGCCCGAAC
>JAKIVT010000185.1 GCA_022750415.1 Thermoplasmata archaeon
CCTCGGGTTTCACGCGCAGCTCCATCGGGTCGGCGCGTCCAACTACCGCAAGTGGGCGGCGCGCGGGGAGAGGATGCCCGTCGCGGCCGTCATCGGGGTCGACCCCGCGACCGTCCTGAGCGGGCTCGCCCCCGTCCCGGAAGGACTCTCGAACTGGATGTTCGCGAGCTTCGTTCGCGCCGAGCCGCTGGAGCTCGTCCGGGCGAAGACGGTCGACCTGGAAGTCCCCGCTCATGCGGAGATTGTGCTCGAGGGGTACGTCGACCCGAAGGAGCGGGTGGTCGAAGGACCCTTCGGGGACCACACGGGGTACTACTCCGTCCCCGAGGAGTTCCCGGTGTTCCACGTCACCCACATGACGCACCGGGAGAGCCCGGTGTACCTGTCCACGGTGACGGGGAAACCTCCCACCGAGGACGCGGTCCTCGGCAAGGCGGTGGAGCGATTGTTCCTCCCCGTAGTCCGCTTGGTTCTCCCCGAAATCGTCGACATGAACCTCCCCGTCGAGGGACTGTTCATCAATGTGGGGATCATTTCGATCCGCAAGTCGTACCCCGAACATCCCCGCAAGGTGATGCACGCGCTCTGGGGGCTCGGGCAGCTGATGTTCACCCGGTACCTCGTTGTCGTCGACGCCGACGTCGACGTCCACGACATGGGGGAGGTGCTCTACCGCGTGGGCCTCCAGGCCGACCCGGAGCGGGACCTGGAGCTGTCCCGAGGTCCCGTGGACCAGCTTTCGATCTCAAACCGGGAACCCAACGTCGGAGGAAAGCTCGGGATTGATGCCACGAAGAAGGGACCGGCCGATGGGTATCATCGTGGGTGGCCCGAGGAGATCCAGATGGACCCGGCCGTGGTCGCTCGGGTCGATGCGCTCGCCCGGTCGGACCCGGTGATCGCCCGCCTGTGGTCTCGGCCGACCCGGCCGTGACCGACCCGCCGTGGGGCCCGGCCGCCGAGTTCGGTCGATTCCTCGAGATCCAAAACCTCGGGCTGAACCTCCCCTTCGCCCTCGCCTTCCTGCTGACGGCCTCCTCCGGACGACCGAGCCCGTGGACGATCCTCTGGATCGTGGTCGCGTTCGTCTCGGCCCGGAACGCGGGGCACGCATTCAACCGGATCGTGGACCGGGAGTACGACCGCCAGAATCCGAGGACCCGGGGCCGCGCCCTCGTCACCGGACGCTACTCCACCCGGTTCGCCGTGCTCGTCGTCGTCGTCAGCTCCGCGGCGCTTCTCGTGGCCGCCTACCTGCTCAACCCGCTCGCCTTCGTTCTCGCTCCTGTCGCCTTGCTCGCGGTCTTCGGCTACAGCTACACGAAACGGTTCACTGCCCTCACGACCGTGTTCCTCGGGGTGGTGGAGGGGATTCTGCCCGCCGCCACCTACATCGCCGTTCGGGGGGACCTCCCGAGCGTGGCCCTCGCCGCCGTTGCGGCCCTTGTTTGCTGGGGAACGGCGTTCGAGACCGTGCACTCCCTCGGCGATGTCGAATCGGATCGCGCCGCCCACCTCGCGTCGATTCCGGTGCGAATTGGGGTGCCCCGTTCCGTGGCCCTGATTCCCGCCCTGCACGCCGTCGCCCTCGGCTTCTTGGTCCTCTTCGGCGTGCTCGCGAGCCTGTCTCTGTGGTTCTTCGCCGGAGTGGCCGTCATGGCCGTGGTCACGGCGACGCTCGACCTCTGGGTCGCTCGCGACCCGGGCCAGACCGCCCGGCCGTTCCGACTTCACATGGCCCTCGGGGCGATCTTCCTGGTCGCGGTGGTCCTCGCGCTGTACCTTCCGACCACGTTCCTCTAGAATTCGGCCACGAATCGCGCCGTTTCGGCCCGAAAGGACCCGGCCGGTGAACGTTCGGACCTCCAAAGGGGGTGGAGAATAAACGGGGGAACGGAATCCCGCCTCGAGGTACTCATGCCGCAGGTGATGATCGGACTCTCGGCCCGCGACTACCGGACCACGAACGATGTCTGGCGCATGGCGAAGCGCCACCTGAATCCGATCGTCCGCCGGCGGATTGGCTGGCGAGGGCGGTCGAGCTTCCTTCGACAGCTGATCCTCTACGGATTTGAGAAGGCGAGCGAAAACCCCGGCGAATTCCTGCGGCAGGTCCGCGACACCCATGACCCACTCCTCGGGAAACGGGGCCGGTCCGAGGCGGGGGCCGAGCGGCGGGAGGCCCTCGTCGCGCAGTGGGAATCCTTCTTCCCGGGACCCGCCCCATCTCCCCGCAAGACCCGGCGGTCCGGAAAGCCCGGGGACGCCGCCTAGGCCGCAAGCGCCATCCCCGTCCGGCAGTCGCCGCCTCGGAGGACTGGCGCTGCGGAACGTCGAGCGGGCCGACGGACTCGCCCTCGAGGGGGTCGCGACGGTCGGGCCTCTGCGGTTCCCGGTTCCGGCGCTCCTCACCTCGGAAGGGCCGTCCGGCGGCGCCCTTCGGCTCTCCCCGTCCACCGCCAGCGCGCCGGGCCACCGGGCCATGGAGCTGACCGACGGGACAGCGGTGCTCCGGCTCGACTTCCCGATTCCGGCCCCGGA
>JAKIVT010000186.1 GCA_022750415.1 Thermoplasmata archaeon
ACCCCATCGTGTCGCAGCGCCGTCCGGCACCGCGGGCACGGAATGGGCCGGGAGGTCGCCCAGGCCGCGAACATCTCCTGGGCCTTCCGGTCGGACACCGCATGGCCCGTCCGGGTCTCGACTCGCGGGGCGATCGACGTCGGCGTCGTCGGAGCCGCGGACACGGGAAGGGGAGGGGGAGCTCCGGTCCCGTGACCGGCCGCGAGGCGGCCGCATCCCGGGCAGAACAGCCCGGAACCGGTTCCCGTCGGCTCCATGGGGGTGCCGCAGGAGCGGCAGTTGGCCGCCGAGACTCCCCAGGCGCGGGGGGTCCTCGTCGGGGATGGTTCGGCCCGTTCCGGGACCGGGGCCGCGACGGGAACGGTGGGTGGGGGCGGAGTCGGAACCCCGAGCAATCGGACGGTCCTCGTCAGAGGGTCGAAGGCGACGCGCATCGGCTCGACGCGCTCCCACTCCCTGACCGTTCGTTCGACGCGGCGCTCGTTCCAGGAGAGCGCGGCGGCGAGGCCCGCGACGCTCGCCGAGGTGCCCAGGTGGGGGAGGGTGGCCCGAAGTTGACCGAGATCGTGCGAACGGCTGCCGAACGGGAACTGCATCGTTCTCCGGCCGGCGCGCGGTACAAATATCCTATCGTTCGACCGGCAGGGTGGGGCGAAGAGGGAAGGCACCGGAAGTTCGGTCGAGCCCTTTGGACGGAGCCGCTCGCCCTACGCTACCGATGCCCGAGGCCAGAAACCGTAACTCATCCACCGCCTATATAGTTTCGGAGTGCCCTGAGCGGTGAACGATGCGCGATTTGGGTCCCCGAGGGGGGCCGTCTCGGTAGCCCCGGTCCGTGCGACTCGACCGATGGGATTGACTAGGAGAAGTTGGGCTCATTCCCTCCCAAGGAGCGAAGGCGGCCGGTCCGCGTCCACATCTGCCGGGACGGCTTACGCCGTCGCGAGTCCCCACCGGGTGGGGAGGGGTTTGGGGGCATCGGAGCGTTGGAGCTCCGCTGGGTCATGGCCAACGTCGCTGTAGTCGGGGCGAGCCGGGAGGTTCGCCTCCTGATCAAGGGCCTCTTGCGGCTGCACCATCACGTCGTCGTGGCCGAGGGGTCCTCGTTCGACGTTCTCGATGCGATCCCGCCCGAGACCGAGCCCCCGGTCGTCATCGTCGACTTCGACCTGGAGGAGCCCGGACGCCTCGAGGCGATTCGCGTGGCTCGGAAGTCCAGGCCCCTGAGCCGGTTCGTCCTCCTTACTCCGGGCGGAGGGCCGCCCATGCGGGAGGCCGGACGCTCGGTGGGGGCGAACGCGGTGATCGGCCGCCCGTTCGCGGTCCGCGAACTCATCGAAGCGGTGGCACCGGGCAGCTCCACGCCCCCACCCCACCCCTGAAGCCCGACCACCGAGCGGACGACCCGAACGGCGGGATTCTGGGCCGTTCCGACGCACCTAACCACCCGCTGTCGGGTCACCGGAACTGCGGAGGGCTACCGTCGGCGGCGGCCCGTCCGCAACCCTTAACCGTTGTTGATTTTCGACACATCGATGGCTTCCAAAGTCGTCCTCGCGGTCGTCGTCGTTCTGGTCGCGGCCGGTGCCGGTGGGCTCGGATTCGTCGCCGGGTACGAGTACAAGACCGCCCCCTCGAACCCCTCCTCCCCGCAAGCGGTGGCGAACTCCACCCTCAGCGTGCTCGGGGCGGGGACCCTCACGAGTTTCTTCCCGTCGCTGGCGAGCCTCTTGGTGAACGAGACGCCGGGGATTTCCGCGCCGTCGGCCGCGCAGACCTACGAGGGGTCGCTCGACGTCACGACCGCCCTCACCTCGCTGAGCGCGAAGGCCGACGTGGCGGCGGTCGCCGACTTCCGCCTCCTCCCCCAGCTCGTCGAACCGAAGTACGCGGGGTACGAGGTCGTATTCGGCTCGACGCCCGAGGTGCTCGTGTTCAACCCGTCCGTCGCCGCCTTCAACGGGATCAATTCCTCGAACTGGGCCGACAAGCTCGTGACCGACGTGACGACCCATGGCAACGCGCCGTTCGCGGTGTGGAACGCCTCCACCGACCCGAACGGCTACAACGAGATCTTCAGCCTCGAGCTCCAGGGGCTTCTCCACAACGGGAGTGCCACCAAGTTCTCCAGCACGTTCTACGGCGGGTCCCAAGGGGCGCCGGCGGTCCCTGCCCCGGGGACGACGTTCGTCGAGAAGGAGTCGCAGGCCGCGACCCTGATTGGGAAGGGGGTCGTTTCGGCGTTGATCACGTACCGCTCCTACGCGGTGGCGAACCACCTCTCGTTCGTCTCCTTTGACCCGATCGTCGGGCTGGAAGCGAACAACAGCACGGCGCTCTCCGACTACGCGCAGGTGACCTCGACGATCGTCGCGTCGAGCGGCGGGTTCACCACGGTGCACGCGGCACCGGTCCTCTTCGCCGTCACCGTGCCGTTGAACGCGCCGAACCCCGCGCTCGGTGCGGCGTTCATCCACCTCCTCCTCTCCCCACAGGGGAGCGCGATCTTGGCGGCGGGCGG
>JAKIVT010000187.1 GCA_022750415.1 Thermoplasmata archaeon
ATCGACGAGGAGCGCGCTCGCGCCAGGAACGAGCGTGAGGTCCCCCCCAACGACGAACCGGGAGAACAGGCTTCGACCCTCCCGCACGAACGGGACCGCATCGCGGCCGACGACGACTCGGCTTTCCGGCGACGGCAGCGTCGTGTGCAGGAGTTGGGCGCCGCGCCACGTGGGTCGCACGAGTCCGTCGGTCCCAACGTGGAACAGGATCGTCCCGTCGCGTTCCACTCTTCGGAGGCGGCCGGTCTTCGGAGACCGTCGACCCAGGAGCCCAAGCGGGAGAAGTGCGGCGGCGGCCGTCAGGCCGTATCGCCAGGTAATCAGCGCATCGACCTGGCGTCGGGTCCACTCCCCCGACCAATCCTTCTCGCGGTCGACGTCGAGGCCGACCAGAGCCTCGGCGACTCCCTCCGACTTGGGCCGAGTGTCGAACTCCTCGGGCGCGAGGTAGCTGCCGGCCGGGTAAACGTCGGCGAGCTCGAGGGGGACCGGGCCCACGGGCCGCAGGACTTCCCAAGCGAGATTCTCGCCGTCCTTCGTTTGCGCGGGAAGGGTCCGGAGCGCCACGGTGGTCAGCGGGACGAAGGGCAGCAGGCGGTAGGGTCCCCGGCCCTGCTTGAACCCGTCGAGCCGCGCGAGGAACCGGATGACCGAAGGCCGGAGTCCGGTCGTCGCCACCGTGGAGCGCAAACTGCGCCGGCTCTCGGGTTCCGTCGGCAAGAACACCCGGGTGCCCCGGATCGCGGCGCGCAGCCCGGCGGCGAGCGCGGGATGGCCGGTCGACCGTCGCTCGGCGAGTTCCCAGAGCGTCCCGTCCCGGATCGCCTGCCGGATCCGAGCCACCTCTTCGGCGCAGACGAGGAGGTTGTGTTCGGCGATCCTACGCTCCCGCTCGGCTCCGGGCCGTCGGGCGACCTCGGTCAGCGGGATGTCGCTGCAGAGGACGCAGCGGCAGACCGGCTCTTGCAACGAGTCGATCGCCACGCTCCCCTCGGGGAACATGAGCGTCCCCCGGCGGGCGAACTTGAGGTAGGCCGAAGAGTCGAACAGGTCCACGCCGAACAAGGCGGCGAACGCGAAGGTCATCGGATGGCCGGTGCCGAACAGGTGCACGACGCCCTCGGGCGCGAGACCCGGACGGGCGGCGATGAGCACCCGGGCGAGGTCCGCGAACCGGTACCGCTCCATGAGGGGTACGACGCCCCCGACGGCGAGGACATCGCCGGTTTGGGAGGCGGCCGCGGCCGACTCCCGCCGAAGCTCCGGGTCGAGCCCCCCCTGCACCGGGACCGCGAGGAGGCCCGCCCGGTCGGCCCGGGCCCGAAGGGCTCGCTCCGTCGTCTCCGCGACCCCTCGCTGCGTCACCTCGCGGGGCTCGTCGGGCTCGCCGAACACGTCGAGGACGGTCGCGATGTCGGTCCCGATTCGGCCCTGGAAATGGAGGATCTGGGAGTCGGTGACCTCGACGTGGCCGTACGCGTGCTGCTGGAACGCGCCGGAGTCGGTCATGACCGGCCCGTCGAAGTCGAGAAGCCCATGGACTCCGCGCTCTTCCGCGATCTCCCGCAGCGGCGGCGTTCGCCAGATGATGTACGACGAGGTGATGACCGCCCCGAGTCCGAAGCGGCGCCGCAGTTCCTTCGGGGTGACGGGTTGGCGCGCAAGGTCCGGGTGGACGACCGGGAGTAGGGCAGGGGTTTCGATGGGGCCGTGCGGAGTCGGGAACCGACCGATCCGCGCGAGCCCGTCCCGGGCGAGGAGCTCGAACTCCCCCATGCGCGCGGCCGAGGGGTGGGGCGGGTTAACGTTGGCGAGAGGACGAACGGCCGTCGTCCCACGACGACCGGATCCGGCGCAGCAGGTCCACGAGCATCGGTTGCGTGAGCTTGCCGGTGTTCGTGTTCTGTGGGCTCGGATGGAACGACGCCCAGAGGATCGGCCGCCCAGGGCCGAGCGGAGCGGCGGCGCCGTGGGCGAACGCCGTCGTCGGCCGAGGGACCCCGAAGTGCGCGGCGGCGGCATCGAGGGTCGCCTCCCAGGCAAACCCGCCGAGAGCCAGGTATGCCCGCGCGTTGGACAACAGCTGCATCTCTCGGTCGAGGAACGGCCGGCACGCCTCGCGCTCCTCGGGGCGGGGACGGTTGTCCGGGGGAACGCATCGAACCGCCGCCGTGAGGTAGAGGTCCCGGTACGAGAGGCCGTCGCCCCGGTGGGTCGACGTCGGCTGACTCGCAAACCCGGCGTCGTACAGGGCCCGGACCAGGAACGCGGCCGAGCGGTCGCCGGTGAAGACCCGCCCGGTCCGGTTCGAGCCGTGGGCCGCCGGGGCGAGGCCGACGGCGACGAGACGGGCCGCGGGGTCCCCGAACCCGGGAACGGGGCGACCCCAGTACTCCTCCGCCCGAAACTCCCGCTTCCGCTCCTTGGCGACCCGCTCTCGGTACGCGACCAGGCGGGGGCACTGACGGCAGCCGACGACGTCGGTCCGCAACCGTTGCAACGTGTCGTCGG
>JAKIVT010000188.1 GCA_022750415.1 Thermoplasmata archaeon
CCCCCCCGATATTCGGGCCGTCGTAGAGCCGCGGGGCCACGTCCCGGTAGAGTCCCAGATCGGTCGAGAATTCCCGGTCGACCAGGTCGAGGAGCGCCCGGGCGGCCTCGACGTACTTCGGCTCGAGGGCAGCGCCCGCCAGTTCGACGAGGCCGAGGGCCATAAGCGTCTGGTCGGCGAGAAGGCCGTGGCCGGAACCCTTCGTGCCGCCAAGGCGGTGCGTGACACCGACGTCGCTCGCGTATCCCTCGCGGAGGAATCGGTCGGCGGCCCGGCGGGCAGTCGATAGCCAGGAGGGCTCGCCCAAGTGTCGGGCGGCGCGCGCGAACGCTCGGAGGAACAGGCCGTTGATGTCGGCGTACGGGGTTCGGTCGACGAGCGGCGGGGCGCGGCGGCCTCTCGCCTCGGCGAGCGCTCGGAGTGCTCCGTCGAGAGCTTTGCGAACGGCGGTCTCCGTCGACTTGATGTCCGCCGCGATCTCGGCGTCGGTCATCGAGCGGAACAACACGTTCCGGTCGGGGTCGTGCGGCATTCGCCCGTCGGTGCCGATGCCGAACGCGCGACTCACGAGCCGCAGGTCATCGGGAGGGAGGGCCGCCTTCAACTCGACCTTGCTCCAGGTGAAGTAGCCCCCGTCGTCGCCCGGCGCATTGTCGGCGTCCTGACTCGCGCCGAACCCGCCCGCGGGGTCGGCGAGCACGGTCGACGCCCACGCGACCGAGGAACGAATCGCCTCGGAAAACCGGGGTCGCGCCTCGTACCGGTCGGCCTCGACCAGAGCCCCGAGGAGCTCCCCGTTGTCGGCCCCCATCTTCTCGAAATGGGGGATGTGCCAGCCCTCGTCGACCGAGTACCGGTGGAAGCCGCCGCCGACCTGGTCGAAGACGCCTCCCTCGACCATCCGATGGAGGGTTTCGAGGGCCCTGGCCCCCGAGCGGGGGTCGGGGACGGTGTAGGCATCGAGGAGGAGGAACTCCACGCCGGCGGCATGGGGGAACTTCGGGGCGTGCCCGAACCCTCCGTGGACGGGGTCGTAGCTCTCGTTCATCGCGGCCCGGATCCGCTCGACGAACGCGGCGGTCGACGTCGGGCGGGCCGTGCGGCCCTCGGACATGCGGTCCATCGCACCGCGGATCGCCGAAGCATTCTGGCGCACCCGTTCGGGTTCCTCTCGGTACAACCGGGCGACCTCGCGGAGTACCCGCCGGAAACCGGGGCGGCCCATCCCGTCCTCCGGCGGGAAGTAGGTCCCGCCGAGGAACACCTCGCCCTCCGGCGTCGCGAACGCGGTGAGGGGCCAGCCGCCTTCTCCGCTGAGCGCGTTGACCTGTCGCTGGAACCGTCGGTCGACCTCGGGGTTCTCGTCCCGGTCGACCTTGACGGCGACGAACCCGTCGGCGAGGAGCTTCGCGACCTCGGGGTCGGAGTACGTCCCCTCGTCCATCACGTGGCACCAGTGGCACCAGACGGCGCCGATGTCGATCAGGACCGGCCGGCCGAGTCGCTTCGCGAGCTCGAACGGCTCGGTGCCCCACGGATACCAGTCGATCGACTGCTCCGCGGCGCTCCGCAGGTAGACACTCGCCGCCGTTTCGAGACGGTGCGCCTTGACGTGACCACCCGTCGGGTCCTCCGGCTCGGCCATCGGACCGGACCTCTCGCGCCTCGCCACTTTACGGTTCCCGGATCGGCCGGGCGCAGACCGACGCCTACCTCGACGTAATCGCACCGCGCCCCGTTATAACCCGGGCATCCGTGGGGCGCCCGCCTCGGGGGAAGTTTCGATGGAGATGCAGCCCGGCCAGATGGCGTACGACCGCGCCATCACGGTCTTTTCCCCGGACGGCCGACTGTTCCAGGTCGAGTACGCGCGGGAAGCGGTCCGACGGGGCGCGACGACGGCGGGCGTGTGCTACGAGGACGGCGTGGTTCTCGTGGCGGACCGGCGGATTCCGAACCCGAAGCTCGCGGAACCCGCGAGCCTCGAGAAGATTCATCTCATTGACGAGCAGATTGCCTGTGCCACCGCCGGCCTCGTGGCCGACGCCCGGGTCCTGGTCGATTATGCCCGCCTCGCCTCCCAGATCAACCGGGTGACGTACTCCGAGCCGATCTCGGTGGAATTGCTCGTCCGGAGGATCTGCGACTACAAGCAGCAGTACACCCAGTTCGGCGGGGTCCGCCCGTTCGGGACCGCGCTCCTTGTCGGGGGATGGGACGACACCGGGGTCCACCTCTACGAGACCGAGCCCTCCGGCTCCCTCACCAGTTTCAAAGCGACGTCGACGGGGGGCAACAAGGGCCCTGTCATGGAGCTCTTCGAGCAGAAGCACAAGCCGCACATGGATGCGGAACAGGCGGTCCTCCTCGCGCTCGA
>JAKIVT010000189.1 GCA_022750415.1 Thermoplasmata archaeon
GACCGGACAGGTCACGTGGTGACTGACCGCGTCCGAGACGCTGCCGAGCAGAAGCCGCTTCGCCGTCGAGAGACCGCGCGAGCCGAGCACGAGGAGGTCGGTGGGGTTCTTCTCCACCCAGGCGATGATCTCGTCGACGACCACCCCCTCCATGCAGGTCCCGGTCACGGCCCCGACCCCGGCGGTCTGCGCGCGCTTGACCGCCTTGTCGACGATGCTCCGGTAGTAGTTGGTCTCGGCCTCGGGAACCTCGGTCGGGACCCACGGCTCGGCGGAGGACACGAAGACCGGCTGCAGCGGGGCGACCGCGAGGATGGAGAGGTCGCTTTGGTACCGTCGCGCGAGGTCGATCGCGAGGTCCAGGGCGAGGTCGCCCATCTTCGATCCGTCGATAGCCACGGTGATCCGCGCGAACGGCGGGAGCCCCATCGGAGGAGCCACGAGGACCGTATACAAGGGGGTTTGGGGCCACTGCGGGGTGGAAAAATCGTGACGGAACCCTTAAGCCCGGAGCCCTCCCATCGTGAGCCTGAGGCGCATTCGTGCCCCCGACGTGCAGCAACTGCGGCGCCAACGAGTTCGTCTGGGCGAATGAGCTCAAGACCGGGATGACCGGCGGAGGCACCCTCTCCCTCCGCTCCCGCGGGGAAGTCCCGCTCGGGACTCGGATCTGTCGGACCTGCGGCCACGCGGACCTGTTCTTGCGGGATCTCTCGATCCTCCACCAACCCCACACCTGGCGACCCGGCGAATTCGTTCCCATCACCCCGAAGGCGGCGCCGGCGAAGCCGGCCTCCGCCACCCATGCGCACCCGGCGCCACCTCCGTCTCCACCGCCGCCGCCCCCGGCCCCCCCGCCGTCGGCGCCGTACGCCCTCGCTCCTCCCCCGTACGCTCCTCTCGCCGCCGCGCCGGCCGTCTCGGGGGAAACCGAGGCCGCGCGCGAGACGGACCCCGCCCCTCCGATGCCGGCGGCACCGGGCAACGGCTCGGAGTCCGGCGCCCCCGCGGACGAAGCTCCGGCCTCGTCCGAGGAGCGAGGTTCCTCGAAGCCGAAGGCACCGAGGAAGCGGTCGACGAAGGCGAAGTCCGCTAGCGACTCCTAAGGACCGGTTGGGCCGGGGCCGCGCCGTCGATCGAGGCCCACTCCAACAACGGCACGAGCGCCCGCCGGAGGGCGAGACCCCGGTCGGTCAGTCGGTAATCGACCCATCGCACGCTCTCGGGATGGACCTCGCGTCGAACCAGCCCGAGTTGTTCGAGCTCGCGCAGTCGCGCGGTCAACGCCTTCGCTCCGACTCCGTCGAGCGCTTCCGCGAGCTCGTGGAACCGGTTCTGAGGACGATTGCCGAGGACCCCGATCAGCGGCAGGGTCCATTTCTTCCCGATCGCGTCGGCGACGCCGCCGGCCGGGTCGATGCAGTACTCGCGTCCGCCTTCTCGGATCATGCAGGCGACCGTGGGGTCGGTGGAGACACTGCTCCGTCGCACCGACATCCCCTCAGAACGCCCCGGCGTGGGAATAGCGGGGCATGGATTTGAACCATGGATCTACGGGTTATGAGCCCGCCGGGATTTCAGGACCGTCGGGGGGACGCCCCGGCGGCTTTCCTGACTACCCCACCCCGCTACGCGGCGCGGGAGTCGCGCACGGTATATGAGGATTGACGAATCGCGGGGCGTGGCGCGTACGCGTTCCGGTCCAAACTCGATTCCGGCCCTCGACTCTCGTCGCGAGACGCCGGCAACCAAGGCGTCGACGACTCGCTGGCTCCTCGACCCGAGCCAACCGTCCGTCCGGTACCGAACCCTCGTCGACCTGCTCGACCGACCGGAACGCGATCCGGACGTCATCGCGGCGAAGCGGCAGATTCCCACAAAAGGTTGGGCCGTGCAGTTGTTCGCAAAGCAACACCCCGGCGGGCACTGGGAGTCGGCCGACCAACTGTACATGCCCAAGTATCGGGCCACGATCTGGAACGTCCAAGTCCTAGCCCTGCTCGGCGTCACGCGCGACGACCCGCGGATGGCGACCGCGTGCCAACTGTTCCTCGATCAGTTTGCCCGGGCCGATGGCGGGTTCGACAACGCCCCCGACCCGAACGAGCCGAGCGAATTGTGCGTCGTCGGAAACCTCACCCGGACCCTCCTTCTCGCCGGCTACGGCGAGGACCCCCGCGTCCGCGCCGCGGTCAACTGGATCGTCCGCAACCAGTTCCCCGATGGCGGCTGGCACTGTTGGCGGCGGGAAGCGTTCGGGCGCGGCACTCTGGACGGCTGGGAAGGATTGAGCGCGTTGGCGACCCTTCCGCCCTCGAAACGCTCCCCCGCGGTCCGTCGGGCCATCGAAA
>JAKIVT010000019.1 GCA_022750415.1 Thermoplasmata archaeon
AGCGCGATCCGGCCCGCGAGGAGCCGGGCCTCGGATGGAGTCGGAACCGCGACCAGGGGTGTGGCGACATCGAGCCGGGTCCCCCGAAGCTCGCCTCCGAGCGTCTCCAGGATAGCGGCGAGTTCAAGGTGCGCCAGCGGGAGATTCTCCCGGCTCAGCTCGACCCACGCCTCGATCATCGGAGTCCGTCTCCGCCGATCGCCGCCGCGACGACTTCGCGGATGCGGGCGGCATGGGAACCCTCCCAGTATCGTCGGGCGCACGAGGGGCATTCGTGTACGGGAACCCCGGAATCGATGAGCGGTCTCGGAATCTCCGTCGGCCAATCTGAATCCTTCGTCGGTTTCGCCCAGGGACGAAGGGGGATGTTGCAGTCGGGGCAACGATCGAACTTCACCTCGAAGGGCACGTGGGGAAAGGCACGAGCAACTTCCCGGAGCTGACCCGGGAGGTCGGACTCGTGAAGCAAGAGCGAGCTCGGGGCGCGTCCGGCGAGCGAACGGTCTCGGGTGAGAAGGGTCCGTCCTTCGCTTCGCGCGAGGGTCGCGAGCTCACGTTCCGGCAGGTCCCGGACGTACGCGGTGTCGTGACCCAGGAACCGGAGGTACCGGGCGAGCTTTCCGAGCATCGCGTCGGCCAACCAACGGGGCGTTCCGGAGTCCGAGCCGACGTCGTCCGGTGCCACGACGTTCGACGCCCCCTGCGAGGTTAAGAACTCCGGCCGGCCCTTGCGAGGTCGTGCGTCTCTTCGGCACCAACGGGATCCGGGAGGTCGTCGGCGAGCGGTTGACCGCCCCGTTCGTCACGGCGGTGGCCGGGGGGATCGCGAAGTCGATTGAGCCCGGTCGACCCGTTGTGGTCGGATGGGACGGTCGAACCTCAAGCCCCGCGATGGGACGCCTGATGAGCGCGACCCTCGCGATGGGAGGGCACCGGGTCATCGAGGTCGGCCTCCTGCCGACGCCGGCGGTTCAGTACAATGTCACCCGACTCGATGCCCAACTCGGCATCATTCTCACCGCCTCCCACAACCCCCCGGAGTTCAACGGGATCAAGTGCATCGCCGGGGACGGGCTCGAGGTGCCTCGGGACGTCGAAGAGCGGATCGAGGCCTCGGTGGCCGCCGGCGAGGGCCGTTCGGTCCCGTTCGACCGAATCGGTGAGATCCGCTCGGACGCGCACGGCGCCGAGCGATACGTCGACGGGATTGTCGCACAGGTGGACGTGGCCTCGATCGCCCGACGCAAGTTCACCGTCGTGCTCGACTGCGGCAACGGCGCCTCCGTGCCCACGAGCCCGACGTTGCTTCGACGACTGGGCTGCCGCGTCATCACGTTGAACGGGCACGTGGATGGGACGTTCCCCGGCCATCTCTCCGAGCCGACCGAGGCCAACCTCGTCGACCTGGAGCGAACCGTGCCCGCGCTGGGCGCGGACCTCGGGATCGCGCACGACGGGGACGCGGACCGCGCCGTGTTCGTCGACGCGAGCGGCCGCTACGTTCCGGGCGAGCAGACCCTGACGCTCCTTGCCCGCGAGTTCGTCCGAAGGGCCGGGGGCGGCACCGTGGTCACTCCCGTTTCCGCGTCGCAGAGCGTCGAGGACGTCGTTCGACCGCTGGGCGGCGAGGTCGTCTACACCCGAGTGGGCTCCCCCGTCGTCACGCGCGAGATGCTCCGCCGGCACGCCGTCTTCGGGGGCGAGGAGAACGGCGGGCTGATCTTCCCGGGATTCCAACTGGCCCGCGACGGCGCGATGACGGCCGCCGCGGTGCTCGATTACCTCGCGACGTCGGGCGAACTTTTGCACGTCGCCCTCGCGACCCTGCCGAAGTACTTCCTGGTGAAGGAGAAAGTCCATTGTCCGGTCGACCGGCGCGACCGGGTGCTCGAGCTCGTCGCCGCCGACGTCGCGTCGGACGGGAGCCGGGTCCTGACCCTGGATGGGCTGAAGGTTTTCCGGGACGACGGCTGGATGTTGCTCCGCCCGTCCGGAACCGAGCCGTTGATCCGCGTGTTCGCCGAAGCGAAGACCCGGGAACGGGCCGAGTTCCTCGCCAACGACGGACTCGACCGGGTCCGCTCCGCGCTGCAGCGGGCCGGGCCGAACCCACCGTAGCGGACTAGGGCGTGGGCGGTTCGCGGCTCTTCCGGTGACGATAGGCCCGCCAGCCGAGGAAGGCCCCGACCGCCACCGCTGCGGCCAGCGCCGGCAGGACCTCGAGCCAGAAGAGATCGGGCGAGACCGGTCGACTCGGAGGAGGCGGCACCGTCACGTTGTCGTACAGCCTCAGGCTCCCGTTCGCGCTGTCGTTCAGCCACACCCCGACGACCTCGGGGCCCGAGTGGGGGAAGGTCTCGACGACCGTGGTTCGATTCTCCCTCGTGCTCGGGCCGGTGACGCGCACTCCGCCGGCGAATACCCAAGAGAACGTGTACGGCCCGACCCCTCCGGAGACCTGGGCCGCGAACGTGACGGTGTCGGCCGGCCCGCCGGGAGTTGGGGGAACGACCGAGGCGTTCCCAGAAAGCGGGGCGCCGATCTCTACCGTCACCGTCGTCGCGTTCGTGGACCCGAAGGCGTCGGTCACGGAGACCGTGGCCGAGTAGGTCCCCGGTGACCCGTACCGGTGCCCCTCCGCGAGCGCGCTCGTCGTCGCCGTCCCGTCGACAGGGGAACTTCCGTCGCCGAAGCCCACGGCGTACCTGTAGGGTCCGAGCCCTCCTTGGATCCTCGCCGTGACCGTCACCGTCGCGCCGGCCCCATCGACCGGGTCCGGCGACGCCGTGGCGGCGACGTTCGGCGCGGGTAGAACGAGCAGCGAGGTCCCGGCGGACGCGGTCCGCGTCGCGGCATCGGTCACCGTCACGTTCGGGGAGAACGCCCCGGCTCCCGTCGGCTGGCAGAAGAGATGCGAGGTATTTCCGGTCCGGCATCCCGTCGGGAGCCCGACGTAAGCGAAGCGGAGCGGTCCGACGCCACCCCCGGCCAGCGCGTCGAACAGGACCGGTCGCCCGACGTCGTCGTTCGGCGTGACCGTCGGCTCCTCACCGACGGTCGGGATGGTGACGTGCGCGGTGAGCGACCCGACCTCGGGAACGGCCGAGAAGGCGTCGAGCGTTGCCGAGCCATAGTCCGAGACCACGAGTTGATGGCCGGCGGGGTCCACGGTGAGCCCCTCCGGGTCCGGCCCCGCGGGGACGGAGAGGACGCCGACGGCGACGGCGGCCGGGGCGCTCCCGTTCAGGAGGCGCAGGGTCCCCGCGCCGCTGTCGGCCAGGACCACGAGGCCGGGGCTGGGGTCGAAGGCAAGGTACGAGGGCCGGGTGCCGACGGACCCGCTCGCCACGACCGAGGCGCTCGATAGGTTGAGGACATCGACCGTCCCCCCGGTCCGCGCGACATAGACGTCCCCATCGACAGGGTCGAAGGCGGCGGCGGTCGGGTAGTCCCCCGACGCGCCCGCACCGGCTGCGCCGAGGGGGACGAACCGCATCGACCCATTGGCCGGGGTCAGGATCCAGGCACCGGAGACCCCCGAGGGGCCGAGGTCCGGGGTCAGCAGGACGAGCGCCCCGGTGGAGGGGTCGACGACGAGTCCCTCGAAGCTCGCGTTGAGGGCGATGGCGGGAGGCGACACGTTCCACGCGCCGGCGGGGGTCAGATTGGCGGCGAAGTAGGCGGCAATCCCTCCCGAGCCCGAGGCGAAGTACACCAGGCTGCGCGCGGGATCGTCCGCGACCGCGGCGGGAGCGAACGGGAGCGGGAAGCGGCTCAGGTACCCGGCCGAACTCGCGGAGAGGACGGCCGATTCGGAGGTCCCCCGCTCGGCCACGAAGAGACGGGCGGAGGACGGGTCGTCCACGATGCCCGCCAGCTCGGACCCGAGGGTGGACGAGCCAGCGGGGCCGGGGAGAACGCTTTGGGCCGGGGCTCCGGAGGCGGGAACGATTGCTTCGAGGACATCGGGGCCGGTCCCGGCGGGCCCCCCGTCGAAGGTGTTGACGACGTACACTCGCCCGTCGGACGGGTCGAAGGTCCCCCCGCGAGGTCCCCCCCCGAACTCGAAGAGGGTCGGCGGTCGGGGGGCTCCGGAGACGTTCAGGACGCTGATGTAGGTCTGTCCGGCGTGGCCCACGAAGTCCTGGTCCGTGGCGGCGTCGAGCATCTGCGTGTCCGGATTTCGGCCCGCGAATCCGGCATTCGTCCACCCGGGTGTGCCGAAGGACCACCGGAGGAGCTCGCCCCCACCGGCCGACGAACCGCCCACCTGCTCCGAGGCCACGTAGGCGTCCCCAGTGGACGGGTCGATCGCGAGGGTCGACGCCGTCGCGTTGCCCGGGAGGGGACCAAGGTTCGTCACCGAACCGTCCAACGGGTCGATCGTCAGGAGGGTGGTGGATGGTCCCGACCCGGTGCTGACGAGCGCCACGAGCTCGCCGGTCCCGGAGTCGAACGCGAGGGCGCTCGGCCAGACCGTGCCCGGGAGGGAGACCGGCGCGCCGGCGCGCGACCCGTTCGACTCGAACAAGGCGGTGAGATTCTTCGACGCGGAGTTCGCCACGAACGCGAGGCCGGTGGCGGGGTCGAAGGCGATCGCCGTCGGGTCGAGTCCGACGGGGACGACCGCACTGATCCGGCCGGTCAGGCTCGAGACGATCGTGACCGACCCGGCGAGGGTCCCGTTCGCGGCGCCGCTGATCCAAAGGTCGCCGGTCGACGGGGCGAGGGCGAGGCTCGTCGGACGGAGACCGACCCCCACCGAGATCGGCACTCGGGCGAGCTCGTGGCTCCGCTCCCCGAACGCGAGGATCTGACCGCCGCCGCCACCCGGAGGGAGCTGCGAGAGGAACACCTCCCCCACGCTCGAATCCAAGGCGAACCCCGTCACATTGCCGACGCCGGCGAGGACGTCGGTCGCTCCGTTCGTCAAGTTGACGACGCTCGTGTTGAACGGCTCGCCCGGAGCGGGGGTGGCGAAGGCGGTCCAGAGCTCCTGGGTTGCCGACACGTAGAGCAATCGGTCGGGGGTTTGCGGATAGGGCTGGTTGACGGCGCCGGACGCCACCGTGTCGTTCGAGAGAATCCAACTGAAGGCGACCGACCCAAGGGAACCGTTCGGGGATCCGACGCCCCGCGAAACCGGCGCTGGAGCGGAAGGAACCGTCACCGTCGAGAGGGCCGTACCGGTGGGCCGGTCCACGATGGTCCACCCGGTCGTGGGGGGGACGATTGGATTGCCTCCGGAGGGCCCTCCCGCGGGCCGGGACCCGAGGGCGCACCCCGAGACGATCACGAGGAGAACGGCGAGGAGAGGCAGCAGGAATCGGAGAATCGTCACCCGGACCTCCTGGCGTGTCGTCGATAGTTCCGAGCCGGCCGGGTCCAGAGGCCCCGCATCGCGGGCACGAGCGATCCCCCGCACCCGGAGTCGGCGGAGGCCTCGAGCCGAGGCGAAAGGGGGAAGCCCTGACGGGCTTCGGAGTCGCGGACCGACGGGCGCGTCGCACAGCATGGACCAGTGCCCCGGATTCCTAATCCGGTTGACGTGGGTTCAAATCCCACCGCGCCCGGTCGCCCCCATTCCGAGCCGTATCGCGCGCGAGTCCGGGTCGGGTATTCCATCGAGTCCTCCGCTAGACGCTGCCCATTACGGAACGACCTTGACCGGCAGCAATCGGTCGTACCGGTGGTCGACCACGGTGCGGGCCCGGGCGGCCGGAACCTGGGTCACCTCGATTCCTTGCAGCCCCTCCTGCAGGGTCGGAAGGACCGGCCGTCGGGCCTCTGGGCTCTCGCCCCCCGGGAGGCCGGCCCGACCGAGGGCTCCGAGCAGGGCACGGTCGCCATCGACCACGAACAGGAACGGGAACACACGACACTCCTGAGTCAGGGTCCGGAACAACACCTCGGGTCGCGCCCCGGCCTTCAACGCTCCCGTCACCAGGACCAGCTGGTCGGCGGCGTGACCCTGGAACGGGGGCACTTGCGCCGGGTTGAGGAACACCCGGTGGGAGATGGTGCCGTTGGCCATCATCCGTTGCTGGGAGAACGGGAGTCCGAACGGGCCTACGAGATGACCTTCCTTCGCGTCGGCGTCCGGCGCGAAGGGACGGTGAAGGAGTTCGCCGACCGCCCAGCGCTGGTGGGGGGTCAGAGGGGGCGGACCCTCGGCGGCCGAAGTACCACCGAGCCCCCGGGGGTACGCCACCGTCCCACCGACCCCGGAGAGGTGCGCCCACAGCCCCTCGTAATCGAAATACACGGGGATCGACGGTCGGTGCAGGTCGGCGACGATCTCCTGGTGCCACGAGGTCAGGTTCCCGGCGAGGAGCTGGTCCGAACGCGTGCGAGCGTCGACCGAGTGGGGCTCCACGAAGACCCCGAGGAGGAGGTCGGAACCGGCTTCGAGGTAGACGCAAGACGAGGCGCGGGACCACCGGTCGACGAGCTCCTCGGTCCGCTCGACGAACGGTCGAGCGGCGATGACGAGGGCGGCCTCGAATCCGATCCGTTCCGGCTGGGGAACGTACCGGTCGCGCAACCACCCTTCGGCGTACGCCCGGCGGCGGGCCGCGTGGTAGGTCGACCGCGGAACCGCAATCCGGCGCAGTCGTTCGCGCTCGCTCGCGGCCGCGGAACCGAGGAGGCCCGCGATCACGCGGGATTCGGCCGGCGTCAGCTCCCGCACGGCCCGTTCCCCCTCGTGGCGCGATGCCCTAGCACGCGGTACCACGCCCCGACAGATGCAGTGAACATGCGCTTAAGAACCGTGGGCGGCAATTGCCGAGTCAGACCGAGCGATCGGGACCGAGACGATGGAACGAAATCCGCCCTCCTACCGATGGGCCGCCCTCGCTTCGGTCGTGCTGATCGCCGTCATGCTCGCACCGGCCGTCGGGAATGCCACCGCCGCCTCCAGCCCCTCCGCTTCGACGACTTGGGCGTATGGCGGCGACCGGTGGGTCAACGTCTCGGCCATCAACACCAACGGAACGGCGGCCTACACCGCTCGCGCGTTCATCGGGGTTCAGGTCGTCCTCACCCAGACGAACACGAGCGCGACGACGTTCCGGCTCACCGCCGACCGGACGATGGCCGGCGACGTCTTCGTCACCTATTGCCACCCGAGCTGTGCGAACGCCATCGACACCGCGTCCCTCTCCTTCCGCGCCTGGGAAGTCGCGAACGCCTCGGCGAACTTCACCACGGCCGGGACCGTCGACGGACCGAACGGCCCCGTCGCCGCCCTCGCGCTCCTCGATTCGTCGGTCCGGACGACCGCGAACGTCACGGAGTTCGGGACGCTCAATCACTCCGCCCCCCTCCGGGTCTACTCCGCGAGCCGGTCGCTCACGGTGAACGCCGTCGCCCACGCCGACCTCCGGTTCTCCCCCGCGTTGGGTATTCTCCCGGCCAACCTGAGCGCGACTCCCCGGTGGACCGCGTCGAGCGCCTTCACCGGATCGGGCCAGGGAAGCGTCGCCTTCCAGTACACGAACAACTCGTTCCTTGGGGTGTCGACGTCGGGGCACGGCAGGACCAACGTCTCCGTCAACGCCACCGGGACAGTCACGGTCCAGGGGACGGTCCTCGGGGCGCTCGCGTTGCAGGGAGGACTCCCGACGACCGCCATTCGGCTCGTCGCGTCGGGACCGTTCTCCGTTCGGGAAGGGTTCATCCTCCTCCCGAACGGCGCGGACCTGTTCGATGGGTCCGGCTCGTGGCTCCGTCAGTCGATCGGAATGCAGAGCGCCTCGACGGACGCCGTCGACTACGGGTCGTCGAATTCGCCCCACTCGGCCATTGACGCCTCGGCCACGGCGTACGCGGGCTCCTCGCAAGACCCGAATTCCGCTTCGCCCGTCGCTCTGGCGAGCCCGGCCGATGCCACCGGTTCGACGACCCTCCAGGCCCAGCCGGAAACCGCCGCCGACGCCGGATCCCAGGCGAGCTGCTACATTGCCTCGAGCTGCATTCCCGGCAACGGCCCGAGCCCGGTCCGCGCGGGACTGGGCGGCGCCATCATCCTCACGGTGGCCGTGGTGGGCCTTACGGTGGTCGTGGTCGGGCTGGTCGTCGCCCGGCAACCGCCGCGCAAGGACCCCCCGTCCCCCCTCGCGAACCTCTACCCAACGGGAGCCGGCGCCACGCCCCGTCCCCCGGGACGACCGTCGGCTCCCGTCCCCCCGGCGGCCGAGGACCCGCTCGGCCACCTCTGGTAACCCTAAGCTCCGTCAAGTTTCCCCCGCGCACCGTCGCTCGGAGGTACGGACGCGGTCTGGGGAGCGGCACCCTCGTGCTGAGGAGGCTGAACCAGGACGCCGCATTGGCGACGATCCCAACTCGATTCCATCTGCCAGCCAACTCGGCGCCCCGGGACAGGCCGGTGCTTTCAGGGGGCCAGTGGACGCCCTCAGCGGGGCAACGGAAGGGGTTCGGCGGAGCTGGGTCGGGTCGGGCTCAGACGTACTGCTGGCAGCCGTAGCAATACCAGCGGTTGTACTGGGCGACCCAGGTCGCCGGCTTTCCGCAGCGCGGGCAGGTGCTCCCGGTCGGCGCCGCCGGGGCGGTCACGGCCACTGGGGCCATGGGCGGAGCGGCGGGGGGCGGGGCAGCCGGAGGAGCGCCCCAGGCAGGCTGGGCCGGCGGTTGGCCACCCATCTGTTGCTGGCGCTGCCAGTTGATCACCGGGTCGAACTTGATGTAGGCGATGATCAGGATGATGCCAAGGATGACCCCGAAGATGAGCCCCAGAATCATCCAGATCAGCGTCTTCTCCTTCGCCTGTTGATACTGACCGGCATCGACGAGGTGCTTGATCGAGGAGATCTGCATCCAGACGAGTAGCGAGATCACGAAGGCGAGGATCGGGAAGATCGCGCCGAGGAGGGCGAACGCCACGAATCCGAACGCCGCGGCCACGGCAAGGGCCAGGATCTCGACGATCGCGACCAGGATCCAGATGATCAGGAAGACGAGGGCGAGGATCCGGGCGATGTTCAGGACCGACTTCAGCGAACTCAGTTCGGCGGGCTCCATTCCGGGATAGCCACCGTACGCAGGTTGTGCCGTAAGACCACCTTCAACCGTCGGAGGTTGAGTCATCCTATTTCATGGTTTGGTCCGTCGAGTGCGGGCCGTCGAGCGACCCCCGGAGGGGGGCCTCAGAGGGTCGCCGGGTCCCGAAGGAGGGGCGGCCGCTGCCCCAGGGCGTACCGCAGGATCGCCGCCACGCCGCCGAACGCCTTGTTGAGCATCTCCCCTTCCTCGCTCTCGGAGGAGATCATCCGGACTTCCGCCCCGGATTCGGCGGCCCGGCGGAACATCCGCTCCACGAAATCCTCGGTTCCGACGACCACGACGGGGCCGCCCCGGCAGTTGGGGCACGGTTTCGCAAGTTGCAGTTCGACCTCGTCTTCCGGCAGGCTCCGGACGAACTTCGTTTGGCACTGGTTGCATCGGAACTCGACCCGCTTCTTCCGAAGCCCCTCCGACAGAAGGAGGGTGTCGACCGCCCCGGCCTCCATGGCTCGCTCCACGTCGGCCTCGCCGTACGCGGCGAGCCCGGTCTCGGCTTTCCGGATCTCGACGAGGAGCTTCTGGACGAGCCGCTTCTCCTCGGTCAGCTCGAGGCCGTGGAGGGTCTGGGTCGCCTTCTCGACAAGCTCGCTCAGCCCGTACTCGTCGGTGTAGCCGACGTCGAACAGCGGCTGGACGACCTTCTGCTGCAGCTCGTAGTGCAGGTACGTTTCCTTGTAGAAGTACTCCTTCGTCGCGCCCGGGCCGCCGAGGAGGATCCCCTTGAGCCCGTCCTTCTTCGGTAGGAACAGGTCGTTCGACATCTCGCCGCACTTCACGAAGAACTCGTGGGCGGCGTGCTCGATCACCCGCTCGAACCGGTGGGCCGTTTGGCCGCCCCGGCCGTGCTTGCTCGGGACCTGGGACTGCCGGTTGCGGAGGACCTCGATCCGTTTTCCCTTGAGGGCGCCGATGGTGACCTCGGCCCGGTCCATGACGATGAGACCCCAGAGGTCCGGCTCGTGGACCATTGACAGGAGCGGGTCGAGGAAGAACGTCGAATCGCACCGGTAGAGGTACGTGTTGAGCGGCTCCGGCGGCTCGACGATGAACGTGACCGGCTCCGACTTGTCGGCGCCGACGGCCTTGCTGCCGACGAAGAACGCCACGCCGTGCGCGGGGGGCTCCTTGTACTGGCGCACCCGCCCCATGAGCGACTCGATCGCCCACATCACGTTCTTGCGGGTCGTTCGGCTCTTGATGTTCGAGCTCTGGGCGTACTCGTTCCGGAGGTACCCCATGACGTCGGAGATCTGCTTTCCCGGCGACACGTAGAGGCTGATCAGCTCCGTCGCGCGGCCGCGCGACGCGGCGATCTCGTCGAGCTTGCGCCGGAACGAGTACCGCGAAAGCTGGACCTCCGCGCTCTCCGTCATATCGGCCTCCCCAAGGGGAGAGGACGCTGCGTCGAATCGGACGGTAACGAACGACTTCGGGTCGGTTCGTCGGTGGGCTCGCTCCCCGGGCGGACCAGTCAGAGGAGCTTGCGGATGTGCTCCTCGATGACCTCTTCGGGATACGCCCCGACGATCCGGTCGACGAGTTTTCCTTCCTTGTAGAAGAGGAGCGTGGGGATGCTCATGATGCCGAGCTGGCCGGCCTTTTCGCCGTGGTCATCGCTGTTGAGCTTCCCGAAGGCGACCTTGCCGTTGTACCGGTCCGCGAGCCGCTCGACGATCGGCGAGACCATCCGGCACGGTCCGCACCACGGCGCCCACACGTCGACGACGGCGACCGGGCTGCCCGACGAGAACTTGTCAAACCCCGCGCCATCGAGCTCCTGAACCGACATTGTGGGTGTGCCCGTATGTTGGATGTTCGTGGGATACAAAGCCTACTAGGGTCTCGCGAGCCGCGAAGTGGCCCGGACACCACCGTCCGTGTCCATCGACCATTGGTCTTAGTAGGCGGGCCACGCTACGGGAGAACATGCATCGCACCGAGGTGCCGGCCCTCAGCCATCGGCCTCCCCCCGCCTCGTCCGCTCCGCCGGGGAGCGCCGTTCCGTCCCGGGACAGCCCGAGCCGCACCCCGTTCCTCCTGACCCCCGCCGCGCGCAAGGACCTACGGAACCGGATGCTCCTGTTCCGCCAGACCGGTCTCGACCGGATCGCCGGGCTCACCGGCGCCGGAGAAAACGAACTGCGCCGGTACCGGCGGGAACTTTCCGACAGCGACCTCTCCGACCGGCTTCTGCAGCGGGGCGCCTCCCTCGCCTACACCCGCGAACTTCCCCAAGCGGCGCTCCTGTACCTTCTCGTCCGGGCCGCCCGCCCGCAGCGGGTCGTCGAAACCGGGGTCGGCCCCGGATACTCCTCGACCTGGATCTTGGCCGGGCTCGATGCGAACGGTTCGGGCGAACTCTTCTCCCTCGGACCGGGGACTCCCCACGGACGCTCGCGAGGCCTCGGCGCCATTCCGGTCGGGTCGTTCGTGCCGCTCTCGCTTCGCTCTCGGTGGACCCTCGTCCTCGGCAACACCGAGGAGCGGCTCGCCGACATCGTCCGACCGGAGCACGGGACCGACCTGTTCTTCTCCGACAACGGCCCGGACCCCGACCGGGCCCGCTTCGAGCTCCACCACGCGTGGGACGCGCTGGCGCCGACGGGGATCCTGCTGGCCCACCACATCGATTCCAACCCGGCGTGGGGGGACTTCTGCCGGGCGCAGGGACTCCCGCCCCAGGTCCTCGACCCGGGCCCTCCCGCCCTCGGTGCCCTCTCGGTGCGGACCGCGAAGCGGGCGCCGGCCCGGTAATTGCGGAACGGCCCCGGGCTAGCGCTCGAGTTCCTCGACGAGGTGCTGGACCGACGGCACCACGAGCCGCTCGAGGGCGGTTCGGACGGCGCGCTCGGAACCAGGGAGCGCAAAGACCGGCTTCAGTTTTACGACGAACAAGGTGGCCCGACTGAGCAGGGCCAGCGCCCCGACCTCGCCGAAGCTGAGCGAGCGGTACAACTCTCCGAATCCCGGGAGCACACGGCCTCCCATCGTCTCCAGGGCGTTGACCGTGAGGTCGCGCGAGCTCGCCCCGGTGCCGCCGATCGTGAGGACGGCCTCCACGTCGCGGCCGTCGAGCCACGGGTCGAGGGTCTCGCGGACGTCGGCGACCGAGTTCGCGACGAGGTGGTATTTCGCGACCGCGTGACCCGCCTTGCCGAGGATCTCTTTCGCAAGCTCACCGGAGACATCGTCGTCCTCGGTGTGGGTGTCGGACACGGAGAGGACCCCAAAGCGGATCGAGCGCGTTCCCCCGAGATGATGTCGGCTCGTCGGGGCCGTGGGGTTCGCGTCGGTCATGTGCGACCTCGGGGTCGGCGCTTCTCCTTCCGTACCACGACCACCGGGCCGAGGCGGGTCTTGGGATACGCCCCTCGGCCGTCCTTCTCGAGGTATTTGACCATGTCCCAGACCGTGAGGAGCGCGATCGTCGCACCGACCAGCGCCTCCATTTCGACCCCCGTCCGATAGAGGGCCTCGGCCTCGGCGACGACGTGGACCTTCCCCGCAACGATGGAGAGTTCCACCCGGGTTCCGGTCAACGGAACCGGGTGGCAGTGGGGGATCAGCTCCGGGGTTCGCTTCATCGCCAGCAGCCCGGCGAGCTCCCCCGCGGCGAACGGGTCGCCCTTCTTCACCCGGCCCGCCCGGATCGCTTTCGCGGTTGAAGGACGGACCGAGAGCGACCCCTCGACGACCGCGCGCCGGAACACGACCGGTTTGGCGTGGATCCGTCGCTGTTGCGTCATGCCGGCCGTCCGGCGGGAGCCGGACGAAGCAGGGCGAGCTTCGCGAGGACGCTCTCGAGCTGGACCCGTTCGGAGGCGCCCTGGGCCAGTCGGAAGTCGACCTCGGCGAGGTGGTCGACGAGGGCGATCTTCTCCCGGTTGGCGATCGTCGTTTCCGGAAGATCCGGCAGGTACCGATGGACCGCGCGCAAAATGTCCTCCCCGCTCGCGCCCCGCTCGACGAACAACCGGTAGAGCCGCTCCCGCGCGTCGAAGAACCGGCCCTCGAGGGCGAGCACGACCATCGACTCGACCTCGGGCCGGATCGGCTGCGTCGTGGCGCCCTCCACCGAAGCCCGGGTGACCGGACCCCCCGGGGCGGCCGCGAGCTGCAGAAGGTTGGTGGCCCGGCGAAGGTCCCCATCGGCCTGCTCGAAGATGGCGGTGAACGCGTCTTCGGCGACCGTCAGCTTCTCTCCCTCTGCGACCCGGCCGAGTTGGCGGCGCATCTCGGTGGCACCGAGTCCCCGGAACCGGAAGACGGCGCATCGGGACTGGATCGGCTCGATGATCCGGCTCGAGTAATTGCACGAGAGGATGAATCGGCAGGCCGCCGAGTACCGCTCCATCATGCGGCGGAGCGAGCCCTGCGCCTCGCTCGTCAGGTTGTCGGCCTCATCGAGGAAGAGGAGCTTGAACCCCACGCCGCCGATCGGCGCGGAACGCGCGTACCCTTTGATGGTCGTGCGGACGGTGTCGATGCCCCGCTCGTCGGACGCGTTCAGCTCGAGGAAATTTTGCCGCCACTCTTCCCCGAGAAGGTCGTGGGCGAGGGCCAACGCGGCGGTCGTCTTGCCGGTCCCGGGAGCACCGGCGAACAAGAGGTGCGGGAGCGAGCGTCGGGACGCATACGCCCGGAGCAGCGGAACGACCCCTTCCTGCCCAACCATGTCGGCGAGCGAGTGGGGCCGGTACTTCTCGACCCAGATCGCCTCCGACGCCGAGTCTGCCATCGATTTTCCTGGGGTCGAACTCGGGGACGGCCGAGCATAGATAGGGTTTCCCGGAGGAGGTCCGCGCCGTTCACCGGTCGACGGTCCCTCGACCAGCGGTCGCACCCTCACCGGGCCGGCTCACCGGTCGTGAGTCGTTTCCGTGCGCCGAGTGGATGGTTCCCCCACCTATCCCCCGTCCATGAGCGTCTGGGCAAGCTGGGCACCCTTGGACCGAACGACCGAATACGCGCGCCGGACCCATCCGGGCCCGGCTCCGGAAGGGACCGCTCCGGTCCCGAAGAAGCGGCGGCGAGCCCGCCTCGGCAACCGCCGGCGGGCGGAGTGGGAACGACTGGAGGTCGAATTCGGAATTACGGGGTAGGAAGCCGAACGCGCCGCTCCGGGAAGCAGTGGATCGAGCTCGTCCCGGGGCGGAACCGGAAGCTGTGGGGGACCCCCGCCGGGATCTGGTGGACGCTCCCGGCCGGGTGGTGTTCCACGCGGCCGTCGATCGTCATCTCGATCTCTCCCTCGACCACGACCCCCCACTCGACGCCGTGGGTATGGGTGGCCACGACGACCTCGGGACGGTCGGCGGGGACCTCCATGAAGAGCACTTGGCTCGTCCCGTTGTCCTGGACGTAGACGTCGGCACCGGCGAGCTGGGTCTTCGGCAATCGGACGACGGGGTCCCCGAACGGCATCGTTCTCCGAACCCCGCCACGCCCTTAATCGCCGCGCTCACTGTTACGGGGGAACGGAGCCGCCTTTCAGTTCGCTCCAGCGCCGTTGCGCGGCCATCACGGCCCGGAGCCGACGGAGCGGAGCCGGGAGGACGACAACGCCGAGCACCACGAGGACGGGGGCGGCCCACCCGAACGCCGGCCCTACGGCGAGGGCGACCCGCTCCAGAACCAGCCAGAACAATCCGCCGAGGGAGACCACCCCGAGCGTGAACGCACCGACCACGAAGGCGAGGGCGAGACCGATTCCGATCCCGAGGATTCCCCCATAAAACAGCACCAGGTACCCGCCCACCCATCCGTGGGCACCGGCCCACAGGAGCCCCGCGGCGCTGAGAAGGAACGCGGCGCCGAGTCCCGGAACGACGATTCGTCCCGACAGATAGCCGGCGGGGTCTTCGGCTCCGTCGTCCGTGACCGCCAAGGTCTTCCGGCCCAACCCACCCGGGCGTTTCTCGCCGATAACTCTGCCGAGGCGGGGTTCCCTCGGTGTCCCCGAGCCGTTATGGCCCGAGCCGTGCTCGTCCGGTGCGGGGGAGACCGATGCGCGAACTCCTGGCTCACGTCCAGTTCCGCGGGACGATCCGCGAACGGTCGGTCGAGCCGTACCTCCGGATTCTCCGGGCGCTGCGCGACAAGCGCCGGGTCAAGGGGGTCCTGTTCGACATCTCGTCCGGCGGTGGCGCCGACATCCCCTCGACCGACCTGTACCTCGCCGTCAAACGGCTCGACGCGGTCAAGCCGGTAGTCGCCACGATCGGCTCGATCGGCGCGTCCGGCGCGTACATGGCCGCGATCGGCGCGCGCACGGTGTTCGCCTACCCGGACAGCGGCGTCGGGTCGATTGGGGTCATCTTCCCCCACTTCGCGGTCCGGAGACTCCTCGATCGCGTGGGGATCGATGTGGAACTCCTCCACGAGGGCCGGCACAAGGACGCCTACCAGGGGCTCCGTCCCCTCACCGACGAGGAACGCACGAAGCTCCAGGCGGTCGCGAAGGATTCGTACGAATCGTTCGTCGCCATGGTCGCCCAGGAACGGAAGCGCCCCCTCGAGGAAATCCGGGGGTTGGCGACTGGCGAATTCTGGAGCGGCCGCCGGGCGAAGGAGCTCGGGCTCGTCGACCGGCTCGGGGACCGGGAAGAGGCGCTCGCGGAACTGAGTCGTCTCACGGGCGTTTCCGTCGAGAAGGCGGTGCGAGTCGTGCCCCCCAGGCCCTTCCTGGAACGGATGTTTTCCGGCGGAATGGCGGCCGCCCTTCCCGGACTGTCGACCGGCGTCCGCGACATGGTCGAGGACGTCGTTTGGGACGGAATTCTCGGGTCCCGCTGACGCGCGCCGCTCGCACAGCGATATATACCGCGGCCCGGTGAAAGGGGACGATGCCAGCCGACAACAAGAAGACCGGATTCCACTCCGCGGCCGGTCTCATCCAGTACTACGACATGGAGGAGACGCGGGCGCTCAAGCTCGACCCGTACCTCGTCGTCGTGTTCGGGATCGGCGCCGCGATCGTCGTCGAGATCCTCAACTGGAAGCTCACGTAGCGGCCCGGGCTCCGTCGCCCGAATCCGCGCGAGACGGTCCCGGCCCGTCTGCCTTCGATGGGCTCCCCGAGGGGAGCCGACCCCGCTAATAGATCAGCCAGTTGAGGGTCGCCCGGTCGCTAAGGGTCGGGTCGTAGAACAACACCTCGCTGAACGCGGCGCTGCCCGGCCCGTCGGTGTCCACGGTGGTCACGACCCGGAGGGAGGTGTTGAACACGTACGAGTGGGTCGCGGACATGCTGACGTTGAAGTACAAGTACGCCGGCGCCGTGGTGATGTGGTTGAGGGAGGTGGCGTTCGTGTCCGAGAGGGTGACCCCGGTCGAGTACGAGTTGGTGGATGGGTAGGCGGTGCCGTTCGTCGTATCGTAGATCGTGCCGAGGACCTCCACGCTGAACGACGCGTACGTCGTCTGCGAGGAGTTCCCCCACGTGGTCCCCATGTACCAGTTGTAGGTGAGCCCCCAGCGGATCTTCTCGTGGGAGAGCTCCACCCCCCCGACGGGAGTGAACGCCGAGCTGTTCATCCCCGTGTTCGTGGTGGTCTGGAAGATGCTGAGGACGTTCGCCGTTCCCTTGCACATCTTGGCCCTCGACTCCTGATTCAGGTTCGCCTTTCCGGCCTTCGTCTGGAAGAGGAGGTCGTGGGCGACCAAGTTGACCCCGCACCCTTGGTGGTAGTACGCGACCGTCTGGAACGGGGTACCGGAGAACGGGGCGTTCAGTTGCGCCACGCCCAACGACTGGGCGAGGGGGGCGGCGAAAACGAGGAGCGCCGCCACGCCGACCAAGGCCATCGCGGGGGTCGTGAACCGCGGAACACGGCCGGGGGTTCGTCGGTTTCGGGGGGCCGGAGCTGCGGTGGGCGCCGTCATCGAGGCCCCGATTGGCCTCTCGGGTAAGAACGTACGCACGGAACCGGGGGCCCGGTCGCGAATCTCCGTCGGGTCTGGGTCAGGCGAGGGCGGCGGCCTCGCCGTCGGCCGGCCCAAGTCCGGGCAAGAACCGCTCGGCGCCGTCCGGTGACCCAAGGAGCACGACCTTCGACTCGGGCGATTCGTCGAGGCGCCGGTATCCGGTCCGTGCGGCGAGCGATTCCGCAAACGCGCGAATCTCGTCGTGGGAGGGCACGTGCGAGCGGCCGAGCCGCTGCCGGGAGCGACCCATGTAGACGTATCCCTTCGGCTCGACGAAGTCCGGGCGGGCGAGCAGGTCGAGCTCCGCGTACTGTTCGACCCAACCGAGATTCCACCCGCGCACGAGCGTATGCCGGACCACCCGCCGGGTCCGGAGGCCGCGGATGATCTCGAGGGACTCGAGCAACCGGTCCCAGGCGTGGACGTCGCTCGGGGCCGTGAGCCTTCGGAACACCTCCGGATTCGGTGCGGTGACGCTCACGTAGAGCTGCGTGGGGAGCGGATGCATCGCCCGAAGGGCATCGGGGTTCGTGCCGTTCGTGACGAGGAAGGTCGTGATCCCCCGCTCGGCGCAGAGCTCGAGGAACCGGTTCATCTTCGGGTACAGCGTCGGTTCCCCGGTGAGCGAGATGGCGACGTGCTTCGGCGCCTGGGACTCGGCCCACCGCTCCGGGTCGACCGAGCCTTCCCCCTTGAAGCCCGAGAGGATCCGCCGCTGCGCCTCGATTGACCGGTCGAGGAGCGCCTCGGGGTCGTCGTACTCGGTCATCGTCTCGTCGTTCTCCCATCCCTGGCTGCGCCAGCAGAACCGGCAGTGGAGGTTGCACGAGTCGATGGCCGGCGACATCTGGAGGCACCGGTGGCTCTCGATGCCGTAGAACCGCCCCTTGTAGCAATCGCGACCCTGCGTGAGCGATTGGCGGGTCCAGTAACACAACTTGACGGCGCTGTGGCGACCGGTCAGTTGGTACCCTTGGCCGACCAGGTCGCCGGCGAGGTCCTGGTCCCCCATGGTGCGTCCCGACGAGCGCAGAGCGCCTTAAGGGTTCCAAGGTGAGCCGGTGCGGGCGGGGGAACGACGGGCCGTGGCGACCGACTCGACGGAGGGATCCGGGGTCCTCGGGGGGCTCGGCCTCACCCGGAACCTGCAACGGATCACGGTCGGGGCGGGGCTCCGGGCGTTCGGTCTCGCGCTCATCGGGCCGTTCCTCGCGCTGTACCTTCACGACGTCGTGCACGTCGGCTACGCCGAGATCGGCATCGTCGTCGCCGCGATCAGCGTCCCACCGCTCTTCATCAGCGGCCTCGGGGGACTTCTCGCCGACCGGGTCGGCCGTCGCCGGTTGTTCCTCCTGTCGTTCGTGGCGGAGGGCGGCTCCATCTTCCTCGGGGGGTTCGCCATGGCCGCGCACTCGTTCGCGGGAGCGCTGGTCGCGTTCGGGGCCTCCTCCATCGCCGGGAACCTCGGAGGACCGGCGATCGCCGCGTACGTCAGCGACTTCACGCAGGGCTCGATGCGAACCCGCGCGTTCACCTGGCAGCGGGTCGGCTGGAACGTCGGCTTCGCCTTCGGCGTCTCCGTCGGAGGGGTCCTGCTGGTCGTCCTCGGGTTTGCCCCGGTGGCGTGGGCCGGGGGCGCCGCGACGCTGGTCGGAACGGCGTACCTCGCGGCGACCCTCGAACCGTCCCCGTACGACGAGCGGCTGCGAGCGAAGGTTCCCGCCGGGTCGACGTCCGCGGCCCGCCCGGGTTCCGTCCGCGACAGCCTTCGGATCCTCCGTCACGACCGGCCGTTCCTCCTCTTCTGCCTCGCCTTCGCGATCGCGCTCGTCACGATCAGCCAGTGGAACGTGACGTTCTCGCTGTTCGTCGCCGGCCCCCTCGGCCTCCCGTACTCCGTCCTGGGACTCGGCCTGGCCGTGAACGGCCTCGTGGTCGTCTTCGGCCAGGTCCCCATGACCCACCTGGCCATCGGGCGCAAGCACACGACACTCGCCCTCGCGGGCCTGGTGGCCTACATGCTGGCGTTCCTCGCGCTCGGCGTCGCCGCGGTCCTGCCGCTGGGCGCGGTCGCCGTGTTCTTCGGCGCGGTCATCCTTCTCACCGTCGGGGAGAATCTGACGTCGATTCCCTTCACGACGCTCCCGTCGAACGCCGCACCTCCCTCGGAGATCGGAGCGTACAACGGCGCGTTCTTCACGATCGGCGGGCTCGGGTCGTTGGTCGGGCTCCTTGTCGGCGGTCTCGCGCTCGCCACCATCTCGAACCCTGTCGAGCTCTGGGCCGTCCTCTGCGCCCCCGGAGTACCGGCAATCGCTCTGTTGGTCTACGCCGGTCGGCGGCTTTCTACGAAGGCGAACCGGGCATGATCGTTCCGGAGGGACGACCGATCCGCAGCCGCCGCAGGGAGAGAGAATTCAGTACAACCGACGTCGAGGAGAACGCCATCGCGACCGCTCCCACGAGCGGAAGGACACCGTACACTCCGAGCCCCAGCCAAGGGACCAGGGCACCGGCGGCCACTGGGAGGAGGACCGCGTTGTACCCGAACGCCCAGAGGAGATTTTGCCGGACCTTGCCCACCGTCGCCCGAGCGATGCGGATGGCGTCGGGGACGCCGGAGAAGTCGGAACGGAGCAAGAGGACCCCCCCCGCCTCGCGCGCCACGTTCGTGCCGGTACCGATCGCGATCCCGACGTCGGCCTCGGTGAGGGCGCCCGCGTCGTTGACGCCGTCCCCAACGAAGGCGACGACCGCCCCTTCGGTCTTTCGCTTCCGAACGAGCCCGACCTTCTCGGCGGGGGAAAGGCCGGCGTGGACCATACCGATACCGAGCCCGGTCGCGACTCGGTTCGCCGGAGCCGCGCGGTCGCCCGTCACCAGCTCCACGGTGACCCCCAGCTTCCCGAGCTCGGTTATCGCCTCGGCGACACCGCCCGCCATTTCGTCCCCGAACGTGATCCCACCGAGCGACCGGTCCCCCCACCGGACCACGGAGAGGCTCAGACCGTCGCGGTCCGCGCTGTGGATCGCCGCCTCCACTCCGCTGGAATCCGTCGGGGTCTCCGGCGAGACCCGACCGAAGGAGGCGGGCTGCCCGTCGACGATCCCCTGCAGGCCGACCCCGGGAACCGCATGGACGTCGCGAACCGGAAGTCGGGCCAGCTGACGTCGGGTGGAGTCGTCGAGAACCGCGCGGGCGAGCGGATGGTCCGAGCCGCCGGCGAGCGCGGCCGCGACCTGCAGCAACTGCGACTCGTTCCCCCCCGCCTCCACGAAGAGCCCCTCGACCCGCGGACGGCCGGTGGTGAGGGTGCCGGTCTTGTCGGCCAGGAGCCGGTTGGTGCGGGCGAGTTGTTCGATCGTCTCCTCGCCTCGGAAGAGAATCCCCGCTTCGGCCGCCCGTCCCGCACCCACGGCGATCGCTGCTGGTGTCGCGATCCCGAACGCGCACGGGCAGGCCGTGATCGCGACCGTCACGAACACCAGGACCACGATGCCGAGAGGCGCGTGCCCCAACACGGCCCAACCGACCGCGGCGACGAGGGCGATCGCAAGCACGGCCGGCGCGAACGACTCGGCGACCCGGTCGGCCAGCCGGCGCAGCGGCATCCGGTTCGTCTCCGCCTCGGTGACCAACCGACCGACCTCGCCGAGGAAGGAAGAGGCCCCGACCGCCGTGACCTCCACCTCGAGGACTCCGTCGCCGTTCCGGCTGCCGCCGACCACGCGGTCGCCCGGGCCCTTCGGGACGGGACCGCTTTCGCCGGTGACCACGGACTCGTCGTTCCACGAACGGCCGGCCCGGACGATCCCGTCGGCGGGAACCCGTTCGCTGGGACGGATGCGAACGACATCGCCCTCGGCCAACAGGTCGAGCGCGACCCGCTCCTCGGTCGGACCGCGGACCCGCGTCGCCTCCGCCGGGACGAGGTCCCGAAGCGCCCGCAACACGGAACTCGAACGTTCGCGCGTCCGCATCTCGAGGAAATTTCCGGTCAGGATCAAGGCGAGGATCAGCGAGGACGCGTCGAAGTAGAGCGCGTTCGGGAGCCGGTCGGGGAGCAGGACCACAGCGACGCTGTAGCCGAACGCGGCGCTGGTGGCCACGGCGATGAGGAGGTCCATGTTGCCGGTTCGGCTTCGGATCGCGTCCCAGAGCCCCCGGTAGAACGGCCGACCTGCGTACGCTTGGACAACGGTCGCGCCGGCCAGGGCCACCCAAGTCCACTGCGGGAAAGGCGTGGTGTACGTCAGGACCGCGACGAGGATCGCGAGAGGCCATGCCACCAACAGCTGGCGGGCCAAACGCGCCCGGTGCACCTCCGGGCGGGCGAATGACTCCAGGCAGGCCTCGGCGCAGAAGTAGTAGGTTCGATTCTCGCGCTCGAGCTTGAGGCTCGTCGTCCGGGGGTCGACGTACATCCCGCAGACGGGGTCGGTCGCCATGGGCGAGGAAGGTCCGGGCCGGCCCGCTAGGGGGTCTTGGAGACGCCGGACGCTCGCTCCCGCTCGAATCGGCGCTGGCAGGCGACCGCGCAGAAGTAGACGGTCGTCCCGTCGTAGGTTCCCTTCGCCGCAGCACGCTCCGCGTCAATCGTCATGCCGCACACCGGGTCGCGTACTTTCACTCCTGTCCCCTCCGGGCCAGCGAGCGCCGAACGGTACATGAAGCGGTGGTGTCGTCCGCGCCCCCAGGTCGCTCGTCGCCTCCCGAAATCTCTATCCACCGGCCCCGCTCCGGAACCACGTGGTCGACACGGTCCGGCCGGAACAGCTCGCCGAACTGCTCCGCTCCCATCCGGGTCAGGCCGTGCTGCTCGACGTCCGGGAACCCGACGAGCGCGAGGTCGCGCGGATCGAGCCGTCGCTCCACATTCCCATGAACGAAGTTTCGGCCCGCCTCGCCGAGATTCCGAAGGACAAGCAGGTCATCGTGTACTGTCACCACGGGGGCCGTTCGCTAATGGTCGCGAGTTACCTCGCGGGGCAAGGGTTCCCGAAGCTCGGCAACCTCGACGGGGGCATCGACGCCTGGTCCCTGAAGGTCGACCCCTCGATTCCCCGGTACTCGTGAGCCACCCACTCGCTCCGCGCCCGGCGGATTACCGCGCGCGGGGGTGGGCCCCGTCTCGGGCTTCCAGGAGCTCGGTGAATCCCCGCATCTTCCAGTAGGTGTCGAGGAACTCCTGCCC
>JAKIVT010000190.1 GCA_022750415.1 Thermoplasmata archaeon
GGCAAACCCCATCCGGTAGATGATCAACGAAACCGCGAGAAGCAGCGCCCCCGCGATTGCCAGCACCGCTGTCACTTGGATGAGTTGGGAGGGTGAGAGGGGGAGAGCGCCGGGACTCTCGCTCTGGACCACGAGGAGAGTAACGGGAACGGCGAGGCCGACGACGCCGGCGGCAAGTCCGACGGTGGAGCCGGTGGCGAGCCGATGCAGTCCCTTGGAGTGCTCGCCATCATTGGCGGGGGCCCCGAGCGCGCTCACCGACCCCCCGAACTCTCTCGAACCACTGGGTGGGAGGATGGGTTGCCCGGTCCCCGAATCGGTCCCTCCGATTCCAGGGGACTCCCTGGATTGTTGCGGGCTGAAAGGGTCACCATGGTCGAGCTCGCTGGTTCCGATGGATGGGGATCAGGTCCGGACGAGTGCGACGGCGAGGCTGTCGGTCCGGGCGAAATGATTCCCACCTTAGGCCGCCGGGGCGACCGCCTCGGCCGGGCCTTCGACGCGGGGCTGAGGAGCGGGGGGCTCCGAGGGAGTCGGCTCGACCGCATGCGCGAGGTCCTCGCCGGCCGCGACGACTACTTCGACGACGGCTTTCCCGGTCTCCACGACGAGATTTGCCGCGGCGACGACTATGCGGACCGCGTCCTGCCCCACCGTTCCGGCGTCGTCGACGAGTGCCGCTCCGGCGGTCGGCTTCGCGGGTTCGGCTCCGGCAGGCTTGTGGCTTTCAGGGGTTGAGTTCTCCATGGATCGTTCTCCGGTTCACGCCAAGGTCCCACCTCGGCCGCGGGGGATAAGGCGGGGCTTAGATGTAATTGAGGGCGAGAGCGATTCGCCCGGGCCAGGAGTCCTAGGACCGGGTGGGCATCGAGCTGACGAGGGCGAAAATCCGGTTGCCGCTCCCGCTCTCGGAGTCGAGTTGGTCGATCTCGTTGAGGATATCGAAGGCCCCCAGCCCCCGTTCGGTAAGCCGGTATGGGTCGTCCTCCCCATGGGAAACAAGTCCGCTCTCGACGAGCTTGCGGAGGTGGAAGGCAATCTTCGACGTATCGTCGAGCTGGGCCGCCTCCATCGCCTGCATGAAGGTGCACGGGCCGTCCGCAAGACGCCGGAGGACGAGTCGACGGATCGGGTTCGAGAGCGACTCGAGGGTCGTGTGGGCGTCCGCGGCGACGATCGAGGCGCGGACCGCGATGGCCCCGGTGGCCGAGATCTTCGCCGGGTTGTAGCCGACCGCGAGCGGTCCCTTTCCGTCGAGGCATGCGCGAATATCTTCGAGGAGCTTCGCGACGTCCTCCTCGCGATGCCGGGCCAGCAACTCCTCGATGGCCGCCAGCACGACGGCGGCCCGCGTTCGCTCGGCAGCGAACTGCTCGACGGCGTCCCGGATCCGGTACGGTTGCTCGAGGTCGAGGGGGAGGTGGCTCACGCGGGGAATCGCCCCCGGCGGCGGCGGGGGGGAGATGAGGAGCACTTCGTACCCTTCGCCGGCGGAGAGCTTCCGGGCGACCTCGACCGGGTCTCGGGGGGGGGTGCGGGTCTCCACGAGCGCGAGTTGCTCCTGGATGAGTTGGAGGACTCGGAGGACTTGGGCGGAGTTGACCGGTTTGGCCAGGTAATCGAACGCCCCAGCCCGCATCGCGTCAATGGCGGACTGGATCGTGCCCTTGCCCGTCAACACAACGACAATCATTCGCGGCCAACGCTTCTGCGCTTCGACCAGCAGGTCAATCCCGCTCAGTCGGCCCATGCGGATGTCGGTGAACATCACGTCGAACTCGTGTTGACCGAGCTCCCGGACCGCGTCCGGCACCGTCGAGCTGACCGTCGCCGTGTGATGGTTCGCCTCGAACAACGTGGTGAGCTCCTCGAGGAGCTCGGGGTCGCTGTCCACGATCAGCATCCGCATGGAATCTAGGATCCTCCCCGTCGCCCGGCGGGGAGACGGCCAGAGGTACGGTGGGAGCCCGCGTCTCCGTCAGGCCCGCCGGCCGATAGGGGCCCCCGCACGGGTTTGGCCCCCGAATCCTCACGAGCCCAGGACGTCCGACGCGCCAAATTCCCGAACCATATCCATCAAACTATATGCCCTCTATGAGGGGGGGTGCCCCCCCCGGCCCGGATGGGACACGCGGGGAACCGCCCCGGCGCCGGCTGGTCGGGCCGCGGACCAATCGGTCCCGACTTGGCTCCGCCTCCTCGGTCGGACCCTTCGGACGCGCGCGCCCCCGCGTTCACACCCCCCTCGCCGCCGGCCGCGGCGCGTGGATTTATCTAGGCTCCACGGCCTCGATA
>JAKIVT010000191.1 GCA_022750415.1 Thermoplasmata archaeon
AGCGCCGGATCAACCGGCGCGGGCACGGAGCAGCTCGGCGATGGTGAAGTCGATCGCTTCGGCCGAGGTGCGCGAGGCGCTCCACCCGACGGCCCGGATCTTCTCGACGGCGAGGAGCTGCTGCGGGATGTCGCCGACCCACCCCGTCGAGCCTCCCGTGTACTCGATCCGGGCCCGCCCCCCGTGGGCGTGGACGACCTTCTCGGCGATCTCCCGGACGGAAATCCGGTCGTTGGTCCCGAGGTTGAACACGTTCACTGGCGCATGCGCCCGGTCGGCGGCGACCAGCATCGCCTCGACGCAATCCTCGGTCCGGAGGTAGCTCTTCGCCTGGCGACCGTCGCCGAGGACCTCCAAGCGTCCGGGCTCCGCGCGGAGCTTCTCGAAGAAGTCGTAGAGGACACCGTGCGTCATGCGGGGCCCGATGATGTTCGCGAAGCGGAAGATGTGCGCCTCGATCCCGTAGGAGTGCGCGAACGCGCTGAGGAGCGCTTCGCTCGCCAATTTCGCGGCGCCGTATTGGGACTGCGGCAGCAGTGGGCCGTACTCTTCCGGCGTCGGAAACACCGTCGGGTAGCCGTACACGACGGAGGAGGAGGAGAACCGGACCTTCGGCACTCCGGTGGTCCGAGCCGCCTCGAGGACGCGAAAGGTCGTCATAGTCCCCTGGTCGAGGTCCACCGACGGGTCGGCGGTGCCGAGACGTATATCCGGATTCGCGGCGAGGTGCCAGACCGAGACGGCGCCCTGGAACTGGTCGCGGTACTCTTCCGGTCGTCGGAGGTCGGCGGTGACGACCGAAAGCTTCGGGTTCGACCGGAAGGCGTCGAGGTGGTCCCGCTGACCGCTCGAAAAGTTGTCAATGACCCGGACCGGGTGCCCTTGTTCGAGCAGCCGGCCGACGAGGATGTGACCGATCGCGCCCGCGCCGCCGGTCACGACCACCGGTCCGTCGTCGCTCATGGATGGGGAGACGACCTTCCTGACGGAAGCATATATAAGAGGACGACCGCCTAAAGAACGCTCGCCTACGACTGTGGGCGGGTCGTCGATGCGCACCTACGTTCGCATGGTTTTTCATTCGGAAGGGGCGAGCCCGATCGACGTGCTGAAGCTCATGCGCGAACTCGGATTCGAGGAATCGATGGGGATGCACGATTTTGTGTTCAAGTGGAAGGAGAAGGCGTCGCTCGACGACGTGATCCGCCTGGTGGGCGAGATGCACGGCCGGATGAAGGGTCTCGACGTCAACTACGAGATCACGACGATCTCCTAAGCCACCGGACCGTACCACCATGGAGCGGGAAGGGCCCAGCCGGCTGGAGCGTTCGCTCCTGCTCCACCTCCTCGAGCACCGGGGCCAGCAGGTCCGGTTCGAGGCGGACCAGTGGACCACCGAGTTCGGGATCTTTCGCGCCTTCGCCCACGAGGACCTCGCGAGCCTGAAGAACACGCTCCGGTCCCTCGAGATGACGCGGTACATCTACCGCCGCGTCCAGTACGTCATCGGCTACTCGGAGCCGAAGCTCGTCTATTCGCTCACCCCGAGCGGACACCGCAAGGCCCTCGACCTCCGTCGCGAAGACGGCGGGGAGGAGGCCCCCGGGGTCGAACTCGAGGCCGCACCGCTCGGCCCGGTGGCGCCCCGCGAATTCGGAGCATGACCGAGGTTCCCACCCTCCAGGGGTACGAACTCCGGCTGCGCGCCCCGCGCCCGGCCGACCTGATGACCCTGTTCGGCTGGTACAACGACCCGGAGACGGTCGCGCCGTTCGACCGGTTCGCCATCGACAGCTACGACGAGTTCGTGCAGGCGGTCGAGGGGGCGCCGGACGACCCGCGCTCCCTCGCGCCCCGGTTCGTTGTCGAACGGACGAACGACCGGAAGGTGCTCGGCTTCGTCGGCCATTACCAGGCCCACCCCGTCCTCGAGCTCACGGACGTCTGGTACGTCCTTGCCGAGCGCTCGGAACGGCACAAGGGGTACGGACGGGAGGCCGTCGGCCTCCTCGTGGACTACCTGTTCCACACCACCGGGCTGGCCCGCGTCGGCGCAACGTGCGACACCGACAACGCTCCCTCGTACAAGTTGCTCGAACGGATCGGGTTCCGGAAGGAAGGGACGCTGAAGGTCGCGCTCTTCCACCACGGCCGGTGGCACGACGTGGCCGTCTACGGCGTCACGCGGTCCGAGTGGGCGGCCGCCGTGCGCAACGCGAACCCGATCCGCGTCGCATCGGCGGCGTGAACGATCGGCTCGAGGG
>JAKIVT010000192.1 GCA_022750415.1 Thermoplasmata archaeon
CGAGGTCGGGGCCGCTGAGCAGCTCGAACGACGTCCCGCCGGGCGACGCCGGCATGGGGACGGTCGCCGAGCCCTACGACGAGAGGGAGCTGACGGCGACCGAGTGGATCGAGGGGAAGTGGTACGGGACCTCCCGCCAACTCTTCGCGCCGTCCGCCGAGACGAACAGATTGCCGGTCGTGGTGCCGAGGTAGATCCCGGCGGGGTCGAGGGTGTCGGAGTCGAGCCCTTCCCGGTGCATCCCGAGGTCGCCCATCCAAGGCTTGCCGTGGACCGTCGGCCTCCACTTCTTGGTCCGGTCGGTCCACTTGTAGACCTGCAACTGGTGGTTCGGCCCCGTCCGGGCCATTCCATGGAGCGGGGCGAACAACGCCTCCCCGGGCATCGCGGCCGGTGCGGTGACGACGAAGCCGAAGTCGGTCTCCAACGGCCGTCCGACCCTCGTCCAACTCTCCGCCGAGTTGTGGCTCACGTAGATCCCGTCGTGGTCCTGGCGGTACACGGTCGTAGAGTTGCCGGAGTCCAAGGCGATCTTGTGGACGCACTGTCCGACGACCGGGCGCTTCTCCGGTTGGAAGCTCACCACGACCCCCTTGTTGTACGGAGTCCAGTGTTCCCCTCCGTCATCGCTCCGGAACACCCCGGCGGCCGAAATGCCCGCGTACATCCGTTTCGGGCGGTCCGGGTCGAGGAGAATCGTGTGGAGGCACATCCCACCGGCCCCGGGATTCCACTTCGGCCGGGTCTCGTGCTCGTTGAGGCCCGCGAGGCCGGTCCAACTCTTCCCGGAATCGTCCGAGCGGAACAGGCTCGCCGGGTCGATACCGAGGAAGAGGCTTCCGGGCTCGTTCGCCGGACCCGGCGTCAAGTGCCAGAGGTTGACCACAGGGCCCGGGGTCACCGCGCCCGACTCCCCGCGGGTCCGGTCCTTCGACATCGGGGTCATCGGTGGTGCGACCTCGCTCCACTTGCGGCCGTTGTCCTTCGAGTGAGAGACCATCGGCCCCCACCAGGCGCTGTTCAGCAGCGCATAGACCGATCCCGGGGTTCGGGGGTCGGCGACCACGTGGTAGGCGTCCTGGCCCTCGTGGTACGGCCCGCGCACGGTCCACTTCTTCCGGTGGACGTCGCTCTCGACCGCGTAGGTCCCCTTCCTCGTTCCCAGCCAGACCGTCACCGATTGTTTCGCCATTTCCGATTACCCTCCCTGGATCGAATGCAAAATGTCGACCGTGTCGTTCGGCGCAAGCGGCGTGCCAAGCCCCGTCTGCCCGTCGATCGGTTCCCCGTTGACGAACACTTTCACGTAGCGCCGCATCGCCCCGGTCTCGTCGCGGAGTCGCCAGCGTACTTTCGGGAACCGCGCCTCGAGCTCCTCGAGGGCCTCTCGGACGGTCGGTGCCGAAGTGGTGATCGCCCGTCGCGGGACGAACTGCTTCAACATCGCGTCGAGACGGACCGACACCATGGCTTCGGGTTCCCGGAGGGGATGCTCGCGATAAAGGCCTACCGGGGGTGCAACCGCCGCGGGACGGGGGGCACCATCGGGACCGGGATGGGGCCGGTCTTCAGCGCCACGAGACCGTGGGTCGCCTGTGCATACAGGTACTCCCCGTTCGACAGCGCCCGCCAGTCCTTCCGGGTGCTGTCGAACGGCTCGCTGCCGACGAGGAGCTGCTTCGCATCCGCGAGGTAGGCCATCTGGTAGTACGGACGGTCGCGGTCGAGCAGCCCCGGTCCGTGCTCGCCCAAGTACTGGCAGAACGCCCACAGCTCGTTCGGGCCGCGGGAGAAGACGACGTTGAGCCCGGAGTACGGACCCTCGTGGGGGGACCCTTTCTCGGTCCAGACCCGCACGAGGTCCGCCACCGTGCGGACGTACGCCTGGACGGGGTCTTGGGCCTCGTCGAGGTGGCGGACGAGAAGCCAGAAGAGGACCTCGCTGTCGTTGACCCCGACGACGTTCGATTCGTACCTCCCAAGGAACGCCCGAGTCTCCCGCGGGAAGGGGATCGCCCCGTTGTGGGCGAACATCGTGCTCCCGTGAACGAACGGCTGGCTGTTCTCGAGCCCGGTCAACCGCTCCGGCGGGAGCCCCATCGGGTTGCTCGCCTTCCGAAGGTGGCCGATCGCGAGGGGGCCGTGCGCCAAGCGGGCCGCCGACCGGAATCGTTCGACCTCCCCCGGCGCGGAGGCGCCTCCGACCCCTTTCTCGACGCGGAC
>JAKIVT010000193.1 GCA_022750415.1 Thermoplasmata archaeon
CGAGACCTCGAGCGGGCGTGCCACGTCGCGCCCCATCCGCGCTGGGTTAATCTCCCGTCCCCCTCCACGGGGGTCCGTCCCGAAACGGAAACCGGAAAATCGGCGCCACCGACGACCGGGCGGCCCCGCCCCGCCCGTCGAGCGGCGTTGGACCGGGCTCGTCGATAACGCTCTACGAAGCGCTTAAAAGGAACGGATTTCTCGGCGCCCGCACCCCGGGCTCGAGGGCCGGCCGACGAGGCCGACCGCTCTACGGCCCGTCAGATCATCCAGGAGAGTGAGGACCGCGCCCAAGACCCCGAAGGACGAGTCGCCGTCCACAGCCGCCGCACCAGCGGAGGCTCCGGACGCCGACGCGAAGTCGGGGAAGAAGGAGCGGCCCGGGAAGGGGAAGGACGGCGCCAAGGAAGGGAAGGCGAAGTCCGGCAAGAGCGGCGCACCCGGTGCGGGCAAGGAGCGCAAGGGCAAGCCCATCCCCGACAACCCGAACTTCCGCTACATCGTCCGACTCGCCGGCTCCGACCTCGACGGGACCCGCGCGACCGCGCTCGCGGTCACGGGAGTCCGAGGCGTGGGCCCCCGGATTGCCGAGGTCGCCTGCCACCTGGCGGGCGTCAGTCCTTCGGAGATGATCGGCAACCTCCCGGAAGCGGCGGTGGACGGCCTCGAGCTCTTGCTCGGCGACCTTCCCTCCCGACTCCCTCCCTGGATGGTCAATCACCGGTTCGACCCGGCGACGGGCGAAACCCACCATTTCTTCGGTCCCGAACTCGAGACCGCGAAGCGCGACGACGTGAACCGGATGAAGATGATCCGGTCGTACCGCGGCGTACGGCACGAGCGCGGACAGAAGGTCCGCGGCCAGCGTACCCGCTCCAACGGTCGGACGGGCATGGCGGCGGGCGTCATCAAGAAGGCCGCAAAGGAAGCGGCGGCCGCCAAGGGCAAGGAAGGCGGCGGCGGTCCCGGCGCACCGGCAGCGGCGACCCCGGCCACCCCCGCGACGCCGGCGGCACCGGGCGCGAAGGCGGCACCCGCCACCCCAGCGGCGGCGGGCGGCAAGGCTGCGGCACCGGCTGGTGGCAAGGCGGCGACTCCGGCGGCCGGCAAGAAGAAGGAGTAGACCGATGGGCGATCCGAAATTCCTCCGCCGGTTCTACGATACCCCGAAGCACCCCTGGGAAGCCGCCCGGATGGACGAGGAGCGGAAGCTCGTCACCAAGTACGGGTTGAAGAACAAGCGCGAACTTTGGAAGGCGCAGACCGTACTTCGTGGCTTCCGCCGCCAGGCGCGCGAGCTCCAGGCCCGGGTCCGGGCCGGCGAAACGCAGGCCCAGCGGGAGACCGATGGGCTCCTCGGCCGCCTGACCCGACTCGGCGTCCTCGCGGTCGGCAGCTCGAGCCTCGACGATGTGCTGGCGCTCCCCCCCGAGGTCGTCCTCGAGCGGCGGTTCGAGTGGGTCGCCTACCGGCGCGACCTCGCGGGCACCCCGAAGGGCGCCCGGCAATTGATTGTGCACGGACATCTCACCATCGGCGATCACAAGGTCACCCGCCCCGGCTACCTCGTCTTGGCGTCGGAGGAGCTCGATATCGCGTACGCTCCGTCCTCCGGTTTGACGTCGGAGGACCACCCGGTCCGAGTCGCGGTCCGCGAAAAGTTGGCCCGCCGGAGCCAGGCCAGCAGCGCTCCCCCGCCCGGCCCCGCGCCGGGAGGACCCTAGACCATGGCGAAGGTCGGCATCGCGCACATCTTCGCGAGCTACAACAATATCCACATCACCGTCACCGACATCACCGGCGCCGAGACGCTGACGAAGGCGACCGGAGGGATGGTCGTCAAGGCCGCGCGGGACGAGTCGAGCCCCTACGCCGCCATGAAGGCCGCCGACCAGGTCGCGGCCACCATGAAGGAGAAGGGGTACGACACGCTCCATGTCCGAGTCCGCGCCCCCGGCGGGAACCGCGCACGGTCGCCCGGACCCGGCGCACAAGCCGCCATCCGGGCCCTCGCGCGAGCGGGAATGAAGATCAGCCGGATCGAAGACGTCACCCCGGTCCCGCACGACGGCACGAAGGCGAAGGGAGGCCGGCGCGGCCGGCGGGTGTAACGTGGACGTTGCTCTCGTCGAGTTGAAGCCCCGCGAGCTCCGCCTCGAGTTCTCGAGCGCGAGCGCGGCCA
>JAKIVT010000194.1 GCA_022750415.1 Thermoplasmata archaeon
ACCGATTGCTCGGGATTCTTCGGACCCGACACCGTCGCCTCGATCCGGTCGAGGTCGATTTCGAGGACGTCGGAGAACTCGGGGTCCACGGTCGACTCGTCCCGCCAAGTCCCGGTGGTCCGGGCGTACGCCTCGACCCGCTGGACGAGGGCGGGGTCCCGCCCGGTGCCCTCGAGGTACTTCACGGTCGCCGCATCGACTGGGAACAGCGCGGCCGTCGCGCCGTACTCCGGGCACATGTTGGAGATCGTGGCGCGGTCCGGGACCGCCAAACAGTCGAGGCCGGGGCCGAAGAATTCCACGAATTTCTCCACGACTCCCTTGGCCCGTAGGGCGTGCGTGACGGTGAGCACGAGGTCCGTCGCCGTCGCGCCTTCGGGCAGCGAGCCGCAGAGCCGGACGCCGACCACCTCGACGGGTGGCAGGAAGCACGGCTCCCCCAGCATCACCGCCTCCGCCTCGATCCCGCCCACGCCCCATCCGAGAACCCCGAGGCCGTTCACCATCGTCGTGTGGGAGTCGGTTCCGACGAGGGTGTCCGGAAACGCCTCCGCGATCCCATTCGAGCCGGTCCGGCGCTCGATGACCGTGGCAATGTACTCGAGGTTGACCTGATGGCAAATGCCGTTCCCCGGCGGAACGATCCGAACACTCCGGTAGGCTTGTTTCGACCACCGGAGGAAATCGTACCGCTCCCGGTTCCGCTCGTACTCCCGGTCGAGGTTGATCGTGAGCGAGCCCGGGGTCGCGTAACTGTCAACCTGGACCGAGTGATCGACGATGAGGTCCACGGGTACGTCCGGGTTGATCCGCTCCACCGGAACGCCGGCCCGCTGCGCCGCCGAGCGCATGGCGCTGAGGTCGACGAGGACCGGGATCCCGGTGAAATCCTGCAGGAGGACCCGGGCCGGATAGAAGGGTAGCTCGCGGTCCCCGGCGTGCCCGGTGTTCGCGAGTCGGACGATCGTGTCCTGGTCAATGACTTTCGGGTCGAAGTGGCGGACCAGATTTTCCAGGAGAATCCGGACGGTCAACGGCCGGCGGGCCAGCTTCTGGGGGTCCACTCCGGGGACCCTCTCGACGCGGTAGATGGTGGAGGTTTCCCCCGCCAGTTCGAGGGTATCGCGGGCTCCGAGCGGGTCGATGGGGTTCATGCCGGTACGAGCGCCGGTGGGTTCATGTCCTTGACTCCGAATGTCCGCCCACCGGCGGCCCGCATCGGGCTAATGAACGTCCGGGGCTCCCCCCGCGTCGGTCCCGATGATTCTCAGCGACGCGCGCATCCTCGAGCAGATCGAGAAGGGCCGGATCGTCATCCGGCCGTACCGCCCGGACTGCCTCGGCACGAACTCCTACGACGTCCACCTGGGACCATACCTGTCCACGTACGTCGACGGCGCCCTCGACTCCCGGAAGCCGAACGAGATCGTGGAGATCCGGATGCCGGAGAAGGGGTATGTCCTCGTGCCGGGACAGCTGTACCTCGGCGTCACCGAGGAGTACACCGAGACCCACGGGTATGTTCCGTTCCTCGAGGGGAAGTCGAGCGTCGGCCGACTCGGCATTGATATCCACTCGACCGCCGGCAAGGGTGACGAAGGGTTCTGCAACTACTGGACGCTCGAGATGAGCGTGAAGGTTCCCGTCCGCATCTATCCGGGGATGCCGATCGGGCAACTGATCTACTTCGAGATTTCCGGCCCGATCCTTCGGGGCTACGACAAGAAGAAGAGCGCCAAGTACCGGACCGTCAGCTCGCACCCGACTCCGTCCCGGATGTACCTGAACTTCCCCCGGAAGCGGGCGAAGTAGGCCGCGGGCCGCGCGCGCCGTAGAGGAAGAAGGCCGGTTTGCCCGGGCGGGCCCGGTCGCGCCGGTGGAGCGGGTCGAGCTCGCTCCCCTCCTCCTCGCGGACCACGGCGACGGCCGAGAGGGAGAATCGCCGGGCAAGGTACCCCTCAGCTCCACGAAGTGCTCCGACCTCGCCCACCGGGGTGGCGGCCGCCGGCTCGCTTCGCAGGGACCCGGCGATTCGACCGACATACTTTGCAATCTCCGCGCGGTACGCCGCCATCTCGGGGTGCTCGGCCGCGCGGGCCAGAACCGCCGGAATCGGGACCCCCTTCGGGTCCTGGGCGAGAGCATCCCGCGTCCACGCCTCGACCGACGCTTTCCACCG
>JAKIVT010000195.1 GCA_022750415.1 Thermoplasmata archaeon
CCGCCGCGCGCGGCGTAGAGCATCTTCTCGATGTCGCGCACTTCCTCGATCGAGGCGATGTGCGCCCGGTGCGCGTCGTCGGCGGCGGTCTTGACCTCAATGAGCTTCGCCTGGACGTCGTCGGCCTGCCGCCGCAGGTCGTCGATGATCTCGTATTCCTTGACCATCAGCTCGTGCTGCTTCTGGGCCTCTTCGGCCAGCTCGCCGACGGCCTTGTGGTGCTTCTCGGCCTCCTCGCGGGCGACACCGAGCTCGGCGACCGCGGTGTCGACCTCCGGGTCGGCCCGGAACTGCTCGTCCTGCTCCTTGATGCCGGCCTCGAGCCGCTTCATCTCCTCGATGAGCCGCTTCTCCTGCTCGCCGGTGAGGGCGGTGGTCATGTGGCGGAACTCGAGTTCCTTGAGGTCCTTGCGAAGCCGCCAGACCGGAACAGCGCCCTGATTGCGCGGGACGCGGGTCCGCTTCATCTCGGCGACCTTTTCGGAGAGGACCTGGAGCTTCCCGTTCCACTCCTCGCGGAGCCGCTTCGCCTCCCGGACCGACTCGTTGAGGTCGTCCCGGTGGTGCCGGTGGTCCTGCGCTTCGGAGCTCCGACCGTGGAGCTCGTCGATGATCCGCGCCCGCTCCTCGGCGAACACCCGGGCTTCCGCGTTCAGCTTGTCGCGCTTGGCACGGTGGTCGTCCGCTTTCGCGTTCGACTCGCCACGCTTCCGTTCTAACTCATCGGTGGCGTCGGTCAACAGAGACACACCCCGCCGAGATCTCGGCGGCGTCGGGGGACAGGCGTTCGACCTACGCGACCAATATAAGCGCTTCCCCGACGAGGAGCCGCCCGGACGGCGCGAGTGCCCCCGCCCCTCGGGCTCCATGCTTCGAGTCCCGCGTCATGCTAATAACCGAAGGTCCGGATGAAACGCCCCGTGGAGGAGATTGGGCGCATCTTCGGCGATGTCGGTCTCGGCCTGTTCCACCTGAGCCTGACCCAGGCCGTCGAGCGGGGCGACTACCTGACCGTCGAGGACGAAGGGCACGGCGACGTCCTCTGCCAGCTCGACGACCTCCGGAGGAAGAGCGACCTCGACGTGGAGCACGCCGACGGGCTGGGCCACGGCGCCGACACCCCGATCCACCAGAATCTCATCGGCCTCGCCCGCGTGGTGGGGTACCGCGACGGCCAAGGGCTCGTGAAGCTCCCCACCGTCCCCTTCCGACCGGGCGCGAAGGTCTTCCGGGCCGAGGAGCCGCTGATCGCCGACGTCCTCGGGCTCAAGCACCGCGGCAACGTCGGGGCGTACGTCGGGCTGCTCCGCAACCACTCGCTTCGGATCGAACTCGACATCAACCAGCTCGTCCAGCGCCACGTCTCGGTCTTGGCGAAAACCGGCGGCGGCAAGAGCTACCTTCTGGGCGTCCTGATCGAGGAACTCCTCCGGCACAAGGTCACCTGCGTGATCATCGACCCGCACGGGGAGTACGGCTCGCTCCGGAAGGCCGCCGAGGCGAACGGAGTCCATGCGCGCTTCCACGTGGAGGCGCAGGGGTTCCCGCAGCAGATCCAGGAATTCTCCCCCGATGTGAGCCTCAACCCATCGGCCAAGCCGCTTACGTTCTCGCTGCGGCACATCGAGCCCCGCGACCTGCTCGTGTTCATGGGCCTCACGAACGTCAAGTCGTTCCTGGCCCCCCTCAAGCAGATCCTGGAGGCGGTGGGGGCGACCCACCCCGACTACACCGTGAAGGACCTGGTCCGCGCCGCCGAGGGCGGCGAGGGGGCGGTTGCCGAGACCCTCCACGAGCGCCTGGAGTACCTCGACCAGACGAAGCTCCTCGGGCCCCAGGGCACGACCTTGGCGGACCTGGTGGTCAAGGGAAAAGCGACCCTGATCAATCTCCGGGGTGTCGCGCCGGACGTCCAGGAACTCGTCGTGGCCCGGATCGCCTCGACGCTGTTCGACAACCGGAAGAAGGGCAAGATTCCCCCGCTGTTCTTCGTCATCGAAGAGGCCCACAACTACGCCCCGCAGCAGGGGACGGCGACCTGCTCGCGAATCCTGAAGAACATCGCCAGTGAGGGCCGAAAGTTCGGCCTCGGGCTCTGCGTCGTCACGCAGCGGGCCGCCCGGATCGACAAGTCCGTGCTCTCGCAGTGCAA
>JAKIVT010000196.1 GCA_022750415.1 Thermoplasmata archaeon
AGGCCGGGTCGGACACGTCGTCGACGTCGCCGAGTTGTTCGGCCGCACGGTGAGCGTGCCACTGACCGGGGCCCAGATTCCGATCCTCCCGAGTTCCTTGGTCGAACCCGCGAAGGGAACTGGAGTAGTCATGTCGGTCCCCGCCCACGCCCCGGCCGACTGGGCCGCTGTCCAGGAGCTTGACGAGACGACCCGCACCCGCCTGCCCCCGATCCGGAGTGTCGTCGAGCTCCCCCTCCCGGCGTCCTTGACCGGCTCGGAGCGGGAGCTGCTGACCGGGGAGGGGTTTCCGGCCGAGCGCGCGGTCCGTGCCACCGGAGCGGCCCGTCTCGCCGACCGCGAGGCCCTCGAGACGGCCACCGAACGATTGTACCGCCTGGAGTTCGTTCGGGGCCGCATGCGCCCGGACCTGCACGACGGGGCCCCCGTTTCCGAGGCCCGCCTCGCCGTAGCCAAGAGCCTGATCGAGGGGGGCCACTCCTTCGAGCTCCGGGAGTTCTCCGAACCAGTTGTCTGTCGGAACGGGCACGACGTGGTCATCCGGCTGGTCCCCGACCAGTGGTTCCTCCGGTACGGCTGGGGCGAGTGGAAGGAGCGGACCCGGGCGGCGCTCACCCGCTTGCGCGTCGTTCCCGAGGAGTACGGTCGGGAGCTCCCGTCCATCCTCGACTGGTACCAGGACCGGCCCTGCACCCGGCGAGGCCGGTGGCTCGGCACGCCGTTCCCGTTCGACCCGACTTGGCTCATCGAGCCGATCGCCGACTCGACGTTCTACCCCTCCTACTTCGTCGTCCGTCCGTTCGTAGCGAGCGGTCGGCTTGCAGTCGGTCAGCTCACGGACGCGTTCTTCGACCACGTCCTCTTGGGACGCGGACCCGGCGAGCCATCGGTGGACGCGGAGCTGCTCCGGGAGGTTCGGGCGGCCGTCGATTACTGGTCCCCTCTCGACCTGAACATCGGTGGCAAGGAACACAAGCGAGTCCACTTCCCGGTCTTCCTCGCGACCCACGCCTTGCTTCTGCCGCCGGAACGACAGCCCCGCGGTCTGTTTGCCCATTGGTGGCTCGTCAACCCTTCCGGACTCAAGATCTCGAAGAAGGACCTCGGCTCGAAAGGGGTCGCCGTCCCACCGATCTCGGAGTCGTTGGACCGGTGGGGGGCCGATGCCCTCCGACTCTTCTACGTCCAGTCAGCGAACCCGGAACAGGACATCGAATGGTCGCCGGGGCTCGTGGACGCCGCCCGCGACCGAATTGACGACGTGGAGCGTATCCTCCGGGAGGCGCTCGAACCAGGGGGCGGGGGACCCCCCGAGCTCGACCGCTGGCTGGCGAGCGCCGTCCATCTTCTGCTCTCGGAAGTCAAAGCGGCGTTCGAGGAGATTCGCCTCCGGGAGGCGGCGGAGTTGATCTACGGGCGTCTCCCGTCCCTCATCCGTCGGTATCGCGCTCGCGGCGGCACTGCCGGGGAGCCCCTCCAGTCGGTCGCCCTCGCTGGGGTTCGCCTTCTCGGACCGTTCACCCCTCACGTTGCCGAAGAGCTCGGCCGAGGCCATTTCCCCGGGCTCGTGGCGGTCCAACCATTCCCGCTCCCGAGCGAGTTCGTGTGGGACGACGCGGTGGTCGCGCAGGAAGCGTTCGTCGACCGGGTCGAAGAGGACCTTCGTCCCATCGTACGGATGTCCGTCGACCGGGGCGAGCCTCCGGAGGGGGTCGTCTTCTTCGTGGCCGCCCGGTGGAAAGCGTCGGTCGAGGAGTGGACCCGGGATGCGCTTGCCCGCGACCCAAAGGGGGTTCCGATTCCAGCGGTCCTGGCTCGCGCGGCCGAGCACCCCGAGATGGCGGCGTACCGAGCGGAGATTGCGAAGTACGTCGGTCGGATTGCCGGCTCTCTCCGCAGCGAGCCAGCGGCCGCCATCCCGTTGGGGGAGGTTGGGGCTCTTCGGGGCGCCGAGGGGTACCTCGCCCGTCGATTCTCCCTCTCCGCCGTCGCCGTGGTCCGCGAGGAGGAGGGGAGCGAGCTCGACCCGCTCCACCGGCGCGACCGGGCCCGCCCGGGCAAACCGGCCTTCTTCCTCTACGGCGCGCGCGGCCCGCGGCCTAC
>JAKIVT010000197.1 GCA_022750415.1 Thermoplasmata archaeon
CGACCGGCGTCGATCCTGGACAACTCGAACGACTTCTATGGGCAGATCTGGGCGATGGGCATCACCATCGTCATCGTCTTCGCCGGGGTCATCTTCGGCGGAGACGCCATCGCCGGAGAGTTCCAGAACAAGACGGGCTACTTCCTGATGGGGCTCCCGATTCGCCGCGGGACGGTCTACATCGGGAAGTACATCGCGGCGTTCGTCAGCTCGCTCGTCGCGGTCCTCGCCTTCGCCGCCATCCTGCTCGGCAACGGTGCGTACTACTTCGGAACGGGCGCATTCACGGCGGCGTTCCTCGAGTCGCTCATCCTCGCCGTCGTGTACATGCTGGCGCTGCTCGGCGCCACGTTTATGTTCAGTTCGATGTTCAAGACGAGCACCTACGCGGTCCTCGTGGTCGCCGTGTTGTTCATCTTCGTATTCAGCATCCTCCAGGCACTCGTCAGCGGCCTCGTCAAGGTCGAGCCCTGGTTCATCATCTCCTACGCTTCCGCGGTGATCGGCTATCCGTTCGACCCGGTGCTCCCCGCCCACATTGTCCAGATCGCCGTGGGCGGTCCGGGAAGCCCAACGATCACTTCCTACAACCCGACCTACCTTGAGGGGGTCCTGATCATGCTCGGCTACTTCGTGGTGACCGCGATCCTCGGACTCCTTCTCTTCGAGCGGGAAGAGTTCTCCTGAGATTGGGCGCGGCGTAGCGCCTCCGACCCAGCTCCGGTCGGCCGAGTGCTGGCCGGTTCTGCCGGGAGCGCCGAGCGACCGGTCCCTTAGGGGGTCGCTACGCCGGTCGTCCCCAACAATTGGTAGACGAACATTCGGTCGGCCGGGGTCTCGGTAACGGCCCCCGTGGAGCGGTAAAGGCTCACGGCAGCGACGTTGGAGGGGTCGGTGAAGACGAAGATCTCCTCAAATTCCCTCTCCTGGCAATAGGCGATCAATCGCTGCACCAGCTCGGTCCCGATCCCGAGACGGCGATGCCCGGACTCCACCTCGATCTCGTAGAGGAACATCTGCTTCCGGGTCGACTTCAGTTGACCGAACGCCGTCCCCCGAAGGAACCCGACCGCCCGGCCCTTCTCCTCCGCGAGGAAGAAAACGTTCCGTTCGTCCGCGAGGTACGATCGGACCGCGTCGGGGTCGGGCGGTTCATCGAGCAGGTGGGAGGCGCGCACGACGTCGCCCTCCCCCCCGGGACTTAGGAGGCGAATTCGCATGGTCCCCTCGAGGGCCCTGGAGCTTTCACGTCGTCGGCCGCGAATCCTAGCTCCTCGGCTCGCCCCTTCCCTAGGGAGGGGGACCGCACGCTAATCTCCGAATATATCCGGCCGCAGTTTATCCCCCTAATTCCGTTCGTCCCCTCCCGATGTCAGGACGACGTGCGCCCCTGAGCTTCCAACCGCCGACCGTGCGACCCAATCCTACGAGGCTCAACGGACCGGGGGGATCGCCTCACCCAAGTCCCTCCCGTCGAGTGGGGCTCGTGCCGACGCTGGCGTTGGCCGTCGTTCTGGCGCTGCTGACCGTCGGTGGTCTGGGCGCCGCGACTGGGCAGACTTCGTCGATTTTCGCGCTCAACCACGCGCCCTCGGCGCACGCGATTGCCCCGAGTGCGCTGCTCGCCGAAGCTCGGAACTCGGCGGCGCGCGGGCAAGGACCCGGCGCGGTTCCAACTCCGGCCGCTCCCTCCCATCGCGCCGCCGGACCCAACCTGACCTTTGGTGTGTCCATGGCCTACGACGCCGCGGATGGGTACGTTCTGGCCGTCTCGTTGAACGCCACGGGCGGGCCGTACAACAACACCTACGCACCCAACGAAATCTCCTGGAAGTTCTCGGCCGGCAACTGGACCCAGATCGCCACGACCGGTAACCTTCCGGCCACCCTGAGTCCCGGCCTCGTCTACGATGCGAAGGACGATTACGTTCTCCTCTACGGCGGCCGGTTGATGGCCACCGGCGCCTCGGTCGCCCCCGTCACCAACCAGACGTGGAGCTACCACGCCGGGGTTTGGTCGAACCTCAGCACGAACGGCACCTCGGCCCCCACGGCGGTCGACTTCTCGAACCTCGTCTACGACGGCTACGACCA
>JAKIVT010000198.1 GCA_022750415.1 Thermoplasmata archaeon
GCCGCCAGACCCTCCCAAGCATCGAGCGACCGGCTCGGGGCCGGGCCGTCCTTCACGAACCGGCACGACCACCCCCCCTTCGGATGAGCGGTCTTGACCAACCACTCGAGGGTGTTCCGGACACGCGCGTCTTCGGAGTACCCGAGGAGGATGAGTCCCCTGGCCATGTTGGCCGTGTAACAGTGATGCCCTTTCCCCTTCCCGAACCCCCCAACGCCCCCGCCCTGCAACGGCGACTTCGCCATCCAATACTCGGCGGACGCCGCCACCTCCGGGATCGAGCGCGTCGCCCCCAGGTCGGCCAGCGCCAGCATGTTCCAGTGGGTCCCGGTGAACCGGGGCTCGAGCCACCCGCGATCCCGAACCCACCAACCGGCGGGATCTCGGCGGTGCAGGAGATCCGCGACCCAACCGACGGACGGGATGCTCGCGCTCGCTTGGCGCACCTCGGGATCGTTCTCCTTCCGACCGACAAGTCGGGTCAGAGCAAGGTATCGGACCGACGGCTGCTCCGGTTCTAGGAGCCAGTCCAGAACCTTGTCTCGAGGCACAGACATCCGAAGGTCGAGCTAGGTATTAGCGAACGGAGACAGAGGACCTCCGGTCGGCCCGCGGTTCGGGCTCCGTCGGGTCGGGACAGGAACCGTCGAACCGCTCCGAGTGCCGACTAACTGGCGTTAGGAGGGCCGGCCCGACGGCGCCCGACCACCAATCCGACAACGGCCCCAATGGCAATGGCACCGGCGAGGGCCCCGTACTCTGCCACAGGGAATCCGTTCGATGCGGTCCCGCCGCCACCCGAGCTCGAGTTCGTCTTCGGGGCGGGGGTCGCATTGGCCGTGACCGTCTGATTCGCGAAGGTCGTCTCATGACTTGCATCGCCGACCCGGGCCTGTACGGTGTACGTGCCGGCCGCGGGGAACGTGTGCGTGGGGGCGGCGGTGACGTCCGGTGCGGACCCATCTCCGTACGACCACACGTAGGTGAGCGGCGCCGTTGCGTTGGCGGTGGAGGCGGAAAACACGAACGTCAGGGACTCGTTGGCCACGCCGTGGTACCCGATGGTGAGACCGAAGCTGACCGAAACGCTGGTGGCGAGGGACACCGAGAGTCCGAATCCGTCACGAACGGAGAGGCCCACCGGGAATGGTCCATCCGCACCGTACGTGTGCCGCGGGGAGGCCACCGACGAAGTCCCGCCGTCTCCGAAACTCCAGAGATAGCTCACGGTCGACGAACCGTCCGGATGGTCCACCCCGCCGGTCACGGTCGCCGTTGGCGCCACCGTCCAAGGGGCGACCCCGGCCAAGGGGAAGGACCCGAACCGAGCGGTTAGGGAGTCGAGGGCCCACACATCCTTGAGCGAGGGGCCCGATCCCGTCGAATAGGCGCGCCCTCCGAAGAGGAGGGCGTACCCATCGGACGAGTCGTAGGTCATCAGCGCGCTCGCGCGAGACGACGGCATATGGAGGGCGGCGATCGGCACCCAGCCCGAGGCACTGAGCTCCCAGATGTCGAGCGCCGAAGTCGGAATTGTATTGTTCTGAGGTGCGGCGAGGACGACCGAGCCGTTGGGGAGCGTCGTCATCATAGGTAGATACTCCCCGCCCGGAGATTGGGTGGTCGACACGGTCGACCAATTCCCATTGAACGTCCACGTGCCGAGGGAGTCTCCGGATGTGAGGGTGCCGCCGAAGAGCACCAGGACCGACGCGTTCGCGTCGTAGACCATTGACGCACCCGCGATCTGGGGAGGCGCGCTCGACGTCGACAGCGGGCGCCACCCGGCCGCCGTGTACGCCCAGGTATCGGCGAGGAGCCCGGACGCATCCCGCCCGCCAAACAGGACCAACTCTCCAAGGATGGGGTCGTACGCCATCGGGGCCTCCGACCGTCCCGTTGGTGCGACGGTTCCCGAGATATTGCTCCAGTTCCCCGCCGCGAACAGCCAGGTGTCGTTGAAGTACGCGGACCCGACGTAGTTGAATCCTCCGAACACCACCACTCCGC
>JAKIVT010000199.1 GCA_022750415.1 Thermoplasmata archaeon
AACGCCCGGTCATCGAGGACGTAGTAGGTCGAGACGTGGCGGGCCAGGAAGAGGAAGAGGACGGCGACGAGGAATTCGGGGACGATTGGGTTCGAGGAGAACGACGCCCGCGACGTGGCGTAGACGACGATGACGACGAGGAGGCCGTACAGGAAGACGACGCCGGCCGAGACGGGGGCACCGGCCCGGAACCGTCCCGTCGTGCCGCTCATCGCGACGACGAACGAGGGCCGCTTCCCTTAAGGGTTCCACGCTGGGCCGTCGGAGGCACAAGGGCGTTCCGGCCGGCTCACTTGCGGGGCTTGGGCTTTTTCGCCGGCATCTCCGTGGCGTACCGCAACGAGCGGGCGACCCACTCCATCGCCTGCTTTCGATCCTTCCAAACCGCCGCGGGAAGGACCATGTACTCGCGCATCGGGCGTCCCGGCATCGGCTCGAACGTCGTGCCGCCGACGGTCTTCTCGGCGAGAGCCCGGTCGGCCTCGGAGAGCCGCACGAACACCCGGTCGCCGAACACGCCGAGAAACATGTTCCCGCCAACGAACGCCGCGGGCTGGCCGAACACCGGACGCCGTTGGACGTCGGGTCGCACGGGCAGGAATGCCTCGAACGTGGCGATGGCGGTCGCGCCCGCCTTCGGCATCGACATACCGGGCACGGCCGGAAGCACGGCCACCGGCTTCATGAATTCTCCCGACGACGTCCAGTCCGGCATAGCGATTGTCATTCGGCCGCAAGAGGCGCGGGCGGGAGGGCCGTCCTACGGGGCTACCGGACGCAAATGGCGAGCGCGAACGGCCTGCCGTTCGGAAAGGGAGTACGAGCGAACCCATCCGAGCCGCTTCGGAAGGATCAAGAGTTGCCGGTCGAGCAAGGCCGCCCGCTCCCACGGAACCCGCTCCTCCACCACCGGCCCGTCGATGGCGAGCCCGAGGGGGGAGATCCCGAGGCGCGGCAGCTCGGTCGGAATCCATCGGACGTACAGGGCGTCGACGAGGTGGTACGTCAGAACCATCCCGCCGAAGAGAGCAAGGAGAGACACGAACCCCCACGCCGGGGACGGGGTTGCGGTCCACGGGTACAGCTCGAGGAGCGCGACGAACCCCACCGCCACCGACGCGGAAACCGCCTTCCGGGGGAGTTCCCGGGACCAGGGTATTCGGGCAGAGACCCATTCGTACGGAGGTGCGGGCCAGATCGGGAGAATCCCCGAAGCCCCGGTCGAGCCGCTCACGGCGCGTCCGCCACGAATCGCGACTGAAGGTTGGGATTGCGGGAGAGGGCCGTCGAATGGGTGAAAGTCGCCGTCATCCGTATCGACTTCAAGCCCTGGCCTAACGATCGCACAGTCAACCCACGCATTCAACCTTGCGGCGAGGACGCGCTGTCCTACGCGGCCGCTTCGTAGTAGTACTCGCCGCGTTCGCGCTGCTCCCGGTCGAGGACCGATCCTTCCCGGTTGATTCTCGGACGGAGCGTCTCCGCGTCCCGTCGGAATGTAACCTGGACTTCCTTGAGGAGGAGGTTCATGCCGGCGCGCATGGCGAACGGGCCGGCGCCAACCCCGCCCTCGCCGGAGGTCCCCTCCTTCCGGAAGGCCATCAGGGCGTCGCACGCCAGGTCGAGGAAGTACACGTCGTGGTCGACGACGAGGGCGCTCACGGCCTGCCGCTCGACCTGGCGCCGGATCAACTTCGCCATGGCGATCCGCTCGTCGGCGTCGAGGTACGCCGAGGGCTCATCGAGCAGGTAGAGCGTTGCCGGCCGGGCGAGGGCCAACGCGACCGCCGCCCGTTGCAGCTCTCCGCCCGAAAGGTCCGGCAGCGCCACGTCGAGGAGCGTATCCAGGTGCAGGCCGGGGACGAGTTCCCGCTCGAAGACGCCGGCATCAAACGTCGGGTCGCCGCGCAGCAACTCGAGGCGCTCGCGGAGGCTCGCCGCGTTGGTGGCCTTCAGGTACTGCGGCTTGTAGCTCACGGTCACCCC
>JAKIVT010000002.1 GCA_022750415.1 Thermoplasmata archaeon
CCGTCGGGGAGCGCCTCGAGCATCGACTCGCTCGCACGGTCCAGACCGGCCCACTCGGCGGTGAATCGGGCCACGGGAGCGGGTACCCGGAACACGAGATGGGTGCCCGCCGCGCCCTCCGCGGCGGCCCGGGCCTCCGGTGCGAGGCGACCGGGATACTGGGTCGCCATCACGACCCCGACCCCGAACTTTCTCCCCTCGGCCAACAGCTCGGCGAGGAGCCGCGGCGAGATCGCGGAGGCTTCGTCGAGCAGGACCACGACCCCCGGTCCGTCGGCCGGCGGACCTTCGGCCGCGAGTCCGAGGTACACATGGCTCGCCAAGAGCGTGGTCGCGAACGTCGCCGTTTCCGGGCCGACTTCCGCGAACGGCAATCGCCACAGGATCGACCGTCCCTGGCGCAGGAGGGCGAGGACCGGAAGCCCCGGCCCGACGGGGTCGAGGAGTCGGAGCGCGACCGGGGAGAGCGCGACTTTCGCGACCCGGCCGGCGGCCGGAGCGAGGTACTCCGGGTTGCGCCGCAGGAGCGCCGGCAACTCGTCGAGGAACGCGGCGACCGCGGGGAGCCGGGTCGCGAGCCGGGCGGCGTCCCGCCGCCTCGGGTCGGTCAGGAGTTCGTACAGGTCGCCGAGCCCTCCCCCCTCCTCTTGGACGAGGCGGACGAAACTGTCGAACGTTCGCTCGAGACGGTACCCCCAGTAGACGTCCCCCGAGTCGCCGGTGAGCCGCTTCAGCGCCGCCACGAGGTGCGCGGCTTCCCGCTCGCGTTCGTGCGGCGTCTCCGCCTGCAGGAGGCGGACGCCGGCGATCCGCTCCGGCAGGCCCGAGGCATCGACCGCCACGAGCCGGGCTCGGCCCGTCGGCGTAAGGCGGGCGGCGATCAACGGCCCCAGGTCCCCCTGCAGGTCGAACACGACCACGGGAGCCCCCCGGTCGATCCGCTCGGCGGCGAGGCCGGCGAGCCAGGAGCTCTTGCCCGAACCGGACGCGCCGACCACGACCACGTGGCGCCGAACGGCCGCGTCGTCGATCCGGATCGGCCGAGGGATCGCGAGGGCGACGTGGGCCGCCACGTCCGCCCGCAGGCGTTCGAGCGGGCCGGCGTGCAACGAACCAACGACCCCCGTGGACCAGGCCCGGCGACGCCGGAAGGTGTTGGCCAACTCCCGGAGCTCGACGGGTACTCCGTCCCTCTGCAACCGGTCGATGGCCGCGGTGGCGAGCGAGCCGGGCGCGGCCGCCACCGGGTCGGATCCGACCCGACACCAGTACCGGACCCGGCACGCGAGACGACCTTGCCCGGTCGAGAACCAGTGCGACTGGACGGCTCCGACCGGGGGTCGGAGGTCGACCCGGAACGAAGGGGGTGCGTCCCGCGGAGCGGGCGGGGCCTCCCCGAATGCGGAGGACCCCGCCTCCTCCCTTCCCACGACTCCCCACCCCCGGCGGCTGAGAACGGCGAACCGGTCGCGGGCCGACGGCCGGCCGAGGAGGTCGTTCGACGCCGGCGCGAATCGGGCCGGAAATCCGGCGGCCGCCGCCTGGGCCACGTCGAGAGCGAGGGGGCCGCCCGGCACGACCGCCATCCCGGCCCGGTCGCTCCGCCGTTCGAGGAGGAAGCCGGTGCCGAACGGGGCGGCGGACGCGAGCGAGGCGAGACGGCGCACGAACTCCGACGACCACGCCTCGCTCCGCGGCTCGAAGGACCAGGGCACCCGGTCGAGCGAGGACGTCACTCACACCCCGTCGGTGCCGGCGATTTCGTCGATCGCGACCTCCAAGGGTCGCAGGCCGGAACTTCGCGCGTACCGGCGAAGGAGGCGGGTCGAGACGACCGAGCGGACGACCTGGCCGTCCCGGGGCAGTCGGACGCACCAGAGCGTCTGGCCGCTCGGGAGTCGGTAGGCGGTCGCCCATGGTTGGTGCGTGAGCGAGAGCGGGATCCGGACCTTTCCGAGCCGGCGGACGAGCGGGCGGGTCGGGGAGACGAGTTCGGGTGGGGCGGCGCGAACGGGTTCCGGGGAGCGCCGAGCGGCGCGGAGCGACGACATTCGAAACCATCCTCCCTCCCGCCGTCGGACGGCCGGCCGGAGGGCGCGGGCGACGAGCCGGTAGGCCCGTCCGGTCGGCGAGCGACGGACGACCCCGCCGTCCTCCCGCGCGCCGGAACGCCGGTCGCGGGTCGGGGTCGTCCGAGTCCAGTGGTGTCACTGGGAAGATCGCGGTCCCTCCGGGTCGGACCGGCGGGTCGACGTGACCGTCAACGGCCAGCGTACAGGCCCGCAGGGCGACGGAGGTCGGAGCGTCCCCGCGCTCCGGCCCGTCGGAGGGTCCGGTCGTTCGGCGCGCTCCGCGGGGCGACCGTGGGTCGCGTCGCACGAGGCGTCGGGGGATTGGGGGATTCGGACGGCGAGGTGGCGGCGTTCGGCGGGAGCCGAACGACGGCGACCAGGGAGCGGTCCGTTCCCGGGGGTGTGGTACCACCCGAGCGGACACCCAGGTGGTCTCGCTTTGGGTCGGCGCGAACGGTGAACGTTCGCTCCGGGAATCCCAAAAATCAACCGCCAGAACGTGGGGGTGGGTTGGAAGGGCCCCCCGCACTCCCGAGACGCGGTGCCGTCTCCTTGGGGATGTAAGGGGACCCTTCCGGGTGGTTGCAGGGAGAAGTCCGTTCTCGCCCTATTTGAACCGGGGATGGGGGGAGATGAAACGGTCCCGGGGAGGGACCGTTCCCGACCCGGGGCGGGGGCGCCGGACCGTCAGCCCCGGCGGACCGGCGACTCGGAAACGACGATCCGAGGCAGCTCGCCCTGGATCGCCGGCGTCCGCGGCGTCGGGATCCGCTGGTTCGCGAACCTCGGCAGGAGCCAACGCTCGCCCCACATCCGGAGTTCGCGGGCCGCGGGCGCAAGACCGAGCCCCATCTCCGTCAGCGAATAGACGACGTTGAACGGCCGGGTGCTGACGACGGTCCGTTGCACGACCCCGTTGCTCTCGAGGAACTTCAGCGTCGCGCTCAGCGTCTTCGCGTTCAGGCGCGGGTTCGACTTCAGCATCTCGCTGAACCGCTGCGGTCCCGCGAGGAGCCGGTGGACGATCGCGAGTCGCCATTCGGTGCCAATGACACCCACGGCGGCGATCACGGGGCAGAGCGAGTTCTCGCCGGGAGCGCAGGCTCCGTCCGGGGCTCCCGACGGCGGGACACGGTGGGGGGATTCTCGATAGGACATGGTGACCTCAACTTCCCAAACTCTCGACAGCCCATATATAGTTACCGCACTTTATCACATCGATTGAATCCACTAGATTACCCGAGGTTATCGTCCAACTGGGCGATGCCCCTCTCGAACGCGAATCCCTTTTCCCTCGTCGGGTCTCCTCCGTCGACGTGACGCTCGAGCGGACCGAGGTCGTGCTGAGCGTCGAGCAGGAGGCCGCCGTTCCGGGGCAGCCCCCGCGCCGCCTCCGACTGGAAGCCCGGTTCGCCGTCGGCTCGCGACCTCCCTCGCCCGCCGAAATCGGGGACGCGATCGGACAACTCGACCGCGAGCTCAGTGAGGCCGCCCGCTTGGCGGGGTTCGCCTCGACGGCACCGGTCCGGGCCGACCGCCCGGTCGCCGAGCTCGTCGAGACGTACCGTCCCAGGCAATCCGAGCTCGTCGAATTGCTCCTCGCGGAGGGCGAGATCAGCGCGGGAGAGGCCGAGGGATTGCGCGCCTACCTCGGGAGCCCCGTCGCCGTCGGAACCCCGGTCATCCCGCCGCGGGACGAGGTCCCGGTCATGGACCGACCGATTGCCGCCGCACCGCTCGAGAACGACCGGAGCTCGGGGCGGGCGCGCACCGTTTCCGAACTGCTCTCGACGTACCGGATCGAGTCGCTCCGCCAAGCCGGCGCCGTGCGGGCTCGACGCCAGATCTCCTTCGAGGAGTATATGGCCCTCAAGCGCCATTTTGGGCCGTCGGAGCCGGTGCCCTCCCCCTCGGGACCGGAGAACCCCGTCGGCTAGAACGCGAGTCGCCGGAGGCGGGGAGCCGCCAGGGCGAACGCGGCGGCGATTCCGACGAGCGCAAGACCCACCACCCACCCGACGGTGAGGACCGGAAGGAGGACGAGCAGCGCCCCGAGCGCAACGGCGCCCGCGGCTCTCCCCGTTCCGCGGAAGAGGTAGTGGTTCGTCAGCGTCCGGCCGACGAGGTCGGACCGCGTGGTCGCCTGGAGGTACACGAGCACGCCCTGGTAGAACACCACGTCGATGGCGCCGACCGCGAACCACAGCGGGGCCGAGAACGAACCGAGCGGGGCGGCCACGACCGAGGCGACGAGGAGAACCCCCTCCACCGCCGCGCCGGCGAAGAGCAAGATCCCCAGCTTGGCCCGCGGGTTGACCGCCCCGAGGGCGACCGAGCCGACCACCGTGCCGATGGCGAACGCGGTGAACAGAACGCCGTACGTGCTCACCCCACCGGCGAGGCGGCCGTTCGCGACGGCGAGAATGAGGAGCGGCGGACCGGCGCTGAACAGCCCCTCGGCGGCCGAGAACGAGCCGAGCGCCACCAGCGGCCGTCCCCCGCCGTCCACGAACGAGCGGAACCCGTCGACGAGCTCCCGGAACCACGCCCGGGCCGCCCCCGCCTGCGGCACGACGACCGGGATCGCGAAGGCGGCGGCCGCGAAGTTCAGAAGTCCGTAGAGGACCGGCCCCGACGCCGGGCTCAGGAACAGGATGAGCGCGGCCCCGGCGGCGTACCCCGCGACCTGGTTCCCCCCGGAAACGGCCGAGAGGAGCGCGTTCGCGGGGAACAGTTCGTCCGGCCCGACGATCTTGGGCGGGATCGAAAGGGAGGCGGTCCACGTGAAGTCCCACAGCCAGGAGAGGGCGACGACGAGCACGAGGAGGACCGGCACGGTGAGCGAACCGGTGGCGGCGAGATACCCGAGGAGGAGGGCCAGCACCCCTTGGACCGGATACCCGAGGAGAAGGATCGTCCGCAGGTCCCGGACCCGGTCGACGACCGGACCGGCCAAGAACGACAGCGCGTACACCCCGAACTCGACGCCCAGGACGAGGCCGGCGATGGCGAGGCTCCCCGAGATCCGGAGCGCGAGCCAGGGGATCGCGATCGCGTAGACCGCGTACCCCGCGTCGCCCGCGGCTTGCGAGGCGAAGTACCAACCGAACCGCCGGTGGCGGAAGACCCGCCGGTACCCGGCGAGGGACCCGGGGGGGATGGGGGCCGAGCGCTCGAGTTCGGGGGCGCTCACCCCCCGGTCTCCCGGGGCGCGAACGCGACGAGGAGGCAACCGACGTCGGTGATGCCGGAGCGCATGGGCACCGGGCGCGGGACGACCGGCGTCCCGGGGATGGCCGCGTCGACGACGACGCCGGCCGCCCCGGGCGGCTCGCCGAGCGCGCTCGTCTGGTACGCGCCGACCGACATGCCACGGCGCCGGATCCGCGCCGCGGCCGCCTGAACGAACGCGGGGAACTCCCGCCGCTCGTCGCCTCCTTCGGGGACCTCGAACGTGGCCGGGGCGAACACGACGATCCCTTTCGTGTTCGCGTTCCCATCGCCGAGCCCGCGGGCGACGACCTCATCGACCCGGTCGAGGAACGTCGCCGCCGCGGCCGCCGGCCTGCCCGGGATCGACATGGCCGCGAGGCGGGAGGTGTACCCGCGTCCCGAGATCGCGTCGCCCGCGGACCGCAAGGCGTCGGACGGGCCGGCGACCGCGACCGGACGATGGACGCTCGGGCTCATGCCCGAGGGCAGAGTACTGTCCGGAGCGAGCGAATCCCGCGCCGCCAGCGGGAGCCCCGCGAACAGGCCGAGCCGCTGCAGGATGGCGCGGGCCGCGACTCGCTCCGCCGGGATGATTGCGCTGGCCGGCCCCCCTCCCACGAGGACTCCGCCATCGCCCCGTTCGACGACCAGGGTCACCACGTCGGCCCGGCCGCCGGCGCGCCCGACCCCGCCGCCGACGCCCCCCGTGCCGAGGGCCCGTACGACGTCGGCGACCTCCCGGGCCGTGGCGCCAGCGTCGGACAGCGAGCCGAGCCACCGGTTCCAGGACGCAGCGTCGAGTCCCGGAGGAGGCGCCGCGAGCGAGACCACGGACCCCGGCGTTACCAGCAGCACGAGGAGGTCCTTCTCCCCGAGCCCCTGCGCGAGCTCGAGGACGTCGGAAAGGACCTCGGCCGTCCCCGCTTGGCCGGGACGGCCCGGTAGGACCCGGGTCGCACGGAACGGGATCTCCGGGGGAAGCGGGTTCGGCCCGGCGACGAACCCCTGGGTGATGGCCAGGCCAAGGGCGTCGTGGGCTCCGTACGCCGCGGACACCGCCGCGTGGCCCAGGGAAACGAAGGCGATCTCCCGGTACTTCGCGAGCGTCACGAACCGGTTCCCGAGCCGCACGATCGCCCCGTCCCGCCGGAGCGCCGAACGGACCCCGTGGTACGCGTCGGCCCCCTCGACGGCGGCGCGAAACGCCACGGCGTGAATCGCGTCCCGGCCCTTCGCCTCGATCGGAGGCGGACCCGGGAACGGGTTGAACAGGGTCGGCTGGGTCACGCCGGGCCGAGCGGCGAGGGAAGGTTACGGTTTGCCTGCCGGCGCCGGCCGACGCGGCGGTCAGCCCGGTTGGAGCCCCTCGGCCTCGGTGCTCCGGTGCGGGTCGAGGAACCGCCCCGGGGAGAAGAGCGCGGGGTCGAGGTCGGTGCGTTCGCCGAGAACGGCCTGCGCGACCCGCTTCGACGACGCCGGCGATAGCATGAAGCCGTGGCCGCTGAACCCGTTCGCGTGGAAGAACCCGGGGAGGCGGGGGTCTTCGCCGATGACGGGGAATCCGTCCGGTGTGTCGTCGTAGTACCCCGACCACGCGCGGAGGACGCCGACGGGGGCGAGCGAGGGAACGAGCCGGACCATCGAGCGAGACATGGTGCGGAGAAAGGTGGTGGACGTCGGAACGCCGGCGCGGGTGCCGGTCGGGTGCGGCACGCTCAGCCCGCCGACGACCTCGCCCCGCATCGTTTGGGAGAAGTACAGGCCGTCGGAGAGCCGGATCACCATCGGATCGAGGAACGGCTTGAGGGGCTCGGTCGCGAGGATCTCGTGGCGGCTCGCGACGTTCGGCACCGAAAGGCCGGCGAGGCGGCTCACGTCGCCCGACCAGCCCCCGGCCGCGTTGACCACGATAGGCGCTTCGACCGGGCCTCCGGTCGTCGCGAGACCGACCACACGACCCCCCTCGGCGCGGACGCCGGTCACTTCCACGCCCAGACGGACTTCGCCGCCGAGGGCGCGGACCGCCTCGTAGACCCCCCAAACGCCGGGGAACGGGTACAACGTCCCGTCGGTCTTGAGGAACGTCGCCCCGAGGATTCCGTCGAGCGAGAGCGACGGGGCGTAGCGGAGTACCCCGCTGGGCTCGAGGAGTCGTCCATCGAGCCCCTCCGACCGGACCGCCTCCGTGACCTGTCCGAGCCGGGTCACCTCGGCCGGGCTCGCGGCGAGGAACAGGTACCCTCCTTGACGGAACCAGACGTTGGTGCCGAACTCCCGGCCGAACTGCTTCCAATCCTGCACCGCCTCGCGCATGAGGCGGACCGTCACGCGGGAGTCCCACTGCTGACGGACCCCGCCGCCATTGCGGCCGGAGGCGCCGGACGAAAGGAACCCGCGCTCGAGCACCACGACGGGACCGGCGCCGGCCCGGAGCAGCCGGTACGCGGTGAACAGGCCGACGATCCCGCCCCCGATGATGGCGACCTGGTACGTGCGGCGTTCGGGGGCGTTCACGGTGTCGCCTCGACCTCGTCCGGCAATCCGGCAAACGCCCCGAGCGGGGTCGGGACGACCGGCGGCCGCTGGGTGATGTACCCGACCTCGCGCGGCGTGCGATGCTCGCGGAGGGCGAGGACCAGGAGCGCGTCGGGGAGGCAGTACCGGCCTTGGCAGAGCCCCGTTCCCACGCCCGTGTACCGCTTGATGACCTCGATCCCCCGGTACCCTCGCTCGGTCGCCTCGAGGAGCTCGCCCAGGAGGACGTCTTCGCACGGGCAGATCACGACCTTGCCGGGGCCCGGGCCGGCGGTCAGGAGCTCCTGGTAGTACCCCTCAAGCTCATTGTGCTCGTCGGAGGGAGGCGAGGGCGTCGGCCGGGATCCCGGTCCGGGGGCTAGCGCGGAGGTCGCGGCCGCAATCCCGCTCTCGCGAGCCCGGTCGGGCGAGGCTGCTCCGGCGGATTCGCCGGCGGCGAAGAGGCCAGGGACGGTGGTCGCGCCCGCCCCCCCGACCACGGGGCCGTACGCTCCGACGCCGGGCCGCCATTCCATCTGGGCGCCGGCCTGGAAGAACAATTGGGGGTGGGGGAGGCGACGGTGCGCGAGGATGACGGCGTCCGCCTCGAGGCGGAACGGAGGTTGGTCTCCGCCCCGACGGGCCAGCCGGACCCCTCGAACGGCCCGCCGGCCGACCGCTGCGAGGAGGAGCGTCCGGGGGAAGAGAGGGATATCGAGCTCCGAGGCCTTCCGGGCGACGTCGGGGTCGATCGAACCGGGGGCGACGACCGCGTCGGTCTGGGCCCCGAACCGTTCGAGGATTTGGAAGGCGCGGGGGCCGCCACCAAAGACGACGGCGTGCGAGAAATCCGGCCGCACCGCCGGGTGCAGCCGCTCCGCGCCCTCGGCCGTGACCACGCCGGGGCGGTCGCTTCCCGCGAACCAGAGGGAGGCATCGTACCCTCCGACGGCCACCACGACGGTCCGCGCTCGGACGTCGATCGCCGAACCGTCGGAGACGCTCGCGATCAGCTCGAACGGGCGGGGCCCGGACTCCCGCGGAGGCGGCAGGAAGACCGCGGTCGTGCGACCGAGACACTCCGCCCCGGCGATCGGAGTTGGTACCGGCTCTCTCTCGAGGACGAGCGGGCGAACCCCCTCGGCGACGAAGGTCTCGACCGCGGCCCGACCGGCGGTCCCGGCTCCGAGCACGAGGACATCGGTCTCCATCGACCGTCCCGGTGCCGGTCGGGGGGGAAGCGAGGGAGTCGGGAACGCCCCGGTTCCGGCCAGTCGTCGCACGACCCGTTGGTACCACGGCACGGCGAAGGCCGGGCGACGGAATCCGCGCAACGTGTCGATGCCGTGCGGGAACAGGACATCGAACACCCCCAGGATGTCGAAGCGGGCCGATGGCCACGCATTCTCCACCGTCATCACGTCCCCCGGGGCGGCGTCGTAACGGCACGACCGAACGTTCGGAACGCCATTCACGCGGACGAGGCAGTTGGTGCAGTACCCGACGCCGCAGAAGGGAGCCCTCGGCCGGTGGTACCGGGTCGACCGCGTCCGCGGCGGCAGTCGCCGGAGATCGGGGCGGCCGGCCGTCGGTCCAGGAACGAGCACCGGTTCCATTCGGGTCGGTCGGCGCCAGCGTCCGCGCGGCTCTTTAGACCGACCCCGCCGGGGGGGGCCGCCGGCGAAGCCGAGGCGCGCCGGCTCCCCGATTCCTGGGGGGAACTCCAGGATACTACGTGCTCGGCCGGAAACGGAGGATTCATTCCCCCCGCGGGGTTCGCAGGTCGATGGCTGCGCGACCTTCGGGCCGGACCTCACCCGGCTCCGGGAGCCCGTCCCCGCGAGCGGGTCGTCGCCGCTTCCGAATGGGAATCATGAAGGCCACTAGCCTGGCAAGCCTCGGCCTGCTGGTCCTGATGCTCGCCTCCCCCAGCGTCGGGGCAGTCTCGATTGGTCCGAAGTACCACACCCAGTGCTACGGGACGCAACAGGGGACCGTCTACCGGACGCAGGTGGGAACGTACCTGGGTGGAACCTGGAAGAACAACTTCTCCTCCGGCCACTTGGGCCTCGGGCACCAGGCGGCGACCTCGACGGGGTCCTGGTCGACCTACGAGACCTTGGGATGGATTTCGATGGGGCCCGGCCCGACGAACGGCCTCTGCTTCACGCCGTCCTCGGTCCGGACGAACGCGTCGTTCACCTTCTCGAACGTCTCATTCTTTGCGAATGTGTCGGCCATCTGCACCGCCGGTGACAATGGGTCGGCGGCCGCCTCGTTCCATCTGTGGCTTCAGGGCGACTTCTACGACCTGACCACCGCGAAGTTCGTCTGGGGCACCACGCACCTGACGAGTCTCGTCGCCTCGATCGGCGTGCACTGCCCGGGCACGGGGGTGTATTCGTTCGCGAAATTGTACTCGATCCCCTCGATCACGCTCTCGGGCCACACGCGAGGGCTTTCGACGTCGGACCAGTACTGGTACATCGTCAACACGGACCTGCTGACGAGGGCCTCCGCGAATGGGCTGGGAAGCAGTGCCCATGCTTCCGTCTCCAAAGTTTCCATGACGCTGACCGGCATCGCGTGCCGGAGCTGTTGAGGTAGCCGGGCGCCCGGGAATCTCCCTCGGGCCACCGGATTGCCTCCGGACCGGCCCGGCTGACGCCCACCGGAATCCCCCTCGCAAATTCGGTTCTAGCTTGGATTCCCCTCGGGGTTCCCGCAATTCTATATAGTATAGAGACGGGTCGTCGCCCCCTCCGATGCGCAGCACAGGCGGGTTCCACGGCCGCCGGATCCAGAAGACGGGAGGGTCGACGTACATCATCTCCCTTCCGAAGAACTGGGTGACGAGCCGGGGCCTCCACGAGGGGGACGTCCTCCTGTTCTCCCCCCGTTCGGACGGATCCATCACGCTGTACGCGGACGAGGGACCGCGCGCGGACTCGGTGAAGCGTTCGATCGAGGTCTCGAACGACATGGACGAGGACCACCTGTTCCGGCGGCTGATCGCCGAGTACATCGCGGGCGCCCCGCTCCTCGAGATCCGAACTCCGGGACGGATGAGCCCGAGGACGCGGAACATCGTCCGCGGCTTCGCCCAGCGGATGATCGGGCCGGAGATCCTGGAAGAGACCGCCGACGCCGTCGTTCTGCAGGATGTGGTGGGCGCGAACCCCCTTCCGATTCCATCGGTCATCCGACGGATGCACCAGATGGTGCGGGCGATGCAGTCCGACGCCATGGCCGCGTTCCACGGCCGCGACGCCTCGATCGCGAAGGACGTCGTCGAACGGGACTGGGAGGTCGACCGACTCCACTGGTTCGTCGAAAAGCAGGTGACGATGGCATTGCGGGACGCCCGCGCCCTCACGAGCCTCGGACTCACGCTCCCCGATTGCGCGACCTACCTTCTCGCCTCGCGGGTCCTCGAGCGGATCGCCGACCACGCGGTGAAGATCGCCGAGACCGTCGAAATGCTCGGGAAGGAGGAACCCCCGACGTCGGTCGTCGAATCGCTCGACAAGCTCCACGCGATCGCGGCGAACGGGCTCTCGGAGGCGCTCGACGCGCTCGACTCCGGGGACATTGCCCGGGCGAACGCGGTCGTCGACGTCGCCCACCGGGTCACCCGGGAACGGGAGAAGATCCTGCACGAGCTCGCGACCAAGCGCGGGCGGCTCGCGGTCGCCCTCGCCTACGTGCTCGAAAGCGTCGAGAGGAGCGCCTCGTACGCGAGCGACCTCGCCGAGATCGCGATCAACCACGCCGTGGCGCTTCGAGATTCGGCGCCTCCGGTCGCCGCATCCACCGGAAAGAGCTGACGACCCCCGGCGGCCGAAGGGCCCCTGGGACGACGGGCGAAACGGAACGCCGGTCGCGCCCGGTCTAGAACGTCACCGCGGCGCCGTCCCAGGCGGCGTCCAGGAGCCGGCCGAGCTCTTCCTCGGACGGGACCCGGGGGTTCGAGACCGCGGACGGGGTCCGCACGGCGTGGGCGATGGCGAGGGTCCGTCCGCTCCCCGCGCGCAGCCGATCGACCCCGGCCTCGGCAAGCGTCTTCGGGATCCCGAGCGGAGCGAGCACGGCGCGCAACCGCTCGGCGAGGGCGCTCCGGTTGGCCGCGAGCGGGGGACCGAGCGGACCGGTGAGGCGAGTATACCGGTCGCGCGCGCTCGGATAGTTGAACTCGGTCGCGTACGGGAGCAGGATCCCCACCAGTCGACCGTGGGCGAGCCCGGTCGACGGGCCGAGGGCCCGAGCGAGGGCGTGGGCCACCCCCAGCTGCGCGTTCGACGCCGCCAAGCCGGCGAGAGACGCCGCGTGGTGGAGCGCCCCGCGAGCGTCGTCGTCGTCCGGGTGCTTGGCGAGTTTGGGAAGGGCCGTCAGCGCCGTGGCGAGCGCGTCCCGCGCCGCCGCGTCGGAGAACGGGTTCGCCCACTCCGAGCCGATCGCCTCGACGGCATGGCCGAGCAATTGGGCGGCGGCGTCGGCCCGCACGGGTGGGGGAGCGGAGTGGGCGAGGGACTCGTCGAGGAGAGCCCAATCGGGAACGAGCTCTCGGGTCGCGAGGTCGACCGGTCGGCCGTCGGGAGCGCGAAGTTCGGCAGTCCAGGTCGCCTCGCTGCCGCTCCCGCTCGTGGTCGGGATCGCAATGAGCCCGGCGCGCGAGCGCAACCCGAGCTCGACGAGCGGGGTGATCGTTTCGAGCGGGATCTCGGGCCGGACGTACCGGACCCAGAGCGCCTTCGCGGTGTCGATCGTGCTCCCGCCCCCAAAGGCAACGAACACGTCCGGAGCGGCCGAACGTACCGAGTCGACGCCCCGCTCCACGTCCCCGATCGTCGGTCCGATCGTCACGTCGGAGAACGTCGAGGCGACGGCGCCGTCGACCTTCTCGAGTTCTTCGACGACCCGTCGGAGTCTGATCGACCCGGCAAGAGCGGGGTCGGCGACCACCAGCGGTCGCCGGCTCCCGAGCCCGCTGAGCGTCTCAATCGCGCCCGGGCCGAAGACGACCCGCGGCGAAGTGAAGACGCCCTGCATCGACGGCCCGAATCCCGGACGTCGGCTCAGGCGGGGGCCACGCCACCGGTCTGGCAGCTCGGGCAAACCCCGGTGACCGTGAGGGTGACGCCCTCCGCCGTCCAACCGTCCGGCCGCCGGTCCGGGAACGCTTCGAGGTTCGGGCCGTCGGCGATTGCGAGGGCGAGGCGGACGATCCGTCCGCATCCGCGGCAGACCGCGTGGCCGGTCGGAGGGGCGCGCAATCGGGCCGGCCCAGGGGCCGGGGGTACCCACGCCGACTTCGGGGGCGCGTGGCGGGCCCGGACGGACTTGGCGCGGGGACGCGACTTCCGGGTGGGTTTCGCCATCTCGGTCGGGCACCCTCGCCCTCCTATTTGGTGGTCTCGACGTCACCCGCCGCGACACCGCTAAGGCGCGAGCGAAGCTCCTCCGGACCCGGAGTGGACGATGGCGGACTCGAAACCGGTGCGGCTCACCCTGGTCGCGGCAACCTGGTGCCCGCATTGCCATCCGTTGTCGATCGAGCCGACCCACCGGCTCGCGAAGCTCCTCGGGGTCCCGGCTCGGATCCTCGACATCGACATGCCGAGCCAGGAGGACGAGGCCGACCGGCTGGTCCGGGAGTTCGGTACGTGGGACGACGACTACGTGATTCCCCAAGTATTCCTCGAATGGAGCGACGGCTCGGCCCAGCCGGTCCTCGTCGCCCACCGGGGTTCTCCGACGAGCGTGACGCGCGCGATGTGGGAGCAGCTGTTCGTCGACCCGGGCCAACTCCTGGCCCGCGGGAGCGGGTCCTCCGCACGACGGTGAACTCGTCGCCGGCGTCCGGTGTGACCCGGGACTGGTTCGACCAGAAGCTGGGGCAGGTGGCCCCCCGTTCGGGGGATGGGACCTACCGGGAGGCCGTCCAGACGATGGCGCCGAGACCGGTCGCCTCGCACAATCCGATCCCGAACAGGAACGGGGCGAACGAGTCGGGAATGAGCGGCATGGCGGCGAGATACGAGTACACGGTGAGCCCGCTCTGGACGACGAACGCCCCGGCGAAGACCAGGAGGGCAAGGCCGAATCCGGTGCGAGTGTGGGCGTACAACCGCCGGTAGAGGACGAACAGTCCCCCGGCGAGGACGATGCTGATCAGTCCCAGAGCGACGCTCGCCTCCATCAGGAGGTCGGTCATCGGGGGGCTCCTCCGGTCGCGGACCGACCGGACTTCCGGGCAAACCGGGACCCCGACGGCCGGCCGGGCGCCCGCTCCGACTCGACGACCGTTTCGAGGTAGGCGGCCGTCGAAGCGGCGATCTCGTACGGCGAGGCGTACGCGTCCCCGACCGGTCGGGTCACCGCCCCGCTCTGCTCCAAGAGACGGAGGTGGTGGCGGACCGTTCGGTAATCGAGCGCGAGCGACTCGGACAACTGGTGGGCGTTGGCGGGGGTGCGAAGGAGTTCGTCCAGGATCCGCCGCCGGTTCGGCCCCCCGCGGGTGCCGAACAGGACGTACCACATCAGCGAGCGGAAGCCGGGGGTCATGGGGACCCCCGTGCGAGGGGCCCGCCCCTTATCAGGCGGACCCCCAAATTCGGCCGCCGCGGAACCGTCCTCAGAACGCCGCCAACCCCTCCGCGGTCGCCGGCAGGTGGAAGACGGCGGTGAGGAGGGTCAGGCCCCCCATCGAGCCGACGTGGAACTCTTCGATCTCCCCCGCCCCGGCGTCGTAGACGAACAGGTACTGGTTGTGGGTCCCGCCGAGCGCGAGGTCCGTGTCCGCCGCGCCCGTGGTGGCGGCGACCGGCGCGAGGAGCGTCAGCGTGCCCCCGGTGCCGACGGTGTACGACGAGATCGTGCTGCTGTGCGCGTTGGAGGTGTACGCAATCCGGCCCCCGTGCGCTACGACCACCCAGCAGGCGGCCGTCCCGTTGTCGGCGATGGCACCGCTGACGACACTGACCGCTCCCGAGTTCGCGAGGGTGTACGAGGAGAGGGCCCCTGGCCCGGCGTCGCTCACGATGAGCGAACCGCCCTGGCCGAACGCAAAGCCGTACGGCGTCGAGCCGTTGGAGCTCGTCACCGTCGGAGCCTGCGCGACCCCCCGAATGTTGACCGGGTAGGTGTCGAGGTTGCTCGTCGCCTTCTCGGTGACGACCAGGACGGTGCCGGCGGGGTTGAACGATACCTGGGCGGGGCCCGTCGGAGCCGTCGAGCTGAGCGGCTGGCTCGACCCGCGGAGCGGGAACAGCCAACCGTGGTCGGCGAGGAGGAACCCGGCGATGTTCCCCGGGGTCGTCGCGTTCCCGGCGTTGAGGACGTAGACGATCCGGTCGTGGACGGTCACGCTGACCGGTTCGACACCGCGGGAGCCCGCGTGGCCGATGTAGGAGAGGAGCGGGCTACCGGTTCCCGGTCCGTGGACCTGGAACACGGTGAGCGTATTGCTCCCCGCGTTCACGACCAGGAGAAACCGGTGGTCGGCCGTCAGCGTCAGAGCCCCCTGGTCGGCGAGGCTGACCCCGGTTCCCTTCCCGTGGGTGGAAAAGTGACCGTCGGGGATCAGGGCCCCACCCTTCCCGATGTGGTAGGCGATCACGACGTTGCCGGAGACGGCGTTCGTCATCGTGAACACGGCTCCCCCGGCACCGGCCGGGGCGGCCGACAGGGCGGTCGAGTTCGGCGATTGGGCGGCGGCGACGGTCGGCACCAGCAGCAGTAGGGCGGCCGCTACCGGGATCAGCCAGAGGGGGCTCGGTCGTTTCATGGTGGGCGCCCATCGGGAGCGCGCGGGATAGAGCTCGGCCGGATTGGGCCCCCAATCGGACCCGAATTCGGTCCGAATCCCACCTCACTTCCGCCCCAATTCGACCGATAGGCCCCCCGGAGCACCCGAACGAGACACCGCTCCGGCGCCCTACAGAACTTACCTTGGAGTAAGTTCTATACAGCCTTGCTGACGTGACCTATCGGAAGGATCGATGAAGGCGGTTCGACTCCCGACGCTGCGGTGCTACCGTTGCGTCTACGCCTGGACGCCGGCGCACAGTCCCGTGCGGCTTTGCCCTCGGTGCAAGTCCCATCTCTGGGACGTGCCGAAGATCCGGCGGGTCCGACTCGGCCGGGGCCTCGGCATAGACGAGATCCTGGTACCCCACCGGGCGGGGATTCTCCGCCTGGCGCGAACGCACGGTGCCCGGCGGGTTCGCGTCTACGGCTCGGTGCGTCGACGGGAGGCAGATTCTCGGAGCGACGTGGACCTGCTGGTGGACTGGAACCGGACCGCTCCGCCGCTCGCGGGTCTCCGGCTGGAGATTGCCCTCCAGGAACTGTTGGGTCGGGACGTCAGCGTGGCCGAGGAGGCCACCCTCCCCTGGTGGTTCCGGCCCCAGGTTCTCGCCGAGGCAGTCGAATGGTGAGGGAGAAGCGTCGGGTGGACCGGGAGCTGACGTTCCTGATGCTGAAGGCGGCTTCCGACGCGGAGGAGTACGTCGCGCTCCGTCGGGAGGCGTATCTCGCCAACGACCGGCTCGGGCGGTTCGCCCGTCGGGGACTCCGAAATTGCATTTTCGAGTTCTGCGAGTCCGCTTCCCGGCTCAGCGCCGCGTTTCGAGCGGCCAACGACCTTCCATGGGGGGAGCTCCTCCAGATGCGACAGGACCTGGGGCACGACTACCCAGAGGTGCCGGCCGAGCGGGCCGAGGAGTTCGCCCGCCTTTCGATGATCCCCGCGGCCCGCCGACTCCGAAGGGCCCGGTTTCCGAAGTCCCCGGACGCCCCGAAGTAGCCGGCGTCCACCGTCCCCTTCCACCGGGTGGTGGGGGTCCCGGTCGAACCGAACGGTCTTAGGGCGCGGACGGCTCGCACCGTCGGGGACGTCCCTCCCGACATCGAATGAGTACGACCACCGCCCCACCGCAGGAAGTTCGCTCGACGGGCGCCGGGCCGGCCCCCCTGACCAAGGTCGGGAGCGCCTTCCTCGAGGCGCTCGGCGACGAGCAGACCCGGGCGATCCTCCTCGCCCTGGACTTGGAGGAACTCGACGTGCACGAACTGGTGTTGCGGACGGGACTGCCCCAAAGCTCCGTCTACCGCAAGCTCCACGATCTCGAGGAAGCCGAACTGGTCCGGATCGTCCGGTACGCTTTCACCCCCGAGGGCCGGAAGGTCGAGATATACCGGAGCCGATTGCGGGAGGTCCGGGTCCATTTGGGGAACGGCCGTGTCCGCCTCGAGATGATCCCCCGCGAGGATTCGGCCGACCGACTCGGTTCGATGTGGGAAGAGGTGCAGGTGCGGAGGCCATGACCGACCTCATCTGGGTGCTCCGGGGGCTCGAGGGACTCGTCCTCGTCGTCGGCGCCGCAATCGCCTACAACAGCTTCGTCGCCTACCGACGGACCCGCCGCCGCTCGTTGCTCTACCTGGGGCTCGGGTTCTTCCTCGTCTCCGTCGCGGCCGCCGTCGCGGGAGTGCTGTACGAGTTCCTCTCGCAGGACCTTTTGACCGCGTGGATCGCGAGCGCCGGGTTCGACTCGGCCGGTTTCCTGGTAATCCTCTATTCGATCGTCCGGCCCTCCGAGTGACCCGCCCGAAGGCGCTCCCCGGAGGGCGGGCTGGAACGGGGCCTACCCTGTCACCGTGATGATCCCGGCCATCAGGCCGGGAGTCATCATGGACCCCGGATCGCACGGGGCCATGCAGTTCCAGGAGTACGCCCCGGTCGTGTTGAAGTACGCCCCGAAGTCGACGGTCGTGGGCTCCGCCAAATTCGCGGACGCCGGAATGGCGACGTTCAGGTTGTACGGCGCCTGGGCGATGGTGAACGTGTGGCCGATCTGGGCCATCGGTACGGAGGAGACCGACTCGGCGGAGCTGGCCCCGAAGTAGGTCACCTGGTCGGAACCGCCGACCGTGCCGACGGTGTCCGCGTAGACGGGGGCGACGGCGTTGGTCCCGTTGTCGTAGTTCGTGATGGTGAAGATGATGAGGGTGTGGGCGGGGAGGCTGACGTTGGCGGGGAAGTACTGGTCCATCCCGGTGGCGGGGTTGAACGCGATCGTCAGGTAGATGTGGTCGGGCCCGGCGGAAGGAGCCGCCGTCGGACCGGGCGTGCCGGTGTTGGAGCCGAGCCCGAGCCCGATGAGAAACGCGAGGACGACGGTGGCGGCCAAGGCGATCGCGACGGTGTTGAACCAATTCTGGTCGGACATGGTCTTCCTACGTTCTAGATCATGGGTCGCGGGTCCATGCCGCTAACGGAATTTCTTCGACCCGGTTCTCAGATGCTGGAACGGAGCCGACCGGTTCGGCCGGGGGTCCCGGCGGCCGGACTCACTCGGGCGGAGCGGCAAGCCATCGGGAGACCCTCGGCAGCCTCGCACGCCCGGTGGCCCAGATTCAGTGGTCCAGCGCCAGGTACCTCCCGGCGCCTCCGAGGAACAGGACCACTGAGATCAGCATGTACAAGGGGTGAGGCCCCACGTCGGTTCCGCCCGGGATGTTGAACGTCGAGCCGACTTGGGTAACGAGAAACACCGCCGAGAAGAGGAATCCCACGAGGCACGCGAACCGGGTGGTCGCCCCGAGCAGAAACGCGAGCGCCAGGTAGGCGGTGACGAGGGCGACGACCCACGCGAAGACGCTGGCGTGGGCGGCCACCCAATCGGGGAGCGCGCTCCCCCCGTACGTCGTCGGCGCGTACGATTGCGCCGTGCTCTGGAACGTTCCGAAGAATTGGTTCTCCGGGTCGATGACGAACAGGAGGTTCAGAACCCAGATGACGCCCATTCCGACGCGCAGGAGCTCGATCGACATCCCTTCGGGATGCCGTCGCCACAGCTCGCGGAGACGGGCCGGCCAATGGGCCGGGGACCCCTCGCTACGCAACGAGGTAGCCCCCATCCACAACGAGCACCGCACCGGTAACGTAGTCGGAGGCGCGGGAAGCGAGGAACAGCGTCGCGCGGGCGATGTCGTCCGGTTCCCCCATCCGGCCGAGCGGGATGTGCTGGAGGAACCCCCGGGTGAACGTATCCACGGAGGCGCCGGTCGCGCGGAGGACGTCGGCCGAGACCGCTCCCGCGCCGGGGGTGTTGATCCCCCCGGGGGCGACGGCGTTCACCCGGATCTTCAATCCGCCCCACTCGGCGGCCAGGGACCGGGTCAACATGGCCAACCCGCCCTTGGAGGCGTCGTAGTGCGCGAGGTTGCCCGACGGATGGAACGAGTCGATCGACGCGATGTTCACGATCGCTCCCCCATTCCCGGTGGCCCGCATCGACCGGGCCGCCGCCCGGGCGAACAGGAACGCGCCCCGGAGGTTGATCGCGAGCACCCGGTCCCAGAGCTCCACCGGGGTGAGATCGGCGGGCGAGAACGGGAAGACCCCGGCGTTGTTGACCAGAATCCGAACGCCGCCCATTCGACGCACCGTCTCCGCGATGGCCCGGTCCGGGTCCGTGGGGCTCCCCGCGTCGGCCTCCACCGCGTCGGCGGTGCCTCCGGTCGCCACGATCTGGGCGACGACCCGCCGGGCGGCGTCGAGATTGACGTCGGCGATCATCACACGGGCCCCGGCCGCCGCGAGTCAGAGCGCGATCGCTTCGCCGATCCCCATGGCGCCGCCGGTCACCACGGCCACCTGGCCGTGCAGGTCGAACAGTTCCGCCGCCGTCGGCATCGGCCCGCGGATTCCACCGGATTCCATCGCCATCGTGTCCACCTTCCCGTGGCCTACGAGCGGGAATCGAATATCCGAGTCTGGGAGTTTCTTCGGACCGGTTCCCAGATTCAAGATTTCCCGTAGGTTCTTCTACCCCGACTCCCCCCGGTCGTCTTGGGAAAGTCGATGACCGAAACGAAGGTAGCACTGGCCGAGAACTCGACGTGGTGGGTGCAGCACGCCCAGTCGCTGAAGACGGTGTTCCGGCTCCTCCTCGGCATTGCGTGGCTGACGGCTGGGGTCCTCAAGTTCACCTCCGGATTCGTGGACAACTTCGTGAACTCCGTCCAGGCGTCTCAGTCGAACGCCCCGGGCTGGCTTTCCGGCTGGTTCAACTTCTGGGCCGCGCAGGCCACGGCCAACCCGACGCTCATCGTCTACACGGTCGGGGCCCTCGAGGTGGCGCTCGGCCTCGCGCTCCTTCTCGGCCTGATGCGGAAGGTCGCCTACCTCGGCGGTGTCGTACTCGCCTTGTTGATCTGGGCGGTCCCCGAAGGGTTCGGCGGCCCGTACCAATCCGGTGCCGGGGGCACGGACATCGGGACGGGGGTCATCTACGCGATCGCGTTCCTCGGCCTGATCGTGATCAACGCGACCTACGGACCGAGCCGCTTCAGCCTCGACGCCGTCATCGAGCGGCGCTTCCCGGCGTGGGCCCGCATCGCGGAGTTCGGACCGTTCGCCGCGAAAGCGCCCGGCGGAGGGACCGGCACGGAGTCGACCGCGCCGGCGCCCTAGCCAGCGAGGCCCTCCGACCGTGGTCGGTTCCGCGCCCCCCGATCCGGGATTCGAACCCCGGGAGCGGAGTCGCTCGCCGGCCGAGCGGACCCTGGCGGTCGCGCCTCGGACGGTCGAGGACGCATGACCGGCCACGGTCCGCCCGCCTTCGACGAACTGTTCCGGCCGTCGTCCGTTGCGGTCATCGGGGCCTCGAACCGGCCCGGGGCGGTGGGGTCGAGCCTGTTCCGGAACATCCTCCGCTCGGGGTTCACGGGCGTGGCCTACCCCGTCAACCCGGCCTGGCGGAGCGTGTCCGGAGTCCGGTGCTACGCGGGGGTCTCGGATCTGCCGGAAGCACCGGACCTCGCGGTCGTGGTGGTGCCGGCCCCCGCCGTCGGGCGGGTCGTCGAAGAGCTGGGCGAACGGGGGACCCGCGGCGTCGTCGTCATCTCCGCGGGGTTTCGGGAGGTGGGACCGCCGGGAACCGACCTCGAGGTGAAATTGGTGAGGACCGCCGGCCGGTTCGGCATGTCGCTCGTCGGCCCGAACTGCTTCGGCATCATCAACACGGACCCGCAAGTCAGCCTGAACGCGACCTTCAGCGAGGGGCTTCCGCCCGCGGGGAACATCGGCTTCGTCTCGCAGAGCGGGGCGCTCTGCGCCGGCATTTTGGCGTACGGGGCGGCGGAGCGGATCGGGTTCTCCCGGTTCGTGTCCGTCGGCAACCGGGCCGGCGTCGACGAATGCGACCTCCTGCAGGCGCTGGCGGTCGACCCCGCCACCCGGGTCATCCTGCTGTATGTCGAGAGCCTGTCGAACGGACGGCGATTCCTCGACGCCGCCCGGGAGGTCACGGCCAAGAAGCCGGTCCTCGTCATCAAGAGCGGGCGGACCCCGGCCGGGGAACGAGCGGCCCGCAGCCACACCGGATCGCTCGCCCGGTCCGGGCGGGACCGCTTGTTTGACGCGTTGTTCGAGCAGGCTGGCGTCCTGCGCCTCGACACCCTCGGGGAGCTGTTCCGGGCCGCCAAGATCTTCGGTTCCGGGATCTCCCTCGACGGCCCGCGCCTCGCGATCCTGACGAACTCCGGGGGGCCGGGGATCGTCGCCGCCGACGCCGCCGTCCGCTACGGACTCCAGTTGCCGGGGTTGGGCGCCGCATCGCAGGGCGAGTTGCGGCGACGGCTCCCGGCGATCGCCGCCGTCTCCAATCCGGTCGACATGACCGCGGGAATCCGGCCCGAGCAGTACCGAGACGCCCTCCAGATCCTCGTGCGGGACGCCGAGGTCGACTGCGCCCTCGTCATCGCGACCCCCACGGGAACGGCGACCGGGGAAGCGGTCGCCCGCGCCATCCTCGAGGGCCGGGGGACGTCGGCGAAGGGCGTCGTCGCTTGCCTCTTCGGGCTGACCGACCTCTCGAGGGAGATGGGACTCCTGGAGGCGAGTGGAGTCCCCGCGTTCACGTTTCCGGAAGAGGCCATCCAGGGGCTCGCTCTCCTCGCCCGCTACCACGCCTGGCGGACGCGACCGGTCACGGCGGTCCGGGCGTTTCCGGTCGACCGCGAGCGGGTGAAGGCGACCCTCGCCGAAGCCGCCGCCACGGGCTCCACCCTGCTGCGCGAGTCGGCCGCCCGCGCTCTCCTCTCGGCGTACGGCATCTCGTTCCCGAAATCGGTGCGGGCGGGGACCGTCGCGGACGCGGTCCGGGCGGCGGACGACCTCGGCTACCCCGTCGTCTTGAAGGTCGCCTCCCCCGATATTTCCCACAAGACCGAGGTCGGAGGAGTGGCCGTCGGTCTCGAGGACGCCGACCAGCTTCGGGCGGCGTGGGGGCGCATGGAGCAGGCCGTCGCCCGGACCGCCCCGAAGGCCCGCCTCGAGGGGTTCGACGTGGAGGCCCAGGTGACGGGGGGCAAGGAAGTCCTGGTCGGGATCCAGCGCGACCCCGAGTTTGGGCCGCTCGTCGCGTTCGGGCTCGGCGGAATCTACGTCGAGGTGTTCCAGGACGTCACCTTCCGGCTGGCCCCGATGCGCTCCCGCTCCGCCCGGCGGATGATCGAGACGATCCGGGCGTTCCCAATCCTCACCGGGGTTCGGGGGGAGAAGCCGAGCGACCTCGAGGCGCTCGAGGAGGCGATCGAGAGGGTCTCCCAGCTCGCCCTCGAAGTTCCGGAAGTCGCCGAACTCGACCTCAACCCTCTGATCGTCCGACCGGCGGGGGAGGGAGTCGTGGCGGTGGATGCGCGCGTGATCCTCGGTCCCCCGGAACGTCCCCGGTAACGAGGGAACGGGCACCGAGGGGGCGGGGCGCCGCCGGCCGTGCACGCGGGGTTTAAACGGGACTTCTTCCTCCCGGCCCCCGGTAAGACCATGGGCCAATCGAAGCACCGGCTGCTAACGGCATTCGTCGTGATCGCGTTCGTTGCGAGCGGACTCTCGGCCCTCGCCGTCGGAGGTGCCCCGGCCGCCCCGGCGGGGCGGAGTCCGATCCTCCACTCGCCGTTCTTCGGTACCACCACCTCCACCTCCCACAACTGGGCCGGCTACGCCATCAAAACGAAGAACGGGGCCGTTACCGACGTGAAGGGCAGCTGGAACGTCCCGCAGATCGCGGCCGCGTGCCCGAGCGCCGCGCGCTACTCCGCGTTCTGGGTCGGGATCGACGGCGACGGGTCGTCGACCGTAGAACAGACCGGCACGGCGACGTACTGTTCCGGGGGGTCGCCGGTGTACTTCGCTTGGTACGAGATGTACCCCGGCCCGTACCACACCCTGTCGATGACGATCTCGCCGACCGACGTCATGCATGCCGAAGTCAAGTACTCCACGACGACCCACAAGTTCACGCTGTCCATGCGGGACTCGTCGACGGGGCACTCGTTCTCGACCATCCAGAGCCTGAGTGGAGCGAAGCGGTCGTCGGCGGAGTGGATCGCGGAGGCCCCGACCGGTGGGTCGGGCGTCCTCCCGCTCACGAACTTCGGCTGGGTGACGTTCAACAACGCCTCCGCGACCATCTCGGGACACACCCACTCCATCAGCGGATTCTCGAACATCGAGATCACGATGTGGAACCTCGCGAACACGAAGAAGATGGCCGTACCAAACTCGCTCTCGAACGCCGGTAAGACGTTCAAAGTGACCTGGAAGAACAGCGGTCCCTGAGCTCGACAGGGCGGGCAACCCCTTCCGCGGGCGGCGTCGACCGCAACCCGCTCCGCTCCGCCGCACGTCGAAGGAAGCCGGAAAGCGAGAGGGCGTGGACTTCGCCTCCGAGATTCTCCGGAGCAGGTCGCCGGAAGAGCGGATGGAGCTCGGCGATCGCGGTGGACGTGGGCCCAACCGGCGGCGCCAAGGAGAACCTTTCTCCCGGCCGACGAGGAGACCGATCCGGTCTGCGCAGAGCGCGAGCCCGTGGGGTGAGATGGAGGATCACGCCGGCCGGCGCGGGCGACTTCGCCACACCAGGACCGCGGTTCCGAGGACGCCCACCACGGCCAGACCGGCGATGGCCGGCCAAAACCACGCCGGGGGGACGGCGACGTGGGAACTCGAGGAGCCCCCGGCCGGCGGTGCCGGCCCGACCGTGACGGTCGTGCTCGCGTGAGCGGACCCGCCGACCGAATCGTTCGCCCACGCCTCGATCGTATAGGTTCCGGCCGACCCGAATGTGTGGCGGGCGTACGGGGCGGCGCTCGCGCCGCCGTCGGAGAACCGCCAGCTGAAGTGGAACGGCGCGGTGCCGCCGGTGACGTTCGCGTAGGCGGTGCCTGGCGCCCCGGCGACGAGGGCGGAGGCGCCGACCCCGAGGGTCGGTAGTGCCTGCACCGCGACATCGAACGACGCCCGAGCCGTTCCGCCGAGGGCGTCAGAAACCGTCCAGTTCCCGGCGTACGACCCCGCCGTCGCGTAGGTGTGGCTGGAGTTCCGACCCGAGGCGGTCATGCCGTCCCCGAAGTCCCACGAGTAGGCGTACGGCCCGGTTCCCCCGCCGACCGTCCCTCCCAGGAGGGCGATGGCGACCCCGGCGTCTCCCGCCCAGGGGCCCAGGCGGGGCGCGGCGGCGGGTCCCGAGCGGACGACCACCGCCCCCGTCGCGCCCCCCATCGCCCGCGCGCCCGCGGCGTCGGTGACGTTCGTCCACGGAGTGTACGACCCGCTCGCTCCGTACGCGTGCGAGAGCTGGAAGGCGCCGGTCGCCACCACGACCTCCTCCTGGGAGCCGTCCCCGAAACCCACAACGGCGGAGTACGGAGCGGTGCCGCCCGATACCGTTCCTCGGACGGCCACCGGGACCGACGTCTCCGCGGACGAGGGGGTGGCGAGCGGCGAAACCGTGGGCGGGGTCTCGAGGACCCACGTGTCCGCGAGGGCGCCGTTCCCGAAGAACATCGTCGAGCCGCCGAACACAAGCGGCGGGAACCCGCCGCTGTCCCCGGCCATCGCGCCGACCCACCGCGCGGGGGGCGCCGTCCCCACATCGGAGGTGACGTTCGTCCAGGTTCCGTGCGCGAACGTCCACGTGTCGTTGAGGGCGCCGACCGCTCCCCACCCCCCAAACAGCACGAGCTCGGAAAGGGCGGCGTCGTAGCTCATCGCCCCGTCGTACCGGTACGGAGGAGCCGGGCCGGTGCCGGCGACCTGCCACCATTGTCCGGAGTACAGCTCCCACGTCTCGTTCGGCGAGCCACACCCGAAGCCGCAGCCGAAGACGACGACCGCGGACTCCGCCGGATCGAAGGCCATCTGGGTCCGGCCGGTCGGTGGTGGGGCGGCCGAAGGGGAGAGCGACACCCAGCCCGCTCCGCCCTCGAACACCCACGTGTCGTTGACGTAGCCGACGCCGCCGACGTTCCCGCCGAGCAGGACCGAGCCGTTCTCCTCGGGCTCCGGGTCGAACGCGAGGCTCGCGAACGCGCGCGGGGAGGGCGCCGCCGCGCTCCATCCCGAGAGGTTGGTCCAGGCGCCGTCGTGGAAGAGCCACGTGTCGTTCAGGTCGTTCCCCGAAGCTCCGACCCCGCCGAACAGGAGAATCCCTTGGAGGTTGGCGTCGTAGTCCATCGCTCCGCCGTACCGGGCAGGCGGGGAATCCGAGGGGTTCGTCGCGTTGATCCACGTGGCATTCGCGAACACCCAAGTTAGGCCGTCGGGGCACCCGGCGCTGATGCATCCGCCGAAGTAGACGGACTCCTTCGCGACGGGGTCGTACGCGAGCGTGCCGAGGGTGCTCGCGGGAGGGTGGGACGCGTTCGGGCCGCCGGTAACATTGATCCAATGCGGGAGTCCGGGGCCGGCGGAGCGTTCCGACCCGCCCGAGGGGAGAGGAGCGGCGGGTGGGGGGCCGGCTCCCGGACCTCCGACCATTGCGGGGACGGGAGCCGACGTTGACCCGGTCGAGAGGGAGTGCATTTTCAGGGCTTGGGACGCCGGTGCCGACGGGACGAGGACGACGATCGCAAGGAGGAGGACCGGGACCCAGGCCCGGCCGCGCGGGCGCCGTCGGACGACGGAACGGACGGGCCAGGTCCGGGCCACTGGCGTCACCCCGTCCCGGGCGGAGGGGAAGTCGGCGAATCCTGGCGGACGGGGCCTTCCGGAGCCGGTCCCGCGGACGTCGGTGGAGGCCCACGGCGGCGCGTGACGACGACGACGACCGCGAGCAGCGCGACGACGCCCGCGGCGGCGAGCGCGAGCACCAGGAGGTAGTTGGTGCCCCCAGCGGCCGTCGACCGGGTCGGAGCGCTCGTCCCGGGCGCGGCGGAAATCGCGGGAAGGAGCGAGCCCACCTCCGCGAACTCGAGAGCGACGACCGGTTGCGCCGAGGTGGTGGAGTTGGCCACGAGGGAGTAGACCAGGATCGACGCTCCGTCCTGCGTGAGGCCGAAGCTGGTCACGTTCTCCAACGGGATCTCGGTCAGGTTCGCCACGGTGGACCCGGTGACCGTCCATCCAAAGATACCGGCGTGTCCGTTCCCGAAGACGTCGTACCGACCGTCGCCAAAGACGGCGTGGAGGGTCGTCGCATCCGGACCGGTTCGCCACTGCGCGAGGACCTGGCCCGTGGCGAGGTCGAACAGGATCGTCTCGGTCGTGTGCTGGCTCCGATAGAGCAGCGCAACGGTCGACGGGGCGTCCGCCACGAATTCGGCGGAGATCAGGTGGGACTTCGCCGGGACCGGCGGAGCGAACGCCACGGCTGCACCGGTCGTGAGGTTGAGGATGGAGTAGTTCCCGCCGACGTCGAGCACCACCGCCTCCCCGGCTCCGCCGCTAAGGGAAGCGACCTCCGAGAGGCCGGTCGCGCTCACGTTCGCGACCGTCCGACCCGTCCCGACGTCGAACTCGACCAGCTGCTCGGTGGTCGTGGGCCCGACGAGGTACGACGGGGCGACGAGCGCCTCGAGGACTCCCGAACTCCCCGACGCGTCGACGCGGTACGACTGCGCGAACCCGCCGTGGGTCCAGACGTTCACGGGACCCCAGGAGCCGTTGTCCGGATAGAATCGGGCGCCATGGAGCGCGAGGGAGGTGAGCGCCGCCGGCATCGTGGCTCCGTCCTCGGCGACCGGGAGGGCGGACCAGGCGACGTACAGGCTGCCGTCCGCGAGGCGGGTGGCCTCGGGGTTCGAGATGAGGAACCCCGGGTCGGTCGGCCGCGGGAGCGCCGCGAGCTGGTTCGTCGAACCGTTGAGCCCGACTCCGGAGACTTCGAGGCCCTGGGAGACGGGGAGCTGCGGGTTGTCGTCGGTGTAGAACAGGTACGCCCCGTTCGGCCCCGGCGCCGCCGTGACCTCGGTGTGCGGATAGATGTCCTCGACCGCGTTCCCGCTGGTGGCGGTGGCGTTCCAGACCGTGACGTCGTACCCGGTCGTCGCATAGTACCGGGTCAAGGGCGCCCACGTCGCATTGGCCCCGGTGTCGTAGCAGGTGACGCACGCCGTCCCGGAACGGGGTTCGGCCGGGGGCGGGTCGGTCCACTGGTAGATGACCGCAGGCCCGAGGATGTTCCAGTACGCGGACCACCACAGGAACGTGGCTTGGCCGAAGACCGTCCCGTTGATCCATCCCGCCCCAATGTGGAACGTCGGCGTGATGTTGAACGCGACCGCGATCGAGAGCGCTCCCCCGATCGCGATCGACGCGATGCCGATTCCGAACGAGACGGCGACGTCCAGCGCGACGGTGAGAGCCCCCACGAGCTGGCTGACCATGACCGCGAGCCCGGGCAGGATGTCCTTCCCCGGATCGGTCGTCGGAAGCAGCAGGAGCGAGAGGGCGAGCGTCGGCTTGAGGTCAATCTGGAGCGTGAACCCGACCCTCAACCCCAGGATGTCGAAGCCGTACAACGGGACGCTCACCCCGAGGTCGCCCGCCAATTGGACCGTGGCGGCGGCGTTCACCCATTGGACGTCCGAGATCCCCTGGCTCGCGTTGAGGACGACGAACTTTCCCGAGAGACCAATCGCGACCGTGAGGTTCAGGGTCGCCGGCCCGAAGTTGATGTTCGGCAGGCCGAAGGTCAGCATCCCGGCGAGCGAGAGCTGCCCCGCCGAGGTCGCGCCGAAATCGACCTCGATCGACGGGATGAAGCTGTAGTTCCCGCTGATCATCGGGCTGGGGATGGCAAAGCTCGTCGAGTTCGCCAGGCTCCAGACGTACGATTCCTGGATCGCGTAGCTGTGGTTGTACGGGCCGGCCCCGGAGGTGGTAATCGACTGGAGCGCCCCGGAGAACTCGAACAGCGTCACGAGCCACGTCGGGGTCTCGATCATCACCGGCGTGTAGGACGCGTTCAGCGTCCAACCGGGCCAGTTGCCGGTGACCACGAGGACGGAGCCCCCCGACACCGTTCCCATGTCGACCGACGCGGTGTCCCACCACAGCGACCCGCTCGAGCGCTGCTGGATGGAGACCGGGAGTCCGCCCAGCGTCGCGGTGACGCTGACGGCAGGGGTCCCGGCGACGGAGAGGTACGCGCTGAACACGTTGTGGAACGAGAAGTTCGTGTAGAAATCCGGGGCGTATTGCGAATAGATGATCCCGATCTCCGGGGGCAGGACCGAGAACGTCCAGTTCGCCGAGGCGAAGTCGCCCGAGACCGGGACCCCGCTCGAAAGCGTCGAGTTGGTCGTGTCGAAGACGAAGAGCGTGATCCGGAAGACGTTGTAGCTCGACGAACTCGGTTGGCAATCGACCCGCCATATGCCGTCGTACGGCAACGGTCCGTAATCGGTGCCGGAACTCGTGAAGTTCGCGCAGTCGGTCGTGCCCCCGTCCACCAGCCCGGTCGAGCTTCTCAGCCCGTGGACGACGAACGTGTAGTCGAGCGAACCGCTTCCGCCCGAACCGGCGACCTGGAACGGCACGTTGAACCCGACGTGGGAGGAGTTCGTGTCGATCCCGGTAGGCCCCGTCAGTCTCGCGTGAACGAGCGCGTAGTATCGGAACGTCGAGTTCAGCGCGGTGGCCCCGTTCGTGCCCCCAACCAGGATGAAGTACCCGTCGGTGAGATCGGCCGCCGCGGCGGCATACGACCGGTTCGAGGGGTCCCCGGAGTCGCCGGCGAACGCCCAGTCGAACCCATTCCCGGGGGGGTTGTTGTAGACGTAGGTGTCGTTGAGGTAGCCGAGCGGCCCGCTGCAGGTGTACGTCAGTTGCGTGTTCGCGACGCCGTACCCGCCGTAGAGGACGAACCGTTCATTTTTGGGGCTCCATCCCAGCGACGCCCCGACGCGTCCGCAAGGGGCGGGGTAGCCCGGAGCTTGGACCCCGGGACGGGAGATCCGGTTCGGGCCCGCGAGGTTGGGGCAGACCCCACCGTAGTTCATGTGGAGCCAGTGGTCGGCGTAGAACCACCACGCCACATCGGGGAGCACGCACGAGCCGGTCGAGTCGACCAGAACGTTGGCCGCTGTCCCGTTCCAGGCTTCCCCTCCAAACATGAGCAGGTAGCCGCTCGGCGAGTCGGCGATCGCCATGCCCGCGCGGGCCGACGGATGGGTCGTGCTGACGGAGGCGCTGATGTTCGTCCACGTGCCGTTGAACGTCCAGGTGTCGCCGAGGGTGACGCCGTTCGCGAGGGCGCCGCCGAAGAGGACGACGTCGTTGTCGAGTGGGTCCCAGGCCACCGCCGCCCCCAACCGTGGCGACGGGGCAGCGCCGGCCGCCGCGGTCAGGTTGCGCCAGACGCCGCCCGAGAACAGCCAGGTGTCGTTGTACGCTCGGGTAAACCCGAGGAACGAGATGCCCCCGCCGAACAGAACGACGCCGTCGAGCGTCGCGTCGTACGCCAGCATCGCGTCCTCCCGGGCGGACGGACACGTCGACGGCGTGCAGGAAGAGTTCGCGACGAGAAGCGTCCAGTTGTTGTTCGTGAACTCCCAGGTGTCGTTCTCCCACAACTCGGGGCCGTTCACGGCGCCCCCGAACAGGATCGTTGCGTGGACGGACGGATCGTAGGCCAGGGAGGCCAACGCCCGTCCGCTCGGATTCGGTCGGCCGTTGGGCGGGGTGATGTTGGTCCAGGAGGAAGGTGTACCGGAGGCCGACGGCTCAGGGCGCGTCGCGGCGGGACTGCCCAGCGGGGTACAAGAACGGAGGACGCCGAGGAGACAGAGCGAGAATCGCGCCGGACCCGAGTCCGAGGCCCGGGCGGAGTCCGGACCCGGCGAGGCCGGTCGGGTGGGCGCAAGCGGCGACCCGGGCGCCGCCGGCACTCCGGAGACGGTGTGCGCCGCGACCGTCGGGAGACCGCTGAGGAGGAGCAGCAGGACCACCCCAACCGCAACCATCGCTGCGGGCCGGGCACCTCGGGCCTTCGGCGGTCGACCGGCGCCGGCGACGGCTCGCCGAATCGGATCGCCTAGGGGGTCCTGTTCCACGTGAACCTTTCGCGGAGGTCGCCGCGTGGCCCAGAACGGATACCGGTCCATAAATCCCATGCGCGGGGCGAGGGTCCGAACGCACAGGACGGGATTCGTGGGATCTTCGGCCCCTCCACGACTCAGTAAGTTTCGACCTTGAGCCCAGGCACCCGGGCGAACCCCCGGTCTCGGGTGAGGAGCCGTTGACCGTGGCGGAGGCTCACCGCGGCGATGAAAAGGTCGGAGGCACTCATGGGCTCACCCCGCGCGATGAGGTCGGCTTCGATTCGTCCCGCGAGACGGCAGGATTCCCAGTCGAATTCGAGCCACTGCAGGGATTGGACCAGGTCCTCCGCGGCGCGGAGGGAACTCCCGCCGAATCCGTGAGCCCCAACCATGACCTCGGTGGCGGCCGGGGGCGTGACGCAACGGGGTTCCCGGTGCTTCTCGAGCTGTTCGAGCCGGACGACCGCCGCGGGAACCCCGCGAAGCAGATCGATTAGGAACGTCGAGTCGAGACTGGCCAAGGGGTCACTTCCCCCGCCGACGTCCGAGTCGGATCATCTCGGTCTGCGAGGCGCGGTCGCTGTGTTCCATCCACGCCTCAAACCGAGCCAGCTTGTCCGCGGGAACGTCCTCCCAAGCGCCGACGAACTCCTGGAGGGAGCGTTCGGTCCAGGTCAGTCGCCGGACAACCTCGCTGAAGCTTTCCCCCTCCCGCTTGCGGGCCGCGAGGGCGAGGTACGCATCTTCCGACAGCGTCACCGTCTTCACGGACATGAGCGTGTTTATGTCAACATGTTAGATAAACGTGTGGGGAGCTGGAACCTCGGATTTCCCGCCGGGACGCTCCTTGCCCGACCCCGGCCGGGCGGTCAGTTCAGTTTCTTGCCCCGACCGATCTTTTCCAGGGCGGCCGCGACGCGCCGATCTCGGGTGGCATCCTGCTTGGCATCGGCGACCCACCGCGAGTACGCCAATCGCTGCGACGCCGTGAAGTTCGCAAAGTTCGCAGCGGCCGAAGGTTCGCGATCGAGAGCGCGACGAAGCGAGGGGGGGACGTCGACCACGACGGGACGCGCATCGAGTTCGAGCTCCAGCCGAACGGGCGCCCCGTCGGACTTCCCGATCCGGTCCCGCACTTCCGAATTGACGACCACGAAGAGTTCGCCCCCGCCGCGGGGAATCAGCGAGCTCCGGAACGGAACTCCGTCGATCGTCCCCTTCACCCGGAGGCGGGCGCGGAAACCGGCTCTCTTCGCCGCATTCTTGGGCACGGGAGCGAATGTCCACGCGCCCACCACGTCGGGTCGCTTCAGCTTGGACGTGAACGACGTCCTCATCGGGAGACGGCACCCGAGAACGGAATTAGACCTTTCACCCGAGGAACGGTACGCCCTATTTTCCACTTCGAGGGCTGTCTGGTACTACGCCAGGGAAATCTCCGTTCTTTGGAGTCGACCCAGCCTTCCCCGAGGCGAATGCTCCCGCTCTTTCGGATCCGGGACGACCATCCGTTACTGGGGCCCTCGCACTCGCCCGAATCCTGCCCGAGGTGCTGGGGGTCCGTGCGGGGAGAGGGATTCGAACCGCCCGGCGGTTCAAATCCCATCTGAGACACCCCCGGCTACTCGACCTCCTAAGGATCTCACTCATGCCAAGGCGGAAACTTCCCCCTCCGCACCAACGCGGCAACGATGGCCGCCCCGACCACCCCGGCGGCGAGCCCGGTCAATCCCACGCCCGCCCACTCCCAAGGGGTAATCCCCTGGGTGACCGCTCCCGTGGGTGCCACGAGGGCGGGGGTCACCACCAAGGTGGCGTTCCCAAACACCATCTGTCCGTGAGAATCGTTCACGGCCAGTCCCACCGCGTAGGTGCCGACAGCGGTTGGTCGGCATTCGAGAGTCTCGTTCGAGGATGTCCCACATCCGGGCGGGAGGCCCGCATAGCGGAACTCATACGGCGCCTTTCCCCCCGTGACCGCCGCGAGCAAAGTCGAGGTGCCGCCGAGGGCAACTGTCTCCGGCACCGCGGTGAACGCGGCCAGCGCCAATGGCGGTCCGGAGGGCACCGCTGGAGTGGAAACCGAGAGGCCGAACGAGGCCCGGACCCCCATTCCCAGAGCATCGGTCGCGACCACCTCCACCTGGTAGACCCCCGACCGATTCGGCGCGCACGCGAAGCTCGACAGATTAGACGACGAACAACCGGATGGAAGGCCCGTCCATGCATAGGAGTACGGGGCTACCCCCCCGCCGACGACGGCCACAAGTTCCGTGGACGCATTCACGTCGACGCTTGAGGGGCTCGCGAACGCTTCCGTGATCGTCGGGAGCGCGACGACCTCCAATCCGACCACTTCCGAACTCGACCCTCCGGCCGCGTCCCTCGCGCTCACCGTCACGACGAACGTGCCGACGCCTGTCGGCGTGCAGGAGAGATTCGAGGAGTTGTACGACTCGCAGCCCGTCGGCAGTCCGACATAGGAATACGTCACCGCTCCGGGATCCGGCCCCCCCTCCACCGCGATATGGAACGCGGTCGGGGTGTCCACCTCCGTCGGATCCGGCGCGGCGAATGCCGCCGTCACCGCTAGGGGTCCCGCGACGGTCCACGCAAGCGCGGAAGACCAGCTGTAACCGACGGAGTCCGTGACGCTGAGGGCCGTCCGATACCCCCCGGTGTGGGTCGGAAGGCACACGAGCGTCGAGGTGTTCTGGCTCGCACAGCCGGCGGGAAGCCCCGTATACACGAACGAATACGGCGGCGTCCCGTTTTCGACAACAGCCGACAAGGTGACCGGGAGTCCGACCTCTGCGGGAGTCGCTCCGAAACTGGCGATGTAGGGGGCGTCGGCAATGATATTGATGGCGGCCGCGTTCCAATTCGTCACGTCGACCTGTCGCGTCGTCGGCACGTACGCAATCCCCTCGGGAGTCTGGGCGACCGGCAAGTCAGACCCTAGGCGAAGGTTCGTCCCCGCGTCCACCACCGTCACTGTGTTCCCGTTCGCATTCCCGCTAAAGACCAGATTGTCCTGAGGATCGAACGCAAGGACTGCCGGACCGCTCCCGACGCTGACGTTCGCCGTCACGATCCCGGTCGCCGCGTCGAGGACGGTCAGCTTGTTCGAACCGGTATCCGCCACGTACACGCATCCGCTCTGAGGGTCGTACAGCAGCCCTTGGGGATTCGATCCCACCGCGACCCCTGAAATCTGGACCCGGTCGCTCGACCCGTTCACGACCGTCACGTTCCCCGACCCAAGGTTGCTCACGAACACGAGGTCAAGAGCCGGGTCCACCGCGACTCCGTACGGGTCCGAGCCCACCGGGATGGGGGCGTGCGCTTGCCGTAGCGTCGACGCATTGAGGACACTAAGAGTGTCGTTGCCACCGTCCGCGATGTAAACTTCGCCGTTGACCGGGTCGTACGCGACTCCATAGGGATGCCATCCCACAGGGACCGAGGCGTTCAGCACGGTTCCGTTCCCCGTATCGATGACGCTCATTGAAGCGTTCCAGTAATTCGTCACGAACAGTCGATGGTCCGGGGAGTCGTACGCGAGACCGCTCGGGCTACCTCCGGTCGAGATTCCCCCAAGTATGGACGGGCTTGTGGTCGGGTCGATGACGGAAACGCCGGTGTACCAAGCCGTGTATGCAGCGGTGTACACCAATCCGCTGTCAGGGTCGTATATCCCCTGGAGGTAGTATGCACCGACGAGGCTGGATTCTCCGGCTGGCAGGTCGGTGGACCCATTGATCCGTTCCACCGAGTCCAGCTCGGCATTGACGGCAACAGCGAACCGACTCACTGGATCGTAAACCACTCCCGTGAGCAGGCCCCCTCCGACAGCGCGTACTCCTTGAGTTCTCAGAGTGTCGTTACCACCATACAGTACGGCCAGCCCAGTAGGTGAGGAGCTCGCATACAACTCATCTGTGAGTGGGTTCACTGCGAGTGACCCCACCGCCCCCGATGAAATTTCAGTAATCGGGGCGAAGGTTGTGCCGTTGTACGCCAAAATCCAGCTCCCGTCAAGAACATAAATTTGCCTGTTAACTACATCATATACTATGTCAGTCGCGCCGCCAATCCATGAGTTCGTGAAATTTGTCACCACCTTCTGCGTTACATCGTCGATCGCATAGACGGCCCCTGGCTGCTCGTTGAACGCATTCGAGAATTGAGCAACCCCCAGCATGCGATGGATTGCGGAATCATATGTGAGCCCCTGATTGTCCCAGCCGGGGACGGTTATTTTCGCGACGACAGTACCGTTCTCTCCGCCGATTGCAGTAACATTCTGGTCACCTCCACCTACGTAGATCAGGTGGTTCGAGGGGTCGTACTGCAGAGCCCACGGAGCGGATAGCTTGACGACATGCTGCACAACTGCGGTGGTTGCGTTCAGAAGCGTCACTGAGTCCGCCGAAACCGCAGCGACGGCCAGCACATTGTCGAACGGGTCGTACGCCAGCGCCTCGGGGGCGCTGACGGCCCCGCTGAGATTTTGCTGGTAGGCGGAGATTGGAATCGAGATCGCGCGAGTCTCGTTCCCGGTCGATCCGTCCACGGCGTAGATCGAACTCCCCTGGGAGTCCCCGAACCAGACTTCGCCTGTGGCGCCATCGAACGTTCCTCCCCAAGCGTACGCTGGACTAGACGGTTGGTGGTCACCCTGTTCCACGGACGAATTGATGGCATCTAGAGTATACGATGTCCGGACCGGAATCCAAGGCGAGCTCGAGGGGTGAAGGCCAGAGTCCGATGTGGGATGAGGCGATGCATCCCAAACGCGAACTTCGCCTGAAAAGTGCCCTGCGCCGCCCATCGGCGGGGACGGGAGTCGGAATGTGACGACGTACCCGCGGTCCAGTCCGGATGCCGGAGAACTCAGCCCAGTCACGGACGACTGGACGACCAAAGCGAAGACCGCGACCGCGACCAAAATGGCGGTCCAGCGTACGCGGGAAGTAAGGGCATTCATCGTACGACTAGCGCCAGCTCCCCCATCGGGACCATAGGCAGGGGGAATCGTGAGGCTAGCGGTCGTCCGGCGGGCATGAATTACGAACCGATTGTCCCGACAAGGACGCCGGGCTCATGCGGTCAGGCTTGAACCGCCTGGCATTCGAATCCCTGAGGCCCGGGTTCGGATTACACGGTGTAGGAAGGATTCGGGCGCGAGGACGGTTCGGGCACCGTTCACGAGCGTCGAAAGGATGATAACTGGGTTCCGTGCGGGGAGAGGGATTTGAACCCACGAACTCCTACGAGACCAGACCCTGAATCTGGCGCCTTTGACCAAGCTGGGCGATCCCCGCGCGGTCGTCTTCTACCGGCCGCGAGATAAGAAACCTTGCGACGGAGGGGGGCTCAGGCGACGCCCGGGGTGACCGACGCCTTCGGCGACGTCGTCGCCTCGTGGAAGAGCGCGGCTGCCTCTCGAACCGTGGCGCCCTGGTGCACAATCGCCCGAAGGGCCTTCAGCATGGCCACGGGGTGCTCCGACTGCCAGATGTTCCGCCCCATGTCGATTCCTTTCGCCCCCTCGGCGATGGCCCCGTGGGCGAGCGTGAGGGCGGCTTCGATCGAGTCGAGCTTAGGCCCCCCGGCCACAACGACCGGGACCGGGCACGAATCAACGACCTTCGAGAATCCCTCGCAATAGTACGTCTTGACGATGTGCGCTCCGAGCTCCGCCGACACCCGGCAAGCGAGGGCGAGGTAGCGGGCGTCCCGCTTTTCGAGCTCCTTCCCGACCGCCGTGATAGCGAGAACCGGCATGCCGTAGGTCTGGCCGTCGTCGACGAGCTTCGCTAGGTTCGCGAGCGACTGGTGCTCGTGGGCCGAGCCCACGAAGACCGAGAGGGCGACGGCCGAGACGTTCAGTCGCACCGCCTCCTGGATCGACGTGGTGATCGTCTCCTCCGAGAGGTCGTCCTTCAGGATCGTAACGCCCCCCGAGACGCGGAGGACGATCGGGGTCGAGGTCGTCGGAGGGACCGAGGTCCGCAGGATCCCCCGGGTCAGGGCGAGGGCGTCGGCGTACGGGAGGAGGGGAAGGATCGTCGCCTTGGCGTTCTCGAGGTTCCGCGTCGGCCCCATGAAGTAGCCGTGGTCGACGGCGAGCATCACGGAGTTCCCGGAGCTCGAGGGGAACATCCGGTCGATCCGGTTGCTGAGCCCCCAGTCCATCGGTGCCTCGGTCCGGGCACCCGGGAAGCGGCTCTTATGCGTTGCCCGCCGACCGTTCGGTCGACCGGACCGGGATCGGGACCCGCCGGTCCTCCTTCACGCGGTTGAGGACGACCTGCGTGTTGGTCCGCTCCACCTGGGGGTCCTGGAGGGCGTGCTTGACGAACCGGTCCAAGTCCCGGCGATCCCGGAACCGGCCGATGAGGAGCGCGTCGAAGTCCCCCGTGACGTCGTAGATCGCGTACGCCCTCGGGTCCTTGCCAAGCCGCTCCTCCACCTCGCGCAGCTTCCCCTTCGAGATCCGGATCCCGATGGTCGCGGAGAGCTCCCAGCCCAGCGCTTCGTCGTCGAGGAGGGGGATGTACCCCCGGATCACCCCGTCCCGCTCCATCCGGTCGATCCGCATCCCCACCGTCGTGGGGGAGACCTTCAGGCGTTCCGCGATCTCTCGGTGGCTGCGCCGGGCGTCAACGTTCAACTCTTCCAAGATCCCGCGGTCGAGGACGTCGAGGCTGGACGTTCGTCCCATAGAATATCAGCATAGCGGCCGAATTCATTAGTCTATCGCTGAATACTGGACGCGCGGCCAAATTCGAAGCACGAGGGTTCTTGTAGGCGGGCTTCGTGCGGAGCGCCGAGGGGCGTCGGATGGCGGTCGCAGAGCGTTCGATGGGGATGGCAGGAGAGTCGCGGGCGGAACACGGAGTGCGGGTGCTTGAGGAGATCCACGCGCGCAAGCTGCGATGGGTCGAATTGTTCTACACCGACCTCCTCGGCGGGTACAACCACCTCCACATTCCGTCGGACACGCTCGACGAGGACTCGTTCGTCGGCGGAATCCCGAAGCTCGACGGTTCCTCGGTCCGCGGGTTCCGCGAGATCTTCGAGTCGGACATGATCCTCCTCCCCGACCCCTCGACGTTCGGCGTCATCCCCTGGGGGGCCGAGTACGGCGGCTCCGCGCGGTTCATCTGCGACATCCTCACCGGCGGTGCGAAGCTCGCCTACACCCACGACCCCCGGGGCATCGCGCGCCGGACCAACGCCGTCCTCGCCGACGCCGGCTACGACCTCTCCTACTGGGGCCCGGAGATCGAGTTCTTCGTCTTCGACTCGGTGAAGCTCATTCCGTCCGCGGACTCCGTCCGGGACGCGTGGGGCGGCGCCGGCTACCTCATCGAGAGCGCCGAGGCTCCCTGGGCCGCGGCCGACGGCCACGGCTCGATCCGGTTCAAGGAAGGGTACCACCGGGCCGCCCCCCACGACGCGCTCGAGGGGATGCGGAGCGAGATCTGCAACATCCTCGCCGACGATTTCCACATCCGGATGGACGCCCACCACCACGAGGTGGCGACCGCCGGCCAGGGCGAGATCAACATCCGGTTCGATGAGTTGATTCCCGCCGCCGACCACGTGCAGGACGTTCGGTTCGTGATCAAGAACGTCGCCGCCCAGCACGGCAAGGTCGCCTCGTTCATGCCGAAACCGGTGTTCGGCGACAACGGCATCGGGATGCACATGAACCAGTCGCTGTGGAGCGGCGGCTCGAACGCGTTCTACGACCCGAACGACGCGTACGCGGAGGTCAGCCAGACCTGCCGGTACTACGTCGGCGGGCTCCTCGCCCACGCCCGAGCGCTCTGCGCGATCACGAACCCGACCACCAACTCCTACCGGCGGCTCGTCCCCGGGTACGAGGCCCCCGTGTTCATCGCCTGGAGCCGGTCGAACCGGTCGGCGAACGTCCGGATCCCGTTCTACCACAAGGGCCGGATGGCGGCGAAGCGGGTCGAGTACCGGACCCCCGACTCGGCAGCGAACATCTACCTCACCGAGGCGGCGCTCTCGATGGCCGGCCTCGATGGGATCCGGCGGAAAATCGAGCCTCCGGCGCCGGTCGATGCGGACATCTACAAGCTGACGCCGGCGCGGCGGAAGGAGCTCGGCATCCGCGAGCTTCCCGGCTCGCTCGGCGAGGCGCTCGAGTGCCTCAGCTCCGACGACACCTTCCTGCACTCAGTGTTCGACTCCGAGGTGCTCGAGACGTTCTGCGAGATCAAGCGCGACGAGCAGCTCCAACTGAACCTGCGGCCGCACCCGTACGAGTTCTACCGGTACCTCGACGTCTAGGCACGGGAGTTCGCCGGAGGACCCGTTAAGGGTCCTCCCCAGTTCCTCCGTCGGATGGCCGCCGGCCGCCCGGACTTCGGTTCGTTCGCGGCCCGGCCACCGGTGGAGCGCGACGCGTAACTCCGGCGGGATCCATCGAGGAGGTCGGAGCTTGGGCAACGCCACCGAATGGACCAACGGACGGATCTTCACCGGCCAGCGCTACGTCGCCGCTGTCCTCGGCGAAGAGGGCCGGATCGTCGTGGCCGGCTCCGCCCGAGCGGTTCGGCGGGCACGTCCGACCGGCGCCGAACGGGTCGACCTTCGAGGACGTCTGGCCGTCCCCGGGCTCGTCGACGCCCACCTGCACCTCGCGGAGAGTGCCCGCGCTGCCCTCGGCGTGAATCTCCGGGGGACCCGGTCCCTCCGGGAGGTCGGCGACCGAGTCCAGCGATGGGCGGACCGGCACCCCCGCGGGCCGGTCGTGGGTGGGGGGTGGGAGGAAGCCGGATTCCCCGAGCACCGGTATCCCAGCGCCCGGGACCTTTCCGATTGGGTCGGGGATCGCCCCGCTGCGCTCTACCGGGTCTGCCACCACGCGGCCGTCGCGAGCTCGAGCTTGTTGGACGTCCTCGAAATCGGACCGGATTCCCCCGACCCCCCGGGAGGTCGGATTGGCCGGGCCGCGGACGGGACTCCCGACGGGATGCTGTTCGACCACGCCCTGCGACCCCTCCAAGATTGGGTCGACCTGTCGTTCTCGACCCGCCCGGAAGCGATCTGGGATGTCCTCGACACCGCCGCCCGGTACGGCCTCACCACCGTCGGCGCCGTGAGCGCCTCCCCCGCCGAGGTGGAGGCGACGGTCGGTCTGGCCGTGAGGTCGCCGCTCCCGGCCCGGGTGGTCTTCTATCTCCGGGCCGACGACCGTCAACGGTTTTCCGAACTCCGGAAACGCTCGCGCACTCCGTCGACCGACGTCGTCGGGGTGAAGGTCGTCGCTGACGGCGCGTTCGGGCCGCGGACGGCCTGGCTGGCCCGGCCCTATCACGACCGTCGGACGGAATCCGGGTTTCCGTTGCGGACCGACTCGGACCTCCGAGCGATCCTGTCGGAGTCGAACGACGCTGGGGCCGCGCTGGCGGTCCATGCCATCGGGGACCGGTGCCTCGCGGCGACCCTCGACGCGTTCGAGTCGATCCGACCGGCCCGCCGGCCGCGGATCGAGCACGCTTCGTTGACGCCGCCGACGTTGCGGCGTCGCCTGCGAACGATCCGGCCCTTCCTCGTGGTCCAACCCGGCTTCGTACGCAGCGACGACTGGATCGTCGAGCGGCTCGGCCAGCGGAGGGCCCGCTGGACGTACGCGTTCGCCTCGTTCCTTCGCGACGGTCACGCTCCGGCGGGGTCGAGCGATTCTCCCGTGGAACCGCTCGACCCGTGGCTCGGCATCGCGTCCGCCGTCGGAGCTCGGGCCTCCACCGGCGCGCCGGAACGGGTGTCGCTCGAGTCAGCGCTCCAGTTCTACTCGGCGAACGGCGGGCCGGTCCTCGGTCACTCCGCCGTCGGTTCCCTGGAACCGGGGTCCGTCGCGGACGTGGTGGTGTCGCGGGCGAACACCCTGCGGTCGGCCGTATCGATCGGATCCCGGAACGTCGCTCGGGTGTACCGGGACGGGAGCCGGCTCCGGCCGCCCCCAGCCCCGGGCGGACGCTAAGAACCCCCGGCCTCCTCGTCCAACGTGGCCGACCCGTCCGGAGTTCCTCCGTTCAAGTCGTTCTCGGCGACGATGCGGGTCGACGTGCTGATCTCCGACTGGCGGAGCGAGCTTGACCCGGAACTTTCCGTCGAGCAAAAGGAGACCGGACTGTACGGTCGCGCCTGGGAGGCGTACCAAGAGGGCGACTTTGGCTTCGGGCTTTGGCTGTGGCATGAGTGCGACCGGCTGCAGAACGCCTTTCAGGGTTCGGTCCGCGAAGTGACCCGCGTCGTCGGACCGGGCCGGTACTTCGGGTTCTCACACCGCAAGGCTGTGGCGGAGCGGGTGCCGCTCGAACGGGTCTATCGGCCCCGGAAGGGGGACATGAGCACTCCGCGGACGGACGCCTACGTTCTGCCCCAATACCAGCTCCTCTGCGTCTACCTCGTCAAGGCCCAGAGCGGCGACCCGAAGTCGAAGGCGCTGCTCGAAATCTCCATCGGGGAGCTCGACGAACGGAGACGGGCCGACCGGTTCGTGACCCACTTCGAGACGTTCCGCCGCCTCCTGGAGCGACCGGCCGCTCCCGTGGCCCCGGCACCCGAGGTCGCGGCGCCGTCGACCGCCGCTCCGCCCCCGCCGGCCACGACGACACCGAAGAAGCGCGCGACGCGCCGCAAGGCGTCTTAGGGGCCGGGTCGGTCGGACGCCCACGACGCGTTGGCTCGTCCGGTTCGGGTACGACGGGCGCCCCTTCTACGGCTGGGCCCGCCAACCCGGTCTGCGCACGGTAGAGGGGGAGATCCTCGCGGGGATCGAACGTCGCGGAATTTCCTCCCCGCCTAGTGGGGCGAAAGTCGACGTCGCCAGCCGTACCGACCGGGGCGTGAGCGCCCGCGGGAACGCCCTCGTCCTCCACTCTCCCCTCCCCGGTCCGGCGCTTCTGCGGGCACTCAACGGAGTGGCGCAGGAGATCGTATTCACCGATGCGCGGGTCGTCGACGAGAGCTTCCGTCCCCGGGCCGCCGCCTCCCGGACCTACCGGTATCTGGAGGCGGCGCCCCGAGGCCCGTTGAACGCGTACCGGGCCGCGGCCGCCGTCGTGGTCGGCGACATCGACGTCCGGTCGTTCGGACGGGGGTTGCCGGGCGGGCGGCCCATCGTCCGTACCGTCCATCGGTTCGAGGTGACGGAGGACGGCACTGGTTTCGTTCTCGAGGTCTCGGCCCCGTCCTTCGTGTGGGGGATGGTCCGCAAGCTGGTCGGGGCGATCCGGCAGGTCGCGGCGAAGGAACTGGACCTCGCCACGTTGCGCGCGGCGGTTGCCGGCCGGCGGAGACTGACCCTTCCGCTCGCGGAACCCGAACCGCTCCTCCTGTGGGACGTTTCGTACGGGGTGCCCTGGACCGTGCACGCGACCGGCCTCAGCCGGCGTCAGAAGGCGTACTTCCGGACGGAGCGGCACGCAGCCCAGGTGCGCCACCGGTTGCTCGGTCGGCTGGGAGAGGAGCGGTTCGGTTCGGACGAAGCGTCTATGGACGCGGGAGGGTCTGAATAGCCCGTCCCCGGATGACCGGCAACTTCGGCGCTATCGAGCTTCTCGTCGCGCTCGTCGGGGCCGCGGCGACGAGCAGCGCGTTCGCCCTGCGAATCTACTCCGGTCCGGGTCGTCCCACCGCGGTCGAAGCCGTTGCCACTCTCCGTCGTTGGGCGCCCGCGTTCGTTGGCCTCGCCCTTCTCCTCGCGCTCGGAGCAGCTCTCCACGGGATCGGTCGGGGAGTCGGCTTCGAGGAGGGACTAGTTGCCGGGGGACTCGCGGCCTTGGCGGTTGGGGCCTTGGAGGTTCCGGGCGAACCGGACGGCCCCGGTCCCCTCGAGCAACCGGTGCTCCTCGTCCGAGCAGTGTCGGGGGTCGGCTCCGCCGGGATCGCCATCGTCGCGGTGTTGGGAATCCTCCTCGTGGCGGGCTCCGGTCCGGCGGGGCTCTTCGGGGTCCCGGTCGGAGCCGGGGTGCTCCTCCTTCTCAGTGAGCCCGGCGATTCGCGGAGCGGGCGCCTCCGATTCCTCGCGGTCGCCACGGCGTTGTCGGCGTCGACCGCCTACGTGGCGGGCGCCGTGATCCTCCGCTCCCTCGTGGCGGACGCCCTGCTCCTTCCCCTGCTGGCGGCCGCGATGGCGAGCCTTGCCGGATTCGTCGGCCTTCTCCTCGACCGCGTCGAGGGACCGTACAAGGTGGGCGTGCCCGCCGCGGTCGCCGCGGGAGTGGGTCTCGCCGCCGCAGCGGTCTTGGTATGGATGCCGAGCGAGCCCTCGATCGCCGTCGCCATGGCGGCCGGGTGGTTCGGCGCCGCGACCGTGGCCTACCTGCCGAAGTGGGCCGTCCTCGAGCCGCCCGAAGCCGCCGAAACCGCCCGGGCGGGAACCGCGCTCGGCGTCATCGGCTCGATGTCCGGGGGACTTCGGGCTGTTGGCGGGTCCGTGATCGGGTTCGCCGTGGCCGTGTGGGTCGCCGATGCGGCGGTCCGCCTCCTGCTCCCGGACGGATCCTTCGGCATCTCCCTCGCGGCCACGAGCGCCTCCGTCGGCGCCGCGGTCCTCGCGGCGATCCGGGTCGGGACCGGTCCGAGGGGCACGGCACGAGGCGCGTCCGAGGTCCTCGACGTCGCCGCGGTGGGGTGGGCCGGCTTGGCGATCGTCTTCGCCCTCCCCCTCGTCGTTCCGTCGCTCACCGGGGTTTCGAGCGCCGTCTTCGGCGCGCAACTCGGCCTCGGATCCCCGACGACGCTCAGCGGGCTCGTCCTCGGGGCCACGCTGCCGTTCCTCCTCGCCTCCTCCGCCAAAACGTCCCGGGGTTCCAGATCCTGGGACATCACGCGTCGCTGGGGAGCGGCACTCGCCCCGGCCCTCGCGGCCGTGTTCGTCGTCACAGTGTTCGGTCCGGCCGCCGTCGTTGCGCTCGTGCTGGGCGCCACGCTGACCGGAATCCCCCTCGGGATCTTCTGGGCGGCCGCCCGGGAGGCCACCGCCTCGGTGCGGTCGGTCGCGCCGGGGTCCTCGGCTTCCCCAGAGCTCGCGGCCGCTCTCGACGCCGAGAGCGGCTGGCGAATCTCCGCGGCGGTGATCGCGACCGGGGTCGCCGCCCTCGGGGTCACCCTCGTGGCCACCGGCGCCACGGGCTGGTTCGGCTTCTGAGCCGTCGGCCCTCCGTCGCAGAGGCGCGGAACGCGGCCCGCCCTAGATCCCCGAGGCCCGGGATGCGGCCCGCGGCACGGAGACCGGGAGTCGCCGCGGCGGGCGCCGCCGGAGGAACCAAGCGAGGGCCACCGGAACTGCGATGACGACCGCCAAGCCGCCGACCTCCGTCGTGGAGAGGGGGATCGGGAAGAGGGTCGAGTCGACCGGTGCGGCGGGAACCGCCCAACCCCAGTCGTCGGAGAGGATCGAGCCGTTCGTGACGGCGATTCCTCCGAACAGGATGTCGTGATTCACAATGGAGTCGAAGTACAGCTGGGCCCCGAGCCGGGGCGATGGGGTGTCCGTCCCCTCGACCGCGACATTGGTCCAGGTGGCGTTCGCAAACTCCCACGTGGACTCCGTCCGGTCCCCAAGGTAGAGGAGCATCCCGGACCCATGGGGGTCGTAGGCCGCCCGCGGCACCAGACTCTCCGGAGGGCTGGAGGCGGGGGTGAAGTCCCGCCAGATGCCACCCGACCACTCCCAGGTCTCGTCGATCGTCCCGTTGCCCGAGCCTCCGAACAAGAAAATCGCCCGGTCGGCCGGATCGTAGGCGAACGCCTCGCCGCTGCGAGGAAGGGGCGATTTCGTGTACGGGGCGGCCGACCAGTTGCCCCTCTCGAACGTCCAAAGTCCGACGTTTCCTACCCCGCTGAACAGGACCGTCGTGTTGTCCGCCTCATCGAAGGCGAGTCCCGCCCCGGCTTGGGCCGGGGGCGACTGGGCCTGGAACGCCGTCACGTCGACCCAGGTGTCGAGCCCGAGGAACTCCCAGGTCTGCCCGGAGGCGGTGCCGTTCGCGAACTCCCCACCGAACAGGACGTAGTACCCGTCGGACCGGTCGTAGGCGAGGCTCGCGTTGGTGAGGGGCGGGGGGCTCACGGTGAGGTCATCGGCCTTGTCGACCCAGGAGCCCGGGAAATCCCCGTCGTTGACCCAGGTGTCGTTGAGCGTCGTTCCTCCGACGGACCTGCCCCCGAACACCACGCCGTCTCCCGCCAGCCGGTCGAAGGCGATCGCCGCGTACGCCCGGGCGAACGGCTCCGGCCGGGGCGGCGGCCCGGCCTGGGTCCAGCTGTTCCCGGCCGGAAGACCGCTGGTGACGAGTGGCGAGCTTCCCGCCCCGAGATGGCCCGCGAACGCCATGGCGGAGGAGGGACCAAGGAGCGCGCCCACGAACGCGACGACCGCGAGGCACCGCAGACGCGCCGGGGCTCGGCCCGAGTCCAGACGCCGGGAACCCGCCGAGCCCATCGACCGAAGCGATGGGCCTCTCCGTGGGTAATAGCCTTCGTCGGAACCGACGGCGTGGACGGGGAACTCCGGCGACCGGAACGGCGACGGCCGGAGGGAGTGCCGGCGCCCCGGCGTCGCCGTGGACCCACGGACTCGTCTTACCCGTCGCGACGGCTCGCGCCCCACGGCAAGGGTAGAAGAGGGGGAACTTCGTCGCGAGCCTTCCACCGTCGGAGGTGGAAGCGTGTCGAACCACCGGAATTGGACCGCGGGCATCGTCTTGGCGATCATGGTACTGCCGAGCTTGGGGGCCGCGACGGTTGTCGTCGCGCCGGCGCTCGTGCTCGGTCCCGCCACCGCCATCCTGCACTCCGGCCCGGCGCATCCGACGACGAAGACCAACAACTGGGCCGGCTATGCCGTGAGCAGCACGGCGGGGACGGTCACCTACGTCAAGGGTTCCTGGATCGAGCCGAAGGCGGTCTCCTGTCCGGCCTCCGGATTCCAGTACTCCTCCTTCTGGGTCGGCATCGACGGGTTCGGCACCGCGACCGTCGAGCAGACCGGTACGGACACCGACTGCTGGGCCGGGGTCGCCACCTACTACGCGTGGTACGAGTTCTACCCGCACCCCTCGCACACGATTACGTCGGTCCCGATCCACGCGGGGGACACCATCTCCGCGTCGGTGAAGTGGGTGAACTCGACGGTCGGATTCAAGGTGAATCTCACCGACGTCACGACCGGACGGTACTCCTGGCACACCTCCACGGTCTCGTCCGCGTCCCGCGCGACGGCCGAGTGGATCGCCGAGGCGCCCTACTCCGGGGGCGTCCTACCGCTCGCCGACTTCGGCAAGGTCCATTTCGGGAAGGACGCGACGGCGGTGGCGGGCACCAACCTCGCCACCATCAGCGGCACGACCGGCGTCCTCTCCTCGTTCGGGTCGTCGCTCTACAAGGTGAACATGATCAACAACGCTGGCACGGCGTACAAGGCCATCACGTCGGCCGTCTCGCACGACGGGACGAGCTTCAACGTCACCTGGAAGGGCGCCGGACCGTAGGGGGTGAGGGACACCCGCCCCGGCGGGAATCCGCCGGGGCCGGCCGCGTCGACCTAGCCGGCCATCGGCCGGCAGAACGCATCGAGGAACCGCCACCAGGCGTCCATCGTCGCGTCAACCGCCCGCTCGACGGTCCGGGCCTCGCGAGTTCCGGTGGCCAGCTCGTGCTCGATGAGCCTTCGTTCCGCGGCCGAATGCTCCACGTCGGCCGACTCGTGGACCCGGAAGAACTCGAGCCCGCGGGGGTCCTCGACCCCGTAGAACTTCGCGAGTCCGCGCGCCTTCTCCGCGGCGACCGCCGGGAAGATCGATTCGTAGGCATACAGGGCTCCGAGCGCGGAACCGGCGGTCCCGCGGACGGCGTGGCGCTCGTAGGTGGAGAGGAGGCGACGGGTCGCCGGGTTCCATCGGGCCCCGATGACGTCGGAGCGGGGAACGCCGAGCGCGTCGGCGAACCGGAGCCACAGCTCCGGGTGGGTCGGGTCCCGCCCTTCCTCGTCGACGAGGTTGTCGAGGAGCGCGCGACGCCCGACCACGTCCTCGACGCGGCTGTACGCGGCGGCGACGAACCGGGGGAAGTTCTGCTCGAACTGGAAGTACTGCCCCGCGTAGGTGCGGAGCGTTCCCATCTCGACCTCGCCGTTCGACCAGGCCCGGTAGAACGGGTGCTTCAACAGGTGCCGTCGGGCGATCCGCCGGTCGATCCCTCGGATGGTCGTCACGGACGGGTCGAGGGAATCGGGGTAGTAGAAGCTTCGCGCCGGATTTCGGCCCCGGGAGCCGCTTCGGGGGCCCCGTGGGGGTTCGTACCGGCCTGATTTGAGACGCCCCCGGCTCGATCGGTCGCTCCCGTGCCGCCCCTGTTCTTCGTCACTCCGGACCTCTGGCTCGACGTCATCGTCGCCGTGGTGATGATCGTCGCCGAGGTGTACATCCTCACCCAGATCCTGCCCCGGTCCGGCCCCCCTCCCGCCATGACACGGATGGTCATCGGCAGCACCGCGCTGGTCGGGTCCTCGGGGGTCCTCATGGCGCTCCTCGGGGCGTACCTCCAGTCGAATCTGAACACCTACAGCGTCGTCCTGCTCGCGTTCAACGGCATGATGCTGCTGCCGCCCGGTCTCTGGTTCATCTCCCTCATCGTGTTCGAGGACCGGAAGATCCGGGCGGAGAGCTGGTTCTGGCCCCTCGCGATCACGGCCATGGCGAGCTCCGCCGAGCTCCTCATGGGCCTGTTCTTCAGCGTCGCCGCCGGGGTCCCTCTCGCGACCGCGAGCGTGCTCGCCGGGACGCTGACCTCGGTCTGGTACCTCTGGTCGATGGCCAGCGCGATGGTCGCCCTCCTCCTCTGGGTCCGTCTCGACCGGGCGGTGCGCGACCCGCTCCTGGGGCTTGCCGCGGCCGGCGTCGTCGCCCCGTTCGTCCCGGTCGACCCCCTCGTCGGCGCGGCGCTGATGACGGGAGGGATGACCCTCACCCTCCTCGTCGTCTTCCGGGGGATCCGACACGGCCACCCCGCCGGAGCCGAGGCGGGGAAGGTCCTGACCGGGGTCGTCGCCGCCTTCTTCGCGATGAGCGTCGCCGGCTTCGGCCTCGCGCTCGCGCCGGGCTCGGTCCTCGCCTTGCTCGCGTTCGGCGGGGTCATGGCGGCGGCGATGACCGCGGAGTTTCTGTTCCTGGTCCGCGCGGGACTGCGTCCGGGAGCCGCCAACGCGGCTCCCCTGGCCCACCCGAGCGAGGCGAGGGCCGGCGGGGCTCGCCCGTCGGCGGCGTCGGAGCCGTAGCGACGGTCCACCGCCCGGACCCCCCCCCTCGTACGCTATATCTCTCAACGATATAGTTGGGGTATGACCGCGCCCTCCGGGGACCGGTTCCTCTCGACGTTGCGCCGCGAGCTTCGCCACGGGGTGCTCCCGGTGTGGGTCCTCGAGAGTCTGGAGGACGGTCCTTCGTACGGGTACGAGCTCCTCGAGAAGCTCCGCTCCCGTCACGGGGACGACGCGGCCGCCTCCCCCTCCCGACTGTACCCGGCGCTCGCGCGACTCCGGTCCCACGGGCTCGTGCGGATCTACCACGGCAAGGAGAGCCTCGGTCCGGTCCGGAAGTACTACGAGCTCACCCCCGCCGGGCGCGCAATGCTCCCCGAGGTTCGGGCGTTGGCCCTGACGCTTCGGACCCTCTCCGGTCCCTCGTACGGTCCGTTGGAGGGACCGACTCGATTGACGAGGCCCGTCGGGGGAGGACCATGACGGACCTTCCGTCGAATCCTCGGCGGGTTGCCCCGATCCCGGCCGGAGACCCGTCCCGCGCCTGGCGCTGGGTCGCGCGATGCGGTGGGCTCGGGGCCCTCGCCCTGGGCGCGACGTTCGTCCTCGTCCGCCCGCGCCTGGCCCCGCAGATCCCGAGCCACTACGGTGCCTTCGGCGACGTGACAGCGACCCTGTCTCCGCTGGCGTTCGTCCTCATCGGACTCCTCCTCCAGGCCGCGGTCACCGGCGTGCTGACCGTCGTCCTGTACGTCTCGCTGCGGAGCGGCGTCATCGAGCAGCAACAGGGCCCGGGGATCTCCCGGCTCCTCGGAGCCTTGCTCTCCGCGATGGCGGCGCTGACGGTTCCCGGCCCGCTCATCCTCCTCCTTCTCGGCGACGCGGGGTACCTTGCCCTCGGCGCGGGGCCGGCGCCGGCCGTGCTGTTCCTCGTCGTCCCCGTCGTCCTGGCCGTGGTCCTGGTGAGCGTCCGCGCGCGCGGCGGACCGTCCGTCCGCGCGGTCCGGTTCGAGTGCTCGGCCTGTGGGGAGTCGTTCGCCCCGCCGGCGTGGCGGTGGATGGTGGGACCGCACATCGGGGCCTCGGTGTACCTGACGTGCCCACGATGCGGCGAGCGGGGCTGGGACGTGCGGGTCGGCGCCCGCGTGTGGAATCCGAACCCGGAGCCGGCGGATTCCCAACGGCTTCCGTAGGTCGGAGGGCTCACGCCTGGGAAGGTCCGCCCGGCTCGACCGTGGCCATTGGCGGGCGCGGAAGCCCATCCCGGGCCGAGACGGGAACCGGTCCGGTGACCGCCGTCTCCGAGGTGACGCGCGGTTCCGTGGTCCACTGCAGCGGCAGGAACGCCCGTTCCGGGGCCACCGCCGCGAGGACCGCGAACGCGCCGAGAAGGCCGAATTGCAGGAGCCAACGGAGGGCGAGGGAGAGCGGCCCGACCGAGGGGGGGAGCACCGCTCCCCACGCCGCCGGCGCTCCCGCCGCCCCGAGAAGCTCGTTCCCGAGGCCGAACACCCCCCAGCCCGAGAGGGGCGGGGGTACCCACGTCGCCAAGGAAAGGCCGCCCACGAGCAACGCGCCGCGGACCGCAAGGGCCCGGGACTTCGGGGTGCTCTCCCGCAGGAACCGGTAGGTGCCGACGGCGAACAGTCCCGCGCAGATCCCGAAGAGCGAAACGAACTGGTGCTGCAGGAGCCACCGAACGAGAGCCGCTGCGGTCACGCCCGGCGGGGCCGACGCGGTCCACTCCGCCACCGCGGCGAGCGACCAGGTGACGCCGGCCACGACCAGCCCGACTCGCAGGGCCGCGCCAATCAGGAACCGCGCGTCGACCGGTGCGTTGGCCGGGGCGTCCTCGACGTCCCCGCCGAGAAGCCTCCCGTACACGGTCAGGATCTGCTCCTGGGCGACCAGCGCGACCCAGAGGACCGCGACCTGGAAGACGTTCAAGTACCACGTGTTCGCGAGGACCGACCCGATCGTCGTCCCGCTGCTCTGGGCGACGACCCCGATCCCGGCGGTGGCGGCGGCGGTGGTCGAGCAGCAGGCACCGAGGGTGACGAGCGCGATCACCGCCGGGGTCAGCCCCGAGACCGAGCCGAGTGTCGCCGGGCGGGTGGTGCCGGCTCGCGGACGGCGCAACAGGCGGTACGCCAGCACGAGGCCGACCGACATCCCGATCCCGACACCGAGGGACACGACGACCATCGTGACGGTCGCGAGGAACGGGAGGACGAGGACCGCGCCGGGGCCGGTGACTACCAGGGCGGGGTAGTTCCACCAGGCGTACGCCCCGCTTCCGGTGACGACCTCCGCCTGGACGGAATGGAACGCCGTCGGCCGGAGGATGAGCATCTGGCCGGCGAGGAGGGAAACGAACGCGTAGAGGAGGGCCACGAACGCGACCATCAGGGCCCCGACGCGAGTCCGAAGGAGCGAGCGGCTCCGCTCGAGGGTGAGCAAAGAGAGCGCGCCGGGCGAGGCTCCGTTCGACATCGAGCTGGCTAGACCTTCGGCGTCGAGCTTGGGGCGCCTTAAGGCGGCGGGGTATGTATCCGGTCCGGCCCGCCCGACGGGGCCGCGGCCCCTGGCCCCTCCGGGGGAGCGAACACGACCAGCAGGACCAGCTCCTCCACGATGTCGAGGAACCGATGGGTCTCACCCGCCGGGACGAACAGGACGTCCCCGGGCGCGACGGAGCGGGTTTCGTCGCCCTGTTGGAACCGGGCCCGCCCCTGGGTGACGTAGTAGATCTCGTCCTCGCGGTGCGGGCTCTGCCGGTCGGCCGAGCCGGCGGGCAGCACGTACACACCGGCGCTCATCGACCGTTGCCGGAGAAATTCGACGTACCGGTCCGGCCACGACCGGGCCTCTCGGGCCACATCGTGAACGGAGGGCATCGGCATCGACGGTCCCCCGAATCCGGCCCGGGGTTGAATCCCCTTCGGGGTGGGGTTCGAACCGAGGGTCCACTGCGGGCCGGAAGGGCGAGGGGGGCCGGGTCGGGGACCCGGCCCCCCTCGAGGCGGTCGTTCGCTCGGCTTAGACCCAGAGGACCGTCACGGACCCGGTGGGCATCGCCACGGTGGCCAGGGTGAGGGAGTCGAAGTGGAACGTGTTGTCCCACAGTGTGAGGCTCGTGGGGCCGCCGATTCCCTCGGAAACCGCCTGGACCGCCGCGGTGGCGATGCTCAACGTCGACGGGCACGAAAGGTAGCTCCCCGTTCCGCAGACGACCTGGCTCCCCCCGTTCGTCCCGCCGCTCTGGACGTGGGTCACCGTATTGCGACTCACGTTGAACGTCCCGTTGTCGACCAGGATGCCGGGGGCTCCGGTCGCGGCCTGGTTCACCGTGTTGTTCTCGATGAGCGCGGTCGTCCCGGGCGCCCCGTTCACCACGATCCCGTATCCCTCATCGCCGGAAATCGAGTTCCCCACGATCTGGACGGAGGAGGCGGTCGTCTCGTACTCGGCGATCGGGTCCGGGCAGGCGGTGACGGTCGAGTGGACGACGGTGGTGCCGCTGCCCGGGTCGTAGAGCAGGATGCCGGTCGCCTGCGCGCCGGTGCCGTACCAGTCGAGGGTCGAACCGCTGCCGGTGTAGTTGTCGCCCGAGACCTTGGTGTTGGTCAGATGTCCGACGGCGCCGTAGGCGATCTGGACCCCGTTCTGGGCGGTTGCGGAGGTCGGTCCGATTCCGGTGGTCGTGTCCGCGTTCAACGTGCAGGTGAGACCGGGGTCGTCGCACGTGATGGCGTTCTTCCCGTAGACGCTCACGACGGTGTTGCCGATCGTGACGTGCTTGACCGGGGTGGAGACGTTGTGGGTCGCGAACCATCCGGTGTAGGCGTACACCGCGAGCTGGTTCTGGCAGCCGAGGAGCGAGGGTCCGAGCTGGATGCCGGTCACGACGGCGCGCTGCAGGGTCCCCGAGGAGTTTTGGAAGTCGACGCCGACGAAGTCCGGGGAGCATCCTCCAATCGAGCTCGAGGCGGCGGTTCCGTCGATGGTCATCCCCGCGATCGTGACGCCCGTGGTGTTGTCGACGAGCACGACGGCCGCCAGCGGGGTCGCTGCCGAGGGGGAGTCCCAGTCGACGGTCGTGGTGTTCACCGACGCGGGGTCGATGCTGGTGGAAGCCGTTCCGGCGCCTACGAGGGTGATCCCCTTCGTCGCGATGTGGAGTTGCTCGGGGAACGACCCGGCACCCACGCAGATTCTCCAGCCGGGGTTCGCGCTGTTGATGGCGCTCTGCACGGCGTTGTGCGCGAGGTTCTCGGAGTTCACGGTCAGGTTGCAGGGCGGCGTGGCCGAGGCGGTGCCGCTCATTCCCAGCAGCACCGTGACTCCAGCGGCGGCGACGACGACCACGAGGGCGGTCGCCCAGGCTCGATTGGCGGTCGGTCGGTTGGTTTTCATGGAGTTCGTTCCTCTTCGTCGGCCGAAGGGAAGGTTCGCCCACCCCGTCGTCGGACCCGGGGAGACGCTCGCTTCACCGCGACCGGGGTCGCATCGACCGGCCAGATATCAATTCAGTGCCCGGCCTGTCTCGCGGCCGCCGCAAGCCGTGAGCCTTCGATGTCCCGCCACGCCCCCAATCCGTCCCCGGAGTCTCTCGTGCCCCGGTCCGGGCCGCGGGAGGAATGGGCCTACTGCGGCGAATTGTCCATCCAGGGGATCATCCACATCGGGATGTCCCCGAGCTTCCCCGGATCGGGTGCGTCGGGGGAACGGAGGCGCCGGAGCTCGTCCTCGATCCGCTGTCGCTCCGAGATGTCCTGGACCGTCCCGCTGAGGCGGACGGGCCGGCCGTTCTCGATCACGGTCACGGCGATCTGGCTGAGCACCGTCCGCCGCTCTCCGTTGGGAAACTCGACCCGGTACCGGTGCTCGGGCAGCGAAACGGTCCGTCCCTCCGACGAGGCGAGGACGCCCCGGAGCTCCTCGAGGAACACGATCCGGTCGGCCGGGGCGAGCCGCTCGACCGACTTCTCCAGGTCGACCGGAAACCGGGCATCCCCATACCCGAGGATCCGGTACATCTCGGCCGACCAGACGACCTTCTCCGAACCGGCCTCGTACGACCACGTCCCGACGGCCGCGAGCGACTTCGCGGCGTCGAGCTGGGCGGTTCGCTCCTGGAGCATCCGCTGCAGCTCCTTGCGGGTGTGGTTCAGCTCGCTCTCGAGGCGGTGGTGCTGGAGGACCTCGGCGGCGACGAGCAAGGCCGTGATCGCGAGCGACCCGATGAAGATCCGCAGGGCGACCAGCGAAACCCCGAGGGGGAGCGTGGCGAACGGGCCGTTTCCAGTCACGGTGGCGACGATCGCGATCACCGAAACCGCGCTCACCGAGCCGACGGCCCCCAAGGGGCCGAACCGGACCGCGGCCCAGATGATGGGGGGAACGACGAGGAAGATCAACGGGTACCCTCCGAGCGCCGTCGTCGGCGGCCGCGCGAAGACGACGAGGGCCAGCGCCACGGTCACCGCTCCGACCCCGAACGGCTCCCACCGGGCCGGGACCGACAGGGCCGGGTAAGGCCGTCCGAACCCCTGGGCGACGGCCAGGATGAGCGGGGTCACCTCGATCGCGCCGATCGCGTCTCCGAGCCACCAGGGGCCCCACACCCCGAAGAAGTTGCTCGGGGCGGCCAAGTGCGCCAGGGTGAGGCTCGTCGTACCGATGGTGGCGGCGACGGTGGCCGCCAGAAAGCCGGAGAGGAGGGCGAACACGGCCACGTTTCGTGGCGTGGCAAGGAGCCGCTTCCCGCCCGCGAACCGGAGCGCGAGGTAGGCCCCGACGACCGCTTCCAGCGTGTTGCCCGTGGCGATCCCCAGGCTGCTCGTCACGTCGCCGGTCGTCGTGAGGTTCACGAGGAACGCCCCGGCGAAGATCGCCGGCCACAGCGAAAAATCCCCGAGCAGGAGGGCGGCGATCGCGATGCCGGTCGGTGGCCAGACCGCCGAGACGCTCGCGTTCCCGACCGCGAGGAACAGGCCGACCTTGCCGGAAAGGAAGTACGCCGCACCCAGGACCAGGAGCGAGAGCGCAAGACGGACCCACCGTCCGCGGCCGTTCGGCACCCGCCCAGGGTCCTCCGTCCGCCAAGGTTCCATCCGCGTCGCCCGCTGGCCCGCGCTCGGGAAGGAGGCGCCGGGCCCGAATCTTGGAGCCAAGATATCGAAGGAAGGTCGGAAGAACCCTTCGGGTGGGCCGGCGCCATCGCCGTGTCGAAGAGCCGCCCCGCCAAGCCCCCGGGAGGACCGTCCGGAAACGCGGGGGACCCCCCGTGGCGAGGGACGTGCTCCCGGCGGGATTCGAACCCGCGTTGTCGGGTCGAAGGCCCGATATCCTTGACCGGACTAGACTACGGGAGCGTCGACGGGGCGAAGGGACCCATCGTAAAGCGTTTCGCGGAACGGTCCCGCCCGAGGTTCCCGCGACGGCGCACCGACCGGTCGCACCGGCCCGACACGGATTGTTCGCTCCGGGCGCCGCGGCGGCGCGGAGCGCCGGCCCGCCGCGCTCGACACCTATAAGCGTCCAAAATCCTCCTCGATTTTGGCGCGAGGACCCCGCGCCCACGGGGGGAAACGTTGGCATGGAGCTCGAGGTCGTCCCCGGCGTGGTCCCGTCGGTGCTCGCGACCCTGGGCCCGGGAGAATCGATCTTCTCGGAGCACGGAATCGTCCTCTACAAGGAAGACCCGGTCACGGTCGACCGCCGCACCATCCCGAGCAAGGGATTCGGGTCGACCCTGAAGCGGACGTCCGTCGGGGGCGTGCCGTTCTACCTCGCCGAGTTCACCGGGCCGGGACTCGCCGCGTTCTCGCGCAACGGCCCCGGAGAAGTCCGGATCCTCGAGCTCGTTGCCGGGGAGACTCTCGACGTGGCGGAGGGGTCGCTCGTCTGCGCCGCGAAATCGATTGGGTACGACACGATCCTCGCCAAGGGGACCGGGACCTACCGGGGAATCTGGTTCGACCGGCTCTCCGGACCCGGCAAGTTTGCCTTGCACGCGTACGGGAATTTCGTCACGCTGAAGCTCGCCCAAGGGGAAACGATCGTCTGCGAACGCGGGGCGATCCTCCACAAGTCACCGGCGATGGTGATGACACCGTTCGTCCAGCGGGTCGGGAGCGGACTCATGGGCCGCATGATGGCCCAGGAGATGTACACCGTTCAGGGACCGGGCACGATCGGCCTCCAGACGGGGGCCTGACGATGGCGAAGTTCGACCACGTCGGGGACATCTCCCCGGCGCTCCTCATCCAACTCGCCCAAGGGGAGCGGGTGATGGTCCTGGTGGATTCGGTCCGGTATCGGGACCCGGGCGTCACCGTCGACCGGGTGAAGTACGAATACCCGAACCCGTCCGGCCGGATGCCAAAGATGCTCTGGCACTACTTCGAGTCCCTCGATGGCCCGGGCTCCGCCACCGTTTCGACCGGCGTGGTGGGCGAGATCCGGTTTGGCGAGCTGAAGGCCGGCGAATCGCTCTTCCTGCACTCCGGAGGCCTGATGGCCCACGAGTCCACGGTGAAGTTCGACCTGATCACGCTCGCCAGCTACCAGCTCCCCCGCGCGGCCTTCACGCGGTACCTGTACGCGGCGCGCCTCACGGGGCCTGGGCGCTTCGCCTACCAGACCCACGGCAACGCCCTCTCGTTCACGCTCAAGCCCGGCGAGACGATCCGGACCGAAATGCACGCGCTCCTCTCGGTCACGCCGGGCGCCACGATCCGGGTGAACGTGTACGGCGGCGCCCCCCACTTCCCCCCGATGCACTACTTTCCGCTGGTCGACGTGACGGGTCCGGGGACGGTCCTCGTCCACAGCGGCCGCTTCCTGATGGCGGAGTGAGGGCCCGGTGAAGATCACGGTCCAAGGGGGGTACGTCCCCAACGCGCTCGCCGAACTCGGACCGGGGGAGGAAGCGTACTGCGAATCCGGCGTGATGGTGTACTCCGACCCGTCGGTCACCTTCCACCAGCGCGCCTTCACCCAGGGAGGGCTCGGCAAGACGCTCAAGCGGACCCTCATCGGCGGGATCCCGTTCTACCTTCACACGTACATCGGGCCCGGCTACGCTGCCTTCAGCCGGTTCGGACCGGGGGAGATCCGGATCGTCGAATTGGCCCCCGGCGAAATCGTCGACGTCGCGGAGCATTCGCTCCTCCTCGCCTCGGCGACCGTCGGCTACGACGCGATCTACATTCCCGGCACGGGCCGGATCGGTCGGATGGTCGGGTTCTGGATGGACCGACTGACCGGCCCGGGTACGATCGTCCTCCACGGCCACGGGAACATCCTCACGTTCAATCTCCCCGCGGGGGAGACCTTCGACGTGGACCACGGCGGGGTGCTGATGAAGGACGACAAGATCCAGATGGAGTCGTTCAGCCAGAACCTCGGCGGCGGACTCCTCGGCGCGGCGATGAGCTACTATGCGCTCCGGATCCGCGGCCCGGGTCGTCTCTGGCTGCAGACGATGGACCCGACGCACCCGCGCCGCTGACCGTCGGGGCTAGCCGACCCGTTCCCACCGCTCGAGCTTCTGCACGGCGCTGAGCGTCGAGCCGCGCTGGATCTCCTCGCGGACCCGGTTCTCGTGCTCGAGGACGTCGAGCGCCCGGTTCGCGATCTCGGCCGCCCGTTCTCGCGGGACCACGACGACGCCGGAAAGGTCGCCGACGATCCAATCGCCCGGCCGGACCTTCTCGCCCCCGACGACGACCTCGACGCCGATCTCCCCGTGGCCCTTCGGTTCGCCGGCGTTCGGGGAGACGAACCGGCTGAACACCGGAAAGCCGAGCTCGAGGATGGCGTCCATGTCCCGGGCGGCCCCGTCGATGACCACCCCCGAGACGCCCCGGCCGTGAGCGCTCCAGCTGGCGAGCTCGCCCCAGATCGCCGTCGTCCCGCCGCCGGCGTCCACGACGATGACGTCCCCGGGACCGGCCCGGTCGATCGCTTCGACCGGTTTGGCCCAATCGCCGTCGCGGGTAACGACCGTGACCGCAGGGCCGATGACCTTCGTCGTCGGGAGCGGCAGGTGGGCGTGCAGGCCGTGCATCGCCCCGTGGCGCTGCATCGCATCGGAGAGGTTCGGGGAGGAGACCCGAACGAACGCGGCTCGGATATCGGCGCCGGCGTACCGCCGGAACTGCTCGCTCGTCACCTCGGTCTTCGTGTCGATGGCCCGTCGGATCGCCTCCGTGGCCTCCTGGATCTTCGGGCTCTTCGTGATCGCCCCGCCGACGATGAGGATCTGGGCGCCGGCCCGCGTCGCCGCGGCGACGGTCTCGGACGTGAGGCCGCCGGCGACCGCGACCGGGATCGGGGAGGCCCGGGCCAGGGCCTCCAACGCCTCGAACGGGGTCCGGCCGGCCATCTGCATGTCAATGCCGATGTGGAGACAGACCGCAGCGGCCCCCAACTCGGCGACCCGCTTCGTGCGGGCGATCGGGTCGGCCACGTTCAGCAGGTCGACGACGACCTCCGCCCCATACTGGTGGCCGCCGCGGACCGCTTCCGCGATCGTGTCGTCGTCCGCCGTACCGAGGACCGTCACCAGGTCGGCGCCGGCCTTCGCCGCGATCTCCACCTCGAAGGCGCCGGTGTCCATCACCTTCATGTCGGCGACGACCCGATGGCTCGGGAACGCCTTCTTCAGGGCCCGGACGGCGTCGAGTCCCTCGCTCTTGATGAGCGGAGTTCCCGCCTCCACCCAATCGGCCCCGCCCGCGACGGCCTCGGTCGCGGCTTGGACCGCCCGGGAGAGGTTCTCGAAGTCGAGGGCGACCTGGAGAACGGGGCGCTCGAGGCGCATGGGCGGTCGAGTCGCACGCACTATAAACGACCGGGCCGGCTCGCGCGGGGGTGGACCCGGTTCCGCCGACGACGATCCGCACGGTCCCCGGGGACGCCCGCGAACTGCCGGGAGTAGCGCCCGGCTCGGTGGAGCTCGTCGTCACCTCGCCCCCGTACCCGATGATCCCCCAGTGGGACGAGTCGTTCCGCCGGTGGGGCGCGTCGGAGTACCCCGCGATGCACGCCCGCCTCGCGGAGGTGTGGTCGGCGTGCCACACCGCCCTCATCGACGGCGGGATCCTGGCCGTCAACGTCGGCGACGCGCTTCGGAGCGGGAGCGACGGGTTTCGGCTCTGGCCGAACCACGTCGAGGTGACCCGGGCGTGCGAGTCGGCCGGGTTCCGCTCCCTTCCCTACATCCTGTGGAAAAAACCCACGAACAAGCCGAATGCGTTCCTCGGCTCCGGGTTCCTTCCCCCGAACGCCTACGTCACGCTCGACTGCGAATTCATCCTGCTGTTCCGCAAGGGCGGTCTCCGGCCGTTCCCTCGGAACGACCGACGGCGCGAGGTCAGCCGGTACACGAAGCTCGAGCGGGACCACTGGTTCTCGCAGGTCTGGGACGACGTCCGAGGCATCCGACAGTCGGGGGTCGGCCGCCGGACCGGCGCCTTCCCCCCGGAGATCCCGCGGCGCCTCATCCGGATGTTCTCGGTCGTCGGGGACACCGTCCTCGACCCGTTCGCGGGAACCGGAACCACGCTCTGGGTCGCCCACGAGCTCGGACGGAATTCGGTCGGGGTGGAAAACGACCCCGAGCTCAGCGCCGCCTTGGAGCGCGAGGCGCTCCGACGGACCGCCGCCGAGGGAACCGGGTGATCCGGTGCGCGCGTTCGTCGCGATCGAGGTGCCGGACCCGCACCGGCCGGGCGCGGCGGACGCCCCCCCGGCGCACCTGACCCTGAAGTTCCTCGGCGAGATCGACCCGGCGCTTGCCGGACCGCTCGGCTCCGCGGTATCCTCGGCGGTCGCCCCCCTGGCCCCGTTCCCGCTCGAGCTCCGCGGGGTCGGCGCCTTTCCGGACCGGGAGCGGCCCCGGGTCGCCTGGGTCGGGGTGGGCGAGGGGGCGGACGCGGTCCGGGACCTGGCCGTACGGGTCGACACGGCCACCGGTACGGTGGGCCTCCCGAGGGAGACCCGCCCCTTCGTCCCGCATACGACCTGGATGCGGATCCGCGGGCCGCGGGACCTCGGCGTGGCCGAGCGGTGGCTCGCGGCGGGGGACGACCGAACATTCGGCCGGACGGTCGTCCGCGAAGCGATCCTCTTCGAGAGCGAGCTTCGGCGGGACGGCGTGGTCCACCATCCCCTCGTTCGGGCGCCGCTGGCAGGTGGCCCGTCGGTCTAGTCGGACGACCGGGGGCTCTTCGGCGAGGCCGGATCCCCTTCCGTCACCCAGCGACGCCATAGGTAGAGCGTCGCGTAGCTCCCCCACCCGGGGTAGTGGGCGTCCCCCCAGGCGCGGACCTCGTCTTCCTCCGCCGAGGAGGGCACGCCTCCGTACGCGATGAGCGCGGTCCGAACACCGAGGTCCCCGGCGACGAAGACATCGGGACGCCCAAGACCGCGGAGGACCGCGTTCTCGGCGGTCCACCTCCCGACCCCTGGCGCGGTGTCCAACCGCTCGACGATGGCCGCCGTCGCGAGCGGCTCGAGGGTTTCCGTCGCCCACATTCCCGCGTCCTCCGAGTCGGCCAGGGCGAGGAGGCTGCGCGCTTTCGCTCCGCTGGCACCGTGCGTCCGGAGTCCGTCGGTCCCCAGCGCCCGCAGCTCGGCCGGCGAAGGGACGCGGGGGACCGACACGCCGTCGACCTCGAGGTACGCGCCCGCGGCGTCGATCAGCCTCTGCTTGATCGCGTTCGCCGATTGGACGGAGACCTGCTGGCCGAGGATCGAGTGGAACAACGCCTCGTAGACGCTCGCGTCCCGGGGGAGCCGGAGTCCCCGGAACTTCCGCTCCGTCCCCCCGAGGACAGGCTCGCGCCGCGTCATCCGGTAGAACCGCTCGATCGGATGGTCGAGGGAGAACAGCGAGCGGAGCGCGGCACGGGCCTCCCGCGGCCCGGGACCGTACGCCGTCGCCGTCCACGTCGGCCCGTTCGGCTGCACAGCGAGGACCCAGGAGCGGCCCGGCGCCCCCCAGACCCGCAACACCCGCTCCCCGTCGGACGCGAACACCAGCGACCGGCTCGAGTACTCGAGCTGGTCCCGGGACTGGGGAAACGAGCTCAGCTTCGGGACCTCGACCTCGACGGTCGCCGTAGGGTGCCGCGTCGGCCCCGGGTCGCCCGATCCTCCCCCTCGTCTCATCGTTCACGACCGGACCGACAACGACACGATTAAGCCCCACGCGCCGCCTCGAGCCGGGGCCGCCCTCGGCCACGCGCCGGGAGCGACGGGTGGTGCCATGCCGATCCGCCGACGCTGGGGTGCGGGGGCGCTCGCCGGACTCCTCGTCCTGGTCGTCGCCCTTTCGATGCTCCCGCTCCCGGCCCCGGAGCACGCCGCTCCATGGCCCTCCGGCGTGGCGACCTCGGCGCGGGTCGCGAGCAGTTGCGCCGGGGCTCCCCTGTCCCCGTTGCTCAACGGCTCCCTCGGAGTCGAGGGGAACCGGACGCCCCGTCCGATTCCGGGCAACGCCACGGTGTCGGTCCGTTACCTGTACCAGACGAACCAGTCGTCGAAGTTCGGGACGACCCTCAGTTGCTCGTCCAACACGCTCCAACTCCGTACGAACGCCACCGGGGGATTCGCAGTCAACCTCACGCTCCCCGGCACGTCGTGCGGGCCGACAGGGTGCCTCACCTACCTCGGTCCGTTCGGCCCGGTGACGTTCCGGGTCACGACGGGCCAAGCCCCCGCCTACTTCCTCACCACCCACTGGTCGGGCTCGCTCGTCGCGCTCGACTGGGTGGACGCGCTCGCCTCGGCCACGACTACCCCGTCCCAGTTCGCCACCCTCAGCGTGGGCGCAAGGACGACCGTGACCGGGGCCGGGTGGGATGGAGCCGGAGTCCCGTCCACCGCGAACCTGACCTACGAATGGAGCCTGGTCGGGACGGGCTGGACCGGGAGCGGCGTGACCAACGCGTCCGACCTCTTCGTGACCGCGGCGATCGGCGCGGGGCCTGGAACCATCACGCTCTGGCTCAACGGTTCGTACAACGGGACCGTCCTGGACCTTCCCGCGATCCATCTCTATCTGACCGCGGCGGCGACCACGATTGCGCGCGCGAGCATGCTCCCGACCGAGCTCGACGTCGGTACCGAGGCGACCGTCACGGTCCACGCGACGGGCGCGTACGGCTACGCCTACTCCGCCAACCTGACCCCGGGGCTCGGGGTCTCGGCCGAGTCGAGCCGGTGTTCGGTCCTTCCCGCCTCGGGCGGGTTTGCGACCGTCTCCTGCACGCTGCTCGTCGAGTACCCGACCGCGGGGTCGGCGCAGCCCACGGTCAACGTGACGAACGGATACTCCGCGTCCTCGGACTGGCAGTTTCCCAACGTGGTCGTCTCGAATGCGCTCGCCGTCGATGTGGGACCGAGCCCGGCGCAGGCGTACCCGGGCGTGCCGGTCCGCATCGACATCCGCGTCGCTCCGGAGACGGGGACCGCCCCGTTCGGACCGGCGTGCCTCCTCACGGGGGATGGCCGGTTCGTGTGCGACCTCCATCCGGGCCCGAACTGGACGATTTCCGCTACCTACGCGACCCTCGGCTCCTACCCGGCATTGGTGACGGTCGCCGACGGATCCGGCACGAACCGCACGGTTTCGGTGCCGGTGGACGTGGTCCCCCGCCCAACGTCGCCGGTGGTCGAGCTCACTCCATCGAGCGTCGGCCGCAATACCTCCGTGGTCGCGAGCGCGCAGATCTCGGGGGGCGCATTCCCGATGTCGTACTGGTGGAATGCGAGCGGCCCCGAGACCCTCTATTCCGGCGTCGTCGAGTCGGACGCGATCCCGAGCGTCGCGTTCCAGAGCGCCAGCACGGGGACCAAGGTCGTGACCCTCACGGTCGTCGATGCTCTCGGCACCGTGGAATCGGGGAGCGCCACCGTCGTGGTCCTGGGCGGGCCGGCCCGCGCGCTGGAGCTGAGCGCCCCGGCCGCGAATGGGACCGTGGCGGCGGGAACGCCGGTCGCGATCGCCCTCTGGATGGTGGACGGGTACGGCGAGCGGACTCCCGCCATCCCGGGGTTCGTCACGCTCCACTTCCCCGCCGCCTGCGGCGCCGTATGGGTCAACACCTCCGGGGGACCGATGGCCCCGGGCGCGAACGGCGACTTCCTCCTCCCCTCGGGGGCCGGGTCGTCCGGAGCCCTCAATCTCACCGTGGCGGTCAGCCGTTCGGGGACCTGTCCGGTTCAGTTCACTGGCCCGCCGTCGGTCGCGGGGGGCGCCAACGTGACGATCGACGTCGCGTCGGACGCGCATCACGTCCTCCTCGTGAGTCCGCGAGAGGCCTCGGCGGGAGGCGGACGGAGCGCGACGCTGTACTCCCTCGTGGACCGGTTCGGTAACCCCCAGACGTCCGGGTTCGTGGAGGTCCGGTCCGTGTTCCCCGGAGGAGTCAACGAACTCGATTCCCCGGTCCGCTCAGGCCCGTCGGGCGGGTCGGTCTGGGTCAACTTCACATCGACCGGACCGGGACCGGGGACCGGCTACGTGATCAGCGAGTTCAATCAGAGCCTCCTCGGACCCCTCGCGATCCCGGCGCCGCCTACCACGAGCGCGATCTCGTCGGCGGAGCTCCTCGGCCTCGGTGCGGTCGGCCTCCTCGCGGTCGTGGTCGGGGTCGCCCTCGTGGCCCGCCGGCGTCGGCCGCTCCCCTCCGGAACCGGCTCGGACGACCCCGAGGAACCCGACGAACCGCTCCGGCGGCTCGCCGAGGGGCGCTCCCACGTCCTCGCTCGGCTCTCGTACGACCGGGACACCGATCTCGACGGGGTCGCGGCCGGGTTTCCGGGCCGAGCTCCGGACGCCGCCGAGCTGGCCGAATGGGTCGGCACGCTCGTGACCGAGGGACTCGTCGCGCCGATCGTCGGACCCGACGGGCGGCCGCAGTTCCGACTGGCCAACCCGGAGAGCGCCTCCCCAGGCCCTCGGGTCGAGGTCGACCCCCTGGCGCTCGACGCCGCCCTCGCCCGACGGGACCGGGATGCCGAAGAGCCGGACGGGCCGGTCGGCTAGCTAGGGGTCCCGGCCGACGAGCTCGTAGTACCGGTACGCGGCCTCGCCGGCGGCGAAGCAGTACTGGATCGTCGTGTGGTCCGCCTTCAGCCGGGCGGCGTCGGCCTTCACGGTCTCGACCGACCGGCCCTTGTGGAGGAGGTCGTCGAAGAGCTCGGCGATCCGGTCCATGTCGGGCTCGGTCATGCCGACCCTGGTGACCTCGGGGGTCCCGAGCCGGACCCCGCTCGGGTGCTTCGGGCTCGTATCGCCGGGGAGGAGGTTCTTGTTCGCGATGAGGCCGGCGTCGGCCATCTTCTTCGCCACGGCCTCGCCGCCTCCCTCCTTCGCCATCCGGACCGCAATCGTGTGCGAGCGGGTGAACCCGAGGTCGGCGGCGAGAACGTCGAAGCCCCGCTTGTGAAGCCCCTCGGCGAGCGCCTGGGCGTTGCGGACCGTCTGGTGGGCATAGGCGGCGCCGAAGGCGACCTGCTCGGCCAGGGCGACCGCGAGGGCCGCCATCGTGTGGAGGTGGTGGTTCGATGTGACGCCCGGGAACGCCGCGGACTCGAGCTTCTTCACCAGGTCCGGGTCCTTGGTTTCGCCGAGGAGGATCCCGTGCTGGGGCCCGGGGAGGGTCTTGTGGGTCGAGGCGGAGATCACGCTGACCCCCTCCCGCAGCGGGTCCTGGAACTCTCCACCGGCGATGAGACCCAGGACGTGCGCCGCATCGTACCACCCGACGGCCCCGATCTCCTCGAGCGTGGGCGCGATCTCCTGGAGCGGCATCGGGAACAGGAAGAGAGAAAGGCCGAACAGCGCGAGCTTCGGCCGCGCCTCCTTCAGGACCTTGCAGGTGCCGGCGGCGTCAATGGTCATCTTCGCCGGGTCCCAAGGATAGTAGACCGGTTTCACGCCGCGAAGCCCGAAGGCGCCGAACGAGGCGCTCGAGATGTGGGCCCCGTCCGCGAGGCGGGAGGTCCCGACGGGTGCGCCGGGCTCGGCGAGCGCCTTCAGGACGGCGAGGTTGGCGACGGTCCCCGAGATCGGCCGTACGTCGGCGAACGAGCAGCGGAACACCCGGCGGGCCAGGTCGAGGCACATCCGCTCGACCTCGTCGACCTGCTCGTTCCCCTCGTAGTACCGCTCGCCCGGCTTCCCCTCGGCGTACCGCGAGTGGAAGTCCGAGACCATCAGTTCCTTCGCGTACGGGGAGAGGAGGTTCTCGCTCGCGATCAGCGGGATCGCGCTCTCGAACCGGGCCGAATGGGCCCGGACCGCGTTCCGGAGCGACCGGACGGTGCCGGCCATCTCCTCGGTGGTCGCGTCGCGGCCGCTACCCAGAGACCCCCACCCCTCCGCTACCACTGGAGAACCGGAGGGGGAAAGCGTTGCCCGCCGCGAGGCCGAGGCGGGCCTGAAGCGACGGGCCCTCGGCCGGTCCGGCCGATTCCATATACCACTCGAGTTTGGACCGGGCGTGACCGAGAACGGTGGCACGGCGGTACTGGGGAAGGCCTGGCCGGTCCACCGGTCGTTCCCTGTCTTCTACCATCACCTGGACGTACTCGGTCACCTCAACCACGCCGTTTACTTTCCGTTCATGGAGACGTTGCGTTGCGACTACTACCTCGCGGCGCTCGGCGCGCTGGACCCGGCTCAGCTCGACATCATCCTCGCTGAAGCGAGCTGCCGCTACCTAACTCCGGCTCACTACGGCATGGAGCTCTTCGGCGAGGTGGCACCGGCGACGCCTCTCGGTCGCACGAGCTTCACTCTACTCTACCGGTTCCGGGATTCGAACGAAGGATCGACCGTCTACGCTCGCGGTCGAACCGTCGTCGTCTGCTACGACTACGCCACGAACCGGAAGAAGGAAATCCCAACCGACCGGCGCGCCATCCTGGGGCGGGACGCGGTCGACCCCGCCTCGGAAGGGTGGGCCTAGGCCTGGGGAACGGTTCCAGTGGAACCGGGGGGGTGGGGGTGTCGGAGAACGTGGGCGGACATTGTGCTAGGCCAGCAGGATGGGTGCTCGGAACAACGGTACGTGATTCCCGGCCGCTCCTCGGCCCCGTCGCCCCACCAGCGTCGACGGGTCACGGTAAGGCTGCTCCCGTCAGGATCTAACCCGGTTCCCGTGATGGATACCCGCTAGGGCGCTCCTCCGAGCGCTCGTCGCGGGGCCCGCGGCCCGATGGAACAGAGCGTCTGCGGAGACGACCGAGACGTACCACTCCTCCGAACGTCGCTCCTGCCTGTCACCCCCGCTGAGGACGGTTTCGGTGTAAAAGGGGACGCCCAACCCCCCGGTCTAGCCTAGCACCGGAACGACCGTTCGACGGTATTTATAGGTGTGTCCTCGGAATCCTCCGCGCTCCCGCAGGCGTAAATTCGGACGAGCCCTCCCGCGGGCGTGTCGGGCTCGGGCCGGCCCGACCGACGCGGGCCCGGTCGCCTTCTCCTCGTGGCGCTCGCCGCCGGGGCGATCCTGCTGATGCTCGTTCCGACCGGCACGGGGCCGCCCGGGGTCGGTCCCGGTGGGAATGGGGCCGCCGCATCCGGGGTCGGGTTGGCGGCCCCGTCGGCCCCCAACTCGTTCGGGGGCTGGGTGACGGACGGAGGGTCGGCGAACCGCTCCGGATACACGCCCCTCGGCGGGCCGCTCTCCGTCGCGACGGGGAACGTGTACTGCCCCTCGAGCTACCCCCTCCGGACCGGGGTCGTGGCGACCGGCCCGCTCGTGTACACCGCCGACGTCTTCGGCGACGTCTTCGCGATCAACCGGACCCAACTCGACCGCGGCGGCGGCAACGGCACCGTCGTCTGGCGGGCCTCGGTCGGCAACGCGCCCACGACCCCCGACGTCAGCTCCGGCTTCCTGGTGATCGGCGACGCCGACGGGGCCGTCACCGCGCTCGACCTTCGCACCGGGGCGGTCCAGTGGGTCCACACGTTCGCGAGCCCCGTCCTCACCGGGATCGCCGTCGTCAACGGGACGGTCTACCTCGGCACGCTCAACGGAACGGTCGCCGCGATCGCGCTCGCCGGCGGCCGGACGAACTGGACCGTCTCGGCGGGCGGGCCGCTTTCCGGTGCCGTGGCCGTTTCCGGGAGCCGGGTCTTCGCGGCCACATCGGTCGGCGGCCTGGTCGCCTTTTCGGCCGGGACCGGGGCCCGACTCTGGAACATTACCACCGGTCGGCTCCTGTCCCCCGGCGTCGGCCCGGCCGTCTACGGGAACCGAGTGGTCCTCGCGGCGAACGCCACGGCCGTCGCGTCGTACGCCGCGCAGAACGGTTCGCTCCAATGGCTCTGGAACGGCGCCGGCTTCGCCCCCCGGGACCGGATCGAGGCGGAGCCGACCCTCTCCGGAACGACGGTCTTCGTCCAGACCCACGAGGGGAACCTCTACGGGATCAACGCCACGACGGGGATCCTCCGGTGGAACGAGTCGAACCCCCAGTTCGTCGCGGGGTACCCGGTGTACTCCGCCGCGGCGTCCACCCCCTCCGTCCTCTACGCGTACGACGCGACCCAGCAGCTGAAGGCGATCTCCCTCGCGACGGGGCGGGTCCTCTGGCGGGCGACGTTCCTGTCGGTCTCCTACGGCCCCGTCGCGATCGACTCCGGGGAGGCGTTCCTCGCCGACGAGGTCGGTTGCATCCGCGTGGTCGGCCGGGCCAACGCCGGCATCCCGTGGTCGGTCCAGGGGACCGTCACCGACCCGAACGGCACGCCGCTCGCGGGGGTCCAGATCTTCACCGGCCTCACGACGAACCACACGAACGGCTCGGGCGGATTCTTCCTGACCCTCCCGAACGGCACGTACCACCTCCTGTTCGCGCTCTCCGGCTACGTCGAGGTCGGGCGGGACCTGACGGTCGTCGGCCCGGTCGCCCCGCTCGTCGTCGTCTTGCCGGTCCTGACGCTGTATCGGCTCTCCGGCACCGTTGAGGACTCGTACTCCGGCCACGGCGTCGCGAACGTCGTGGTGTTCGTGTACGGGCCCGACCTGTTCCTGGCGAACATCACGACCGGAACCGACGGCACGTTCGCGCTCCCGGTCCCCGCGGGCGCCCTCGTCCTCTCGGCCCAGTCGAGTGACGACCACGGCGATGGCCAGCAATCGTTCACCATGCCGGCCGGACCGTTCCACGGTGTCGTCATCGCCGTCCCGCCGACCGACCTGGCGATCCCCCCGACCGACCCCTACGACCTGTACCTCCTCCTTCCGTTCGCCCTCCTCGGGGCCGTCGGCACGACGGTCTGGGTCGCGGCGGCCCGCTCCCAGCGGGTCGCCTCGGGGCTCCCCCCAGCGATCCTCTCCCGGTTCGCCCGGTACGTCCTGCAGCGGGCGATCCTCCTCCCGGTCCAGCTGCTCGTCTTGCTCACGGTGCTCTACATCTTCGGCACGTTCCTCCCCGCGGCAGCCACCCAGCAGCCGGTCTGCACGTTCTCCGTCGGCCAGTGCACCACGTGCCCGTGGTCCGACCCGGTGTGCGTCTCGAAGGCGTTCGGGTTCGGCTACCAGACGTTCATCTGGAACCTGTTCACCGGCAACTGGGGCACCGCGTCGTACGGCCACCTCGTCGAACCGGCCGTCCAGTTCTTGATCTGGTACGCGCCGAACTCGATCGAGCTGGGGGTCATCGCCCTCACGTTCTCCGCCGTGGCGGCGTACGTCCTCGGTCTCTCCGCCGGCTGGCAGCGGGACCGCCCGGTGGATACCGGGGTGCGGACCGCCTCGGTCGTGGGTCTCCTGTTCCCGTCGTTCCTCGTGATCCTCACGCTGTTCACCTTGGTCTACGGGCCGTTCCTCCGGGCGTTCGGCGATACGCCGTTCGGGGTGTTGCCCGCCCCCGGCTGGTTCGAGGCGCGCGGGTCGGTGCCGCATTGGATCGGCATCGCGTACAACACCTCCCCGACGGGATTCCCGCTCATCGACGCCGCGTGGCACGGCGCCTGGGCCGCCGAGACCATCGTGCTCGCCAAGACGCTCCTCCAAGCGGCGCTGATCGCCGCGATCTACGTCCCCGTCTACCTCCGCTACGCCCGCAACGCCGTCGCCCAAGCCGCCGAGGAGCCCCACGTAGTCGCCGCGCGGGCCCGGGGAATCCCGGAGTCGGTCATTCGGTGGCGCCACACGGGCCGTCGCGTGGTCCCGATCTTCCTGCTCGCCTTCGCCGCGACGCTCCCGCTGTACGTCGGCACGCAATCGCTCGTCGAGGCCATGACGAACGACCCGGCGGTCGGCACGCTCCTCCTCAGCCAGATGACGGGGTTCGTCCGCAGCGGGTTCGGCTTCAGCATGGCCGCGGGGTCCTCGAAGCCCGGCAACTTCTACCAGGTGACGATCTTCCTCGTCGTCACGATCGTCCTCGTCGGCTCGTTGGCGAGCGAGGTCCTCTCGCGGTACCTCGACCCGCGCGCGGCGCGGGCGGAGGCGAAGTGAGCACCGCCCTCCCGCCCCCCCACCAATCGACGATCGAGGAGCTCGACGCCGAGATCGAGCGATGGGTCCGGCCCGGCCAGGAGCTCCGCTGGTTCTTCCGCCGATTTACCGGAAACCCGAGCCTCGTCGCCGGCGTCGCCATCCTCGCGTTCTACCTCGCCGCCGCGATCGCGGCGCTCGTGTACTTCGGCTCCGGGCTCACGACCCCCCCGGTCCGGGTCGACTGGGCGGAGCAGTTTCCGCCGCCCGGGCCGCAGACGGCCCACCCGTTCGGCGTGATGAGCGGCATCGGCGTCGACGTGCTGGACGAGCTCGCGCGGGCCGTCCCCATCGACCTCGCAATCGTCTCGGTCGCCCTCGCCTCGGCGATGACGGTCGGCGTGCTGCTCGGGGCGTACGCCGGGGTCCGGGGCGGCGCCTTCGATTTCTGGGTGACGTTCGCCGCCGACGTGGGCGCCGGCATGCCCCCGTTCTTCTTCGTCGTGGTCCTCTACGCGGGCGTCGAGCTGTTCGTGCCGCCGGGGGTCCGGCTCGAAGTGTTCCCGTTGTTCTTCGGGGCGGTCCTCTGGCCGTACTACGCCCGGCCCGTGCGGGTCGTCTCGAAACAATTGGTGGGGGAGCCGTTCGTCGAATCGGCCCGGGCCGCCGGCGCGACCCGTCCGCATCTCCTGTTCCGGCACGTGATCCCGAACGCGCTCTACCCGGCGCTCGCGCAGGTGCCGGTCGACCTGTACAACGTGTTCTTCGTCCTCACCATCTTCCCGTACCTCGCCTGCTACTCGCCCACCGTGTACGGGTTGCTCTCCCCGCTCCCGAACCCGTTCTTTCCCGAGTGGGGGAGCATGCTCGCGCAGGGGACCTGCTACGGCTTCTCCATCGCGGCGCCGCCGGGGTACTGGTGGATGTACCTCTTCCCGGCCGCGACGATCCTTTCCTTCGGCTTCGGGGTCACCCTGGTCTGCGACGGCGTGGAGCGGCTCCTCTCCACGCGACGCCGGACGTAGGCCGAGACACCGCCGACGACGGCGGCTCCTCTACCGGATGTGGTCGAGGGAGAACGAGCCGAGGCTGAACGACTTCTTGCTGAACGTGTAACCGATCCAGGCCCGGGACTGGACCTCGCCGAGCCCCCGGACGGAAAGGAACGTCTTCAACTGGTCGAGCTTGAGGTTGATCGAGCCGTCGGTCATGTGCTCGAGGGTCTGGAGGTCGGACTCCGTGTGCATCCCGGTCTCGAGGACGTAGTAGCTCGCGGCCCCGTCGAGCCTCCGGCGGCCGGAGAACGGCTGCAGGAACCGGAACATCGAGGCGGTGTCGAGGTAGGCGGCCAAGGTCGAGACGGTCTCGAAGACGAGCCGGTAGGACCGGTCCTTCGCCTTGTCCCGGAACTCCTGCGCGAAGCCGTTGATCACCTGGGTCAGCTGGTCGAGCATCCCCTTGTCGGCGGCCGAGAGGAGCTTCACGCCGGGCTCGGCCTGGGTCACGCCGAGGCTCCGGGAGTACAGGTCGACGTACCGGAGAAGCCCCTTCGCCTCCGCGTCGCCGTACTGCGGGAACACGGAGAGCATCTCGTCGCGGATCTGCGTGTACGTCTTGTCGGTCACGACCCAGATTGCGGGGATCCCCGCCCGAAGCCCTTCGGCGACGAACAACCGGGCGAGCACGTCCTTCCCCGTGTGGACCGGCCCGTTGACGAGCGCCTGGGCGGCCGGGGGAAGCCCGCCGAACATCAGGTCGTCGAGTCGCCGAACGCCGGAGCGGACCTTGCCGACCTTGGAATCGCTGACGATGTCGAGGTGCATCTCCTCGGCCTGCGCCGAGGCCGCCTGCCGCTGCAGGGTCTCGATCTCCTGCATCTGCTGGTGGACGAACGTCTCCCGGCTCCGGAGCTCCTGCTCCTTCTTCGACAGCTCGCCCCGGAGGTCCTCGAGCTTCTTCGCCTCCTCCGGGCGCATTCCGCCGCCGGCCGATTCGAGCTCCGAGCGACCGGCCTCGATCCGTCGGGCCTCGAGCTCGAGCGCCTGCTTCGTGGTCTGGATCTGGCGCTCCCACGCGGCGAGCTCGTTCTCCTTATACTGGAGCGGCGCCCGCTGGCGCTCGACCTCCTCGGACGCGATCCGGATCTCCTCGAACTTGGTGCGCAGCTCGTTCTCCCGGACGACGAGCTCCCGGTCGCGGCCCTCGAGGACCTTGAGCCGTTCGTTCAGCTCGGTCGGGAGCGCCGCGCCGGCCGCGACGAGCGATTGGTGGGACCGACGGGCTTCGTCCTCGGCCCGGAGCGCCCGGACCTCCCCTTCGAGTTGGACGATCCGCCGGCGGAACTCCGCCTCGCGCTCGACGAACGCCTGCTCCGCGACCTGGACCTCGGCCCGCCGCTGGCTTTCCGCGAGCGGGTTCGCCGGCCCGGGCTCGGCGGACCCTCCGGGGTCCGAACGGGGGGCGGCGGGGGCGCCGGGTTCCCCGTCCATCGGCGGCAGGGTGAGGAGTTTCAGCTTCAGCTCGGCGATCTCGGCGTCCTTCGCCTGGATCGCCTGCTCGCGCGTCTTCGCTTCCCGGCCGCGAACGTACTTGATGACGGCGATCGAGCCGCGTTTGACGTGCTCGACCTCGTCCTCGAGCTGCTTGCGCTTCGCCCGCTCCTCGTAGAGGGACCGGTTGAGCTCCTGGACCTCCTGGAGGAGCGATTGGGGGTCGAACTGGTCGCTCTTGACCCGGTCGAGGAGGTCAGTCAGCCACCGGACGACCGTCTGTTCCCGTTCGAGGACCTGGGAGGGGATTGGGGCCGCCGGCGCGGGTCGCACGGTGCCCGCTCCCCCGGCCGAGTCATCCGCGGGAGGGACGGGAGGAAGCGGGGCGAGCGGGACCGGGGCCGGCGTCGTCGTCGGCCGTCGGGGGCTCGGCTCGGAGGACTGGATCCACGCCTCCATGGCGTGGTCGTCGCCGTCGACCCACTTGCGGAGCACGTCAGTCGAGGCCTTCCCCGCCGGGACGGACTTGCGACGCGCCCGCTCCGCGCCTCGACCGGGACCCATCATCCGGGCCATCAGCCGGTCGTCGGTCTCGCGGGGCGGTCGTGCCGGCGCGGCCGGGGGGGCGGTCGAGCGGATCCGGTCGGCCTCGTCGGCGGAGACCCCGAGGTCGAGGAGGGTCTCCCGGCTGAGCGCGCGTACCGAATCGGCGGTCGAGTACCCTCCCTCGGTCAATCGGCGCGCGGTTGCCGGACCGATCCCGAAGGCCTGGGCGAGTTCGTCGGCGGCCGCGTCCCGGCCCCCGCGCTCCGGTTCGGCCGACGATTCGGCAGGCGACTCGCTCATCGAGGTAGTACCGTTCTAGCTCCGCCGAGGGGTATATTGTTTGTTGCGGACGACGGGGACACCGCGCCGGCCGACGGAGGCGCCGGCGCGACACATCCCGGGGGCTCCGCTACAGCGCGGCGCCGCAGCTCGCGCACTTGGAGAGCATCTCGTCCGAGAGCGTTCCGCAGTGCCGGCAGCGGACCTTGACGATGTGCCGCTCGATGGTATGGGTCACCGGGCCGCGGGCGTGGGGCGGGGGGACCGAGGCCCGGGCCGCGGAGACGGCCTCCCGCCACTTCGGCGGGTCGACGACGTCGAGTCGCAGCGAGCCCGAGGCGAGCTCGATGACAATGTACCGGGCGCGCCGGAGCACCAGCCCGACCGCGACGTTCCCGACGTCCCGCAACGGGAGGTCGAGCACCGTCTCCGTATGGCCGGACTGGAGGAACCCGTGCTGCGGGCTTTCGATCACGATCCGTGCGGAGGTGAGGTAGACCGTGCCGCGCCCGGTGGTGTCGCCCCACCGGTACGGGACGACGTCCTCGCGCCGGACGATCGTCTCCCCCGAATTCAGAAGCATGCCGAAGCCCCTCCGGTCCTAGCCCGCGGCGGCGAGATAGATTTTGCCCGCGACGACCCGGCCCCTCGACGACCGGCCCCGCCCGCGGCTAAATAGCGGGTCGGTTCCTTCCCCGACCCGATGGACCGTTTGGAGCGGGTCGCCCGCGCCGCCCGCCATACCGAGGAGGTCCTCACCCGGGAGGAGCTCGTCGCGCTGTTCGAGCGCTCGGAGCGCCCGCGGGCGTACATCGGATTCGAACCCTCGGGGCGGCTCACCGTCGGGCACCTCGTCTGCGCCCGCAAGATGGTCGACCTCCAGGAGGCGGGCTGCGAGCTCACGGTGTTCCTCGCCGACTGGCACGCCTGGATCAACGACAAGCTCGACGGCTCGCTCGAACGGATCGGCGCGGCCGGGCGCTACATGCGCGCCGCCTTCCAGGCCCTTGGCGTCTCCGAGGACCAGACCCGTTGGCGGTGGGCGCACGAGCTCACGGGCTCCTCGGAGTACTGGTCGCGGGTCGTCCGAGTCGCGAAGACGACCTCGCTCGCGCGCACGAAGCGGGCCATGACGATCCTCGGCAGGTCGGAAGAGGAGGCCCAGCTCGACACGGCGAAGTTGTTCTACCCCTCGATGCAGGCGGCCGACATCTTCGAGCTCCCCGTCGACATCGCCTACGCGGGCCTCGACCAGCGGCGCGCCCACGTCCTCGCCCGCGAGGTCGCGCACCACTACAATTGGCCGGTCCCGGTCGCCTTGCACACGCCGCTCGTCTCCTCGCTCAAGGGAGGCGGACGAATGGACGCCGGCGGAGGCCCCGAGCGGAAGATGTCGAAATCCGACCCGACGAGCGCCATCGTGCTGCCCACGACGCCAGAGGAGGTGGCCCAGCGGCTCAAGGGGGCGTTCTGCCCGGCGAAGGAGGTCGAGGGGAACCCGGTCGTCGAGCTGGCACTCCACGTGGTGTTTCCCTGGCGGAACACGCTCACGATCCACCGGGCCCCGCAGCACGGCGGCGACCGGACGTTCGACGACGCCGCCGCGTTCCGGACCGCGTGGACCGCCGGGGAGGTTCACCCGGCGGACCTCAAGACGGCGGTCGCCGCCGAGGTGGCGGAGGTCGCGAAACCCGTCGCCGAGTACTTCGCTCGTCATCCCGGCGAGGCGCCCGTCGGATTCTAGGGGAGCGCGCAATGGCGGCCAGCGCCGGAACGAAGAAGCTCGAGGCGGTGTTCTCGGCGCTGCCGCCCGAGCAGCGAGCGATCGCCGATGCGCTCCGCCGCGCGATTCGGGCGGAAGGGCCGACCCTCGTGGAGGACGTGAAATGGAACTCCCCGGCATGGGGTGGCCAGAAGCTCGTCTTTTGCCTGATGATCTTCGATAGCCACCTCAACCTCGGCTTCTTCCGCGGCGCCGAGCTCGCGAAGCGCCATCCGTCGATCGAGGGGACGGGGAAATCGCTTCGCCACATCAAGATCCGAGGTGCGGCCGACGCGAAGCTCGTCTCGGTCCGCGCGGCAATCCGGGACGCGATCAAACTCGACGCCTCCGGGTGATCCGGAGCTCGCGGAGCGCCCATTTCGGGCGTACGGCTATGAACCACGACCTTCTCGTCCGGTCGTGCCGACGAATCCCCGCCTCTACTACGGAGCTTGGAGCCACTACTGCGTCTGCGCCGGGATCCAGTTGGCGATGAAGCAGGTCGAAGCGACGTTCGTCCCGGTCCCCTACCATGACAAGACCGAACTGATCGCGGCGACCGGCCAGGATTACATCCCCGCCCTCGACTGGGAGGGGAAGATCGTCCCGTGGACCGATATCCCCGATTTCCTCGAGGCGAAGGTCCCGGCGCCGACGTTGTACCCGTCGGGGCAGCGCGGGCTCGCGACGCTCATCGACCGATGGGGCCACCAGGTCCTCGAGGAGAAGGCATGGCGGTTCGCCCTCCCGAAAATGCCGGCGATCTTCACGGACGCCCGCGAGCGGTGGATCTTCGAGGAGATCCAGAGCCGGGTGCGCGGACCCTGGCACGTCATCGAGAGCCGCCGCGACGAGTTCGGCGACGAGCTCAACGCGGAACTGGCGTGGGTCGACGCGACCCTGCAAGGCCGCGAGTGGCTCCTCGGGCAACCGAGCCTCGCCGACTGCGGGGTGTATGGCGGACTCTCCCCGATCCGAACGGTCGGCGAGCCGATCCCGGACCAGTTCCCGAACCTCGGGAAATGGGTCGAGCGCCTGGAGACGCTCCGGTACGGCGGGGCCCCCGGCGACGCGCGCCGCCCGTCAGCGCAGGGTTAAATAGCAATCCGAGTACCCGCGCCCTACCCGTGAGCCGAGGGCCCCGCAAGGGGTTCCGCTGACGCGAGGACACGAGATGGCGCGACCGATTTACGTACGGTTTGACACCCCGAGCGAACTCGCCGACAAGGCCCTGCAGCTCGTCCAGATCGCGAGCGAGACGGGGAAGGTCCGGGTCGGGACCAACGAGGTCACGAAATCGACCGAACGCTCCGAGGCGAAGCTGATCGTTATGGCCGAGGACGTCGACCCCGTCGAGATCCTCGTCCACATCCCGATGCTCTGCGAAGAGAAGCGGATTCCGTACATTTACGTCCCGAAGAAGCAGCGGCTCGGCCAGTCGGCCGGCCTCACGAAGTCGGCCGCTTCCATCGCCATCGTCGAGCCGGGCGAGGCGAAGGTCCTCCTCGACGAGATCGCCCAGGCGTACCCGACCCTGAAGAAGTAACCGGGCGGGTCGCGGGGTCGACAATGGCGGAGGACAAGGGCTCGCCGGCCGAGGTCGTCGAGCTGATCGGCCGCACCGGGATGGCGGGCGAGGCGACCCAGGTGAAGGTCCGGGTCCTTGCGGGACGCGACCGGGGCAAGATCATCACGCGGAACGTCGCCGGGCCGATCCGGATCGGGGACGTCCTGATCCTGCGCGAGACCGCGCGCGAGGCGCGGAAGCTCTCGGTCCGCTAGAGGCTCGGATGGTCGTCAAGCGTTCCTGTTCGTTCTGCGCCGGCGAGATCGAGCCCGGCACGGGCACGATGTTCATCAAGCGGGACGGCGCCGTGTTCCACTTCTGCTCCTCCTCGTGCCGCAAGCAGCAGCTCCACCTCGGCCGCGTCGGCCACCGATTGAAGTGGACCCGCGCCCACGCCATCAAGCGGCAGACCGAGCAGAGCTCGGCCGCCGGCAAGGCGGCGGGGAAGTCGAAGCGCTCCAAGGACCGTTCGACCGCCAGCGCCCCGGCTCCCGCGGCCCCGACGAAGGCGCCGAGCGTCGAAGCTCCGCCCGCCCCCGTCCAGGGGAAGCCCGCCACCGAACCGGCGGCGGACGCCCCGATGGCGGAGTCGAAACCGTCGGAAACTCCGTTGCCACCGGCTCCCCCCGCCCGAAAGCCCCGGACGAAGAAGCCGAAAGAGCCCGAAGCCACGGCGTAAGCTCGTCCGACCGTCCCGCCCTCGTTCCAGTCGAGCGCTCGGGTTGATGCGCCGGGCCGCTCCCGCTGCTTCGTGAGTTCATCCTCGGGCTCTGGACGTCGACGGTACGTTTCGGCGAGCGAGCTCGCGGACTTCGCGTTCTGCCCCCGGTCTCACTACTATCGGCTCCATCCCGAAGGTCGGCGACCCGCCGCAGGCTCCCTGGTCCGCGAACGCTCCGGCGTCGAGTACCACCGTCGGACGATCGGGTCGGACCGGCGATGGACGGCGGCGTCCCCTCTCCCGTGGCTCGTGGCCGTGTTGGCGGGCGCGGCGATCCTGGCGCTGCTCGCGCTCTCCATCTTGGGGAGATTTCCGTGACGCCCTCCCTCCCGTGGACCGCGGTCGCATTGCTCGGTGGGGCGCTGCTCCTCGGAATCGGTGGGTGGGCGCTCGCGCGCATCGTTCGCGCGCGCTCCTCGGGAGCCATGTTGGCCGCCGACGACGGGCGAGCGGCGCCAGTCGACCTCGTGTCCGACCGGCTCGGTCTCGTCGGTCGCCCGGATGAGATCCGTCGTCTTCGGGACGGTCGGCTCGTCCCGGTCGAGATCAAAAGCCGAACCGCGCCCGCGAGCGGAGTTTTCCCCTCCCACCGGGTTCAGGTGGAGGCGTACTGCGCTCTCCTGGAATCGACCGACGGGCGGCCCCCGCCGTATGGCATCGTCGTCTACCAAGGCGGGGTCCAACGCGTCGTTCCCTGGAATTCCGTCGCGCGAAACGAAGTGCTCCGTCTCCTCGAGACCCTCCGGGCGCCGTACGACGGACGCGCCACGCCGTCCCCCGGAAAGTGCCGCGGCTGCCGATGGCGCGACGGCTGCGACGCACGGGCGGGGTGACCAAGGCCGAGCCGTCGGAACTTCGTACGGTCCTCCACGATTGCCCTCCGCCCCGGACGGGGCGGCAGACCGCCGGCCTACTTCCGGGTGGGAACCACGATCTTCCGCAGCTCCCGCTCCAATGGGTCGAGGTCGTGGACGACGAATTTCCAGAGGGTCGCCTCGTCCGTCCGGAAGTATTCGTGCACCATCTGGTTCCGTTGCCGGATCAGCCGGCCCCAGGGCACTCCCGGATGCTTGGAGCGAAGGAGCGGAGAGAGCTGGCTCGCGGCTTCGCCGAGCTTCAGGACCTCGTACGCGATGGCGTCCGCCGTCTTCGGGTCCGCGAGCATCGTCGCGGCGCCGGGGGCGGCGAAGGTTCGGATCCGCTCGAGCGCCTGCAGCATGTCGGCGAGCCGGAGGGAATCGCCCCTCATACCGGGACGCACTCGGCGAGGACTTGGGGCCGGATCAACCAGTGGAGGTTGGATTCGGTGGCGAGGTCGACGCGTCGTCCGAGTAGGGCTTCCAGTCGCTCCTCGAACTCCATCCGGACGAGGATTCCGGGGGGGTCTGGGAATCGAACCAGCAGGTCGATGTCACTCTGGGGACCCGACTCATGCCGCGCGAGGGAACCGAACACTCGGAGTTCGGTGGCCCCGAACGACTTCGCCAGTTCGAGAAGGGCCGTCCGATGCGGGCCGAGGACCTCGTCGATGCCGACCCCGTTCCGACGACGGGTGGCACGAGGTTTCTCCAAACGGGGAACGTCCCACAGGGTCGATTTGCAACGAGGGCAGATCCGGACCGGCGATTTGCGGAGGCGCCAGACGTAGGCGCACCGGTAGCATCCCAGGAGGCCCCCGCCCAGGTCCGGCATGGCGCCGGGACCGGGGGGCGTTCCCATAAGACTTACTTTCGACGTGGGTTCTCCCCGCAACCCGCTCGTTAGATATCCCCGCCGACCCTCCCCGGATTGGCCCAGGGCCAGGAGGTTCCGGTGAAATGGTAGCGAACTACGATGCCATGTCGCCGTGGACCGACTGATCTCGCCTGACCCACGGCGGCCGCCGGCATCGTTCGCTCGTCTCACCGTGTCCACTTGCACGCCCGGGCCGGGTTTCCACCATGCCCAACGAAGGGTACCTAGACAGCAGCGTGCACTGGAAGGTGCGGACGGGCCAGATCGCCTTCGCCGAGCCCACGCACGGTGAGGTAGCGGACGCCATCCTCGACGCGGGCCTCGCCATCGAGGTCGGGCAGCGTCTCGGGAGCGGCAAAGAGGCCGACGTGTATCTCGCCCGCGACCCCCGTCGGTTGGTCGCCGTCAAGGTGTACCGGCAGTACCGCACGGCGCACCGCGGAGGCGGCGCGATCAAGCTCGAGTCGATGGGCCAACGTGCGGTCCGCGAGTTCGAGCTGCTCTCCTATGCGTACCTGGGCGGCGCTCGGGTGCCGAAACCGGGAGCCCGGGTGGAGAACATGTTCTCGATGCAGTACCTTGGCAGCGCGGAATCCGCCGCCCCGATGCTCCAGAAGGCCACACTTGAGGACCCCGAACGGTTCCTCGCCGCCACCCTCGCGGGGATCGAGGGACTCGCCGAGGCCGGCATCATCCACTCCGACCTGAGCCCGTTCAACATCCTCGTTTCCGACGGGAGCCCCTGGTTCATCGACCTCGCCGCCGGCATCCGCGTGGACCGGCTGGGCTGGCCACCGTGGGTGCGCCTGTCGGAAGGGATGGAGTCGCTGCGCCACGGTCTGGCAATGCTTGAGCGCCACTTCCGGCGCTACGAGCTCGCCTTCGACGCCGAGGAAATTCTCAGTCGGGTTCGGTCCCAGATCGACCGGTTCGGCGTGATGACCCCGCCGTGACCGGGACCGAGGAGGCTAGGTCGCGGGAAGGAACGTCACGTGGGGGAGGCCGAGACGACCGTCCACGACGACCAGGTGCTCCGGGAAGACCGGGCGGATCCCCCGGACGACGACGCCGAGGTCGCTCCGATGCAGACCGAGGACCACATCCGCCATCCCCCGGACCGAGTCGGCGCACGCGAGACCGGGGCGGAGGACCCCGACCACGAGGTTGCCGACGATTCGAGCGCGCTTGATCCCGTGGAAGAACATCCGGGTCGCCGTGTCGGCGCCGAACAGCATGTCGGCGATCTCGAACGCGATCAGCTCGATGAACGGCTTCGCCCGAACCCCCTGGACCGCCTTCTCGGCCGTGACCATCTTCGCCATCGCGTCACGACCGCCCTTCTTCGTCTGCGCCGGTGTTCCGGTCACCTTCATCTTCGACAGGTCGACGACGTACGGTACCTCCGCGTCCTCGTCGACGTACACGACGACCCGCACGCGCGTGTCGAATCGCCGTCGGCTGACCCACCGGGTCAGGTCGGTCCGGAACCCGTGCGGCGTCTCACGGGACGGGAGGACAGCAAGTACGCCCCGGGACTGATAGAGGAAATTCAGGAGGAGCGGGGTGAAGAGGAGCGACCGGTCCGCGGGCCCGACCGTGTCGTCGACCTCGAACAGGACGTGGCTCCCCCGCCGGAATCCTCCGCCGAGCAACCGGTCGAACTCCGCCACGCCGCTCGAGAACCGCTCGGCCGTGTCGGGGAGCGGGGTCCAGGATTCCACGGTCGGCTTCGCTCGGGTCGGCTTCGGCATGACCAGAAGATGCGTGCGCGGGGTTCTTAGAGACCCCACGTGGCCGACGGGGATCTCGGACCGGAACGGTCGCGCCCCCTCCGAGGACACCGGCGACTCCCACCGGTTCCACGTGTCCGTTTCCCGGTCGCTCCTGGCGACTTCCCGGTATCGGGCTGAGTATCAATTTAGCAATCTAGATGAGACATGCGACCGTTCCCAACGGTTCGGAGCCGGCCTCGTCAATGACGCCGGACCCAGTGGACGTGGGTCCGGTACGGCATCTGAAATCGGTCGCGTCCGCGGGTGTCCGGGTGCTCGGCGAGCAGGTTCCGAACCGCCGCCGCCACTTGGACCCGGACCTCGGGCGACAGGGAGGCGATGAAGCTCACCGATAAGGCGCGGTCGACGAACGTCGCCACGTCCCCCTCGTGAGTCCACGTGAAGACGTTCGACTCGGGCGGGGAGAAGTGCGGGTGGACATCGAAGGCGGCTTTCCACACCCCGCGGTGGGTCCGCGGGACGTGGCCGGCGTCGTACGCGTCGAGGATCTCTCCGAAGGCGGCAACCCACGGAACGGTCGCGTCCCGTCGGTTCCAGACGAGGCCGAGCCCGCCGTTGGGTCGGAGGACCCGGGCGATCTCGTCGAGCGCCTGCGGCTGGCGGAACCAGTGGAACGCCTGAGCGACGACGACGGCGTCGGCCCAACCGTCCCCGAGCGGGATTGCCTCGGCGCTCCCGTCGAGGACCTCGACGTCCGGAAGTTGGGCCCGGAACACAGCCCGCATCCCTTCCGACGGCTCGACGCCGATGAGCCGAGCGCCGATGGGCCGGAGCGCGCGGGTGAACTTGCCGGTCCCGCTCCCGAGGTCGACGACCGTCCGGCCCGGTCCGAGGGCGAGGACCTCGGCGAGGAAGCGGACCGCCTCCGGCGGGTAGTCCGGTCGGCCCCGCTCGTACTCGAGTCCGACGCTGTCGAACGCCCGGGCGATCGGGTGGACGTCGGCCGATCCGACCATCTTCCTCCCCGCCGGTCGAGCGTGGTCTCGGTCTTGGGCATTGCGCCTTCTCCTCCGCCAAGCCTTTTGATGGGCACGCGACTCGGCGGCGACAATGGCCGAAGGGACCGTGGAGCGTACGCTCGTTCTCGTCAAGCCGGACGGCGTCCGGCGCGGCCTCATCGGGGAGATCCTCGGCCGCCTCGAGCGAAAGCAACTCCGGGTGGTCGCCGCGAAGCTCACCTCGGTATCGTCGGTGACGGCGGAGACCCACTACGCCGAGCACAAGGGGAAGCCGTTCTATCCGGGGCTCGTCACGCACATCACCTCGGCACCGGTGTTCGCCGTTGTCCTCGAGGGTCGCTCTGCGATCTCCGTCGTCCGCCTGATCACCGGCGCCACGAATCCCCAGACCGCTGCCCCCGGGACGATCCGCGGGGACCTCGCCCTCGCGGTGACCCCGAACCTGATCCACGCGTCGGACTCGCCGGCCTCGGCGGCTCGCGAAATCGCCCTCTTCTTCCAACCGTCGGAGTTTTCCGAGTACGACCGCGTGGGGTCCGAGTATGCCTGAAACCACCCCGAGCGAGATTGAGCGCGCCGTCCGGGCTCTTCGGGAGGGCAAGCTCGTCGTCTACCCTACCGATACCTTGGTCGGGCTCGGCGCCCGGGCCGACGACCCTCAGGCCGTACAGCGTCTGATCGAGGCGAAGGCGCGGCCGTCCATGACGCCCCTCTCGGTCGCGCTGTCGAGCTACGCCGAAGTCGAGCCGTGGGCCGAGATCACCGCCCCGCGGAGGGCGTGGATGCGCCGCCACCTCCCCGGACCGTACACCGCCCTCCTCCCCGCAAGCTCCGCCGCCAAGACGGCGTTCGCCCCCTCCGTCCTCTCGCCGAGCGGTACCATCGGCATCCGGATCCCGGACCACCCTCTCGCGCGCACCCTTGCCGAGCTCGTCGGGCCGGTGACGTCCACGAGTGCGAATCGCCACGGGGCCCCCCCGGCCCGCTCCGTCGCCGAAGCCCGGCGGATCTTCGGAAGCGAGGTCGCCGTCTATCTCGACGGGTCGCCCGCCCCGTCCGGTCGGCCGTCGACCCTGGTCGACCTGACCGGCATCAAGCCCCGGACCGTCTCCCGGGGGTAGGCCCCTGGCCCCGTACCCCGACGACCTCGAGAACTGGCGACGGGCCGCCAAGATCAGCGCGGCCGCGCGCGACCTCGGGGCGGCGGCCGCCGTCCCCGGCGCGCGCCGGCGCGAGGTTGCGTCCGCGGTGGAAGCGTACATCCGCTCGCACGGGGCCGAGCCGGCCTTTCCGACGAACCTCTCCCGGAACGTCGAGGCCGCCCACTTCACGCCCCCTCCCGAGGACGAAGAGCTCCTCGTCGCGGGCGACGTCCTCAAGGTCGATGTCGGGGCCCACATCCACGGGGCGATCGCCGATACGGCGGTGACGGTCGAGGTCGGCGGGGGCGGACGCCACGCGAACCTCTTGCGGGCCGTCAACGACGCGCTCGAGGCGGCGATCGCCCAGGTCCGGGCCGGGGTCGCCGTCGACGAGCTGAGCCTCGCCATCGAGGGCGCGATTCACGCCCGCGGGCTCAAGCCCGTCGGCAACCTCTCCGGCCACTCGATCCGGCCGTACCTGTTGCACGCCGGCAAATCGATCCCGAATGTTTCGGGAGTTTCCACCGACGTCCTCGAGGAAGGGGAGGTCGTGGCCATCGAACCGTTCGCCACGAACGGGGTGGGCGCGATCGAGAACGGACCGTTCGGCCACATCGTCCGGTTCCGGCGGGACCCGGGCCCGTCGGACCCGGTGGTCGCGCGGATGTACGAGCGGTTTCGCACGCTCCCATTCACCGCCCGTTGGGTCGAGCCCGCGGACCGCCCGGCGCTCGCGAAGGTCCGCAAGCAGTTGCAGACCTACCCCGTGTTCGTCGAAGCGGGCGGCGGCTGGGTGTCGCAGGCCGAGCACACGGTGCTCGTGACCGCCGACGGTGCCGAGGTCCTGACCCGGTCGACCGGTTAGCCGGCCCGCTCGAAGTCGGCGCGGGCGAGCTTCGCCCCGTCGACCACCGCCTGGAGCTTCTGCCAGGCGATGTCGAGGCTGCGGGTCCGGAGCCCGCAGTCCGGGTTCACCCAGATCCGGGACGGGTCCCCGAGGATTTTTGCCGCGCGCCGGATCCGGTCGGCGACCTTCTCCGCGCTCTCGACCTCGTTGCGGTGGACGTCGACGACGCCAAGCCCGACCTCCCGGTGGTCGTCGTACTCGCGGAACATGTTCAGGACCTCGTAGCCGTCCCGCTCGTCAGTGTCCCGGTTCGCGAACTCCCAGGCCCACTGCTGGCAGTTCTTCGCTTCCAGGAGCGCCGGGAACAGCGAGCGGTAATCGGAGAAGCAGATGTGCATCGAGAACGTCGCATCGAGCCCCTCGGTCGCCGCGTTGAATCCCTCGGCCACGATGTCGGCCTCTTCCGGGTGGGTTCCGGCGGCCGGCTCGTCGATCTGGATCACTCGGCAGCCGTGCTCGATCAGCGCTTGGAGGGTCGGTCGGATCGCATGCTTCGCGATCGCCACCACGAACTCCCGCTGGGCCCGGCGGCGGGCCGCCGGTCCCTTCCATCCGGCCTCCCGGCCCAGATAGTGCTCGTTGTACGACCAGTCGGCGAGGGTGTACGGGCCGGTGATCGGCAGTTTTGGAATCCCGGTGGCCTTGGCCTTCACGTAATCGAACTCTTCGACGTGGTACGGTCGCTCGAGCCGGACCTCGCCGGTGCCGGCCGCCTTCAGGTAGTACTTGTTGTCGAACGAGCGGACGTGCCCGAGGAACTGGAACCCCCGCATCTGACGGATCGGGTATTCGTACATCTCGATCCGCCGCGCTTCCCCATCGTACACGCGGGTGAGCCCGACGCACTCGAAGTAGCGGAGAGCGAACGAGGCCCCGAGGTCGCGCACCGGGCCCGGGCCGAGCTCGCGCGCACGCCCTTCGAGCAAGGCCCGGACCGACGGGTCGGAGGCATCGGCGAAGTGGACCCGGTCGTTCCAGCTCGTGAACTCGCGGACGGCGGCGGCGTCGAGCGGTTCGCCCCGCTGGCCGAGGAGCTGCCACCGCGGCTTCGCGAGGCTCCCGATCTCTTGGGCCGGGAACAACGGTCCGCTCATCGGGACCCCCCGTTCGGGGCAAGGAGCTGCTTCGCCGCCGGGAGCACGTGGAGCTTCCGCGCCGCGGCCTCGGTCGGAAGGAGGTCGAGAGGTCCCCCCGGGCCGAGCCACAGCTCCCGCGGTTTCCCCTCGGCCTGGAGCGCACGGGCAATCCGGGCGACCTCGGTGGGGTCCTCGGGGAGCGTGGTGCGCGGGTCGAGGCAGCCGAGTCCGATCCCGCGGTGGTCGGGCGGAGCGTGGATCCGGTCGGGCTCGGTCTCCGCGAGGTCGAAGCCGACGACGGAGACCGGGAGTCGGGCCAGGAGGGGTTGGACCGGGACCGCGTCGCCGAAGTACGTCCAGACGATCGAGGTCGCCCCGTCGGCCGCGGCTCCGATGTCCCGGTAGGCGGCGACCGCCGCTTCGGCGAGGGGTCCCTCCGGCGGGTCGACGACGAGGAGCGGCTCCTGGAACTGGAAGGTGGCGTATCCCGCGGCGCGGAGGTCGCGGACCTCTTCGGCGAGGAGCCGGCCGAAGCGATGGGTGAGCGCCTCCCGCGTCTCGCCGGACCGGTTGTCGAGGAGCCCGGCGAACGTGAACGGGCCGGGGAGGATCACCTTCGCCTGACCGGGCGGCACCAGGGTCGCTCCGGGAAGCGCGCCCCGAACGACGCCGGGGACCCGCTCGGGTGGGGCGTGCAGGATCGGTTGCCGGTAGAACGTGTTCGTCTCGAACCACCGGGTGACCGGGCCCACCGTGAACCCGCGCCACCCCTCCGCGAACGGACGGAACAGGTCGGCCCATCGGAGCGAGCCGCCCGTGACCGCGTCGAAGCCGAGCCGTCCTTCGAGCGCCACGACGTCCCGCTCGGCCTCCGCGTACCGCGCCTCGACCGCCTCCGGCGTGGCCCGGCCGCGGTCGCCGTCCCGCGTCGCGGCGACGAGGACCTCGGAGCGGGGGAACGGGCCGGTGAGGGCGATGCGGACCGTCATCGGACCGCCGCCGAGCCGGGCGGCTTCTTTAACGGTTGTCGCCGGCGGCGCAGTCAACCGGCTTGCACGACGGGAAACCCGCCGTTCAGAGGGCGAGATTCTCGGCGACGATTCGGTCGAACTCGGCCGGCTTCGGTGGCCACCCTTCGGTCATGTAGGCGAGGAACGCGGCGCGGCTCCCCTGGCGGAGCGCCTCGTTGGTCGCCCGCTCGAAGCCCACGGTCGAGCAGTACCGTTCGACGAGCGCGTGGCGTCGCCCGAAGTGGGCCGGGTAGACCTCGGTCGTGTCCGGTAGCGTCAGCAGTTTCTGGGTGAGGCTTTCGTAGAGGAGCTCAGGACTGCCGTCGCCGAGGTCGGTCCGGCCGCACGCTCCGATGAGGAGAGTGTCACCGGTGAAGATCTTGTCCCGGACCCGGAGCGTGAGGTGGTCGCGGGTGTGGCCCGGGGTCTCGAGTACGTGGATCGCGTCGTTGCCGAACGGGAGCGCATCCCCCTCCGCGAGGGGGCGGTGGGGATACTGCGCCGGCGACCGGTGGCCGAGGAAGATCGGGGCGTCGGTCTTCTCGTGCAGGGCCGAGTGGCCCGCGAGGTGGTCGGCGTGGGTGTGGGTCTCGACGATGCCGACGAGCTGCCAGCCTCCGTCGGCGAGGGCCCGCAGGTACGGGGAGGGGTCGCGGCCCGGGTCGACGACGACGGCCTTCGCCGTCTCCGGGTCCCCGACAAGGTAGGCGAGACAACCGGTATCGGGCCGGGGGAACTGGCGCAGCCAGAGCGTCCCATCCCGGACGTCGGAGCCGTACCGGGGGATCTCCGGGTCGGCGAGCCGGGCGTACTCGTCGATCCCTCCTTCGAGCGCCGCCGCCAGGAAGAACCCGCGGGAGCGCAGGAAGTCGACGGCGCGCCGCGCTTCGGAGCCGAACTGGCAGTACGCGACGAGCGGGCGGTCCCTCGGAAGCTCCTCGAACCGCTTCGGCAGCTCGGCGAGCGGGAGAGAGCGGTCGTGCGGGAGGTGACCGAACCCCCGCTCCTTTGCGGTGCGGAGGTCGACGACGACGGGCGGGTCCGGCCCGTCGAGCAGCGCCTTCAACTCGACCGGCCCGACGAGCGGCACCGCACCGGCCCGGTCGGGCCGGACGTACGGGTGGGGCAGGTCGGGTGGCGCGGCGCTCATGGGAGAGGAATCAGTCGTGCGAGGCATAAGTAGCCTCGCGGCGGCCGCGCGGCCGGACCATCCAAGGCGATTTACTCGCCCATCGCTACCCCCCCTCCGGTCGAGTCCCGAAGCCGGTGCCGGAACCCCCTGGGGGGTCCATTGCGGCGGCGTTCGCGCCTCCGGACCGGCCGAACGAGATCATGCCGACCGACGAGGACTCGCGCTACCAACGACTCCCGATCCCCGAGGAGCCGGCCCGCGACCGGGTGTCGAGCTTCATCGAGATCAAGCACGCGTACCCGCCCGACGAGGCGGTGATCGAGGCGCAACGGTGCCTGCAGTGCGCCATGCCGTACTGCGTCCAGGCGTGCCCGATCGCGCAGGACGCCCGCGGCTACATCCTCGCCATCGCCCAGCGGGATTTCGACCGGGCGGCGACCGTGGTCCTCCGGGAAAATCCCCTCGGCACCACCCTCTGCAAGGTGTGTTACCACTTCTGCGAAGACGCCTGCATCATGCACGAGCGAGGCGGTGCCATCGCGATCCGCCAGCTGAAACGGGCGGCGATGGAGCTCGGAAAGGCCGACGTCGAGTACGTCCCGAGCGCCCCGGTCTCCCAGCGGGTCGCCATCGTCGGCGCCGGGCCGGCCGGTCTGATGGCCGCCTGGGAGCTCGGCATCCGGGGGTACTCGGTCACCGTCTACGAGGCCGAGCCGTTCCTGGGTGGCCAGGTCGGGGCGATCCCGAAGTACCACATGGACGGCTACGAGCTCGAGCTCGACGTCGCCCGGTTCCGCCGCCTCGATGTGGCGTTCCAAATGGGCCAGCGGCTCGGCCGGGATTTTACTCTCGACACGCTTCGCGCCGCGGGGTACCGCGCGATCTACCTCGCGCTCGGCACGCCCGGTTACAACAGCCTCGGCGTCCCGGGGGAGAAGCTCCCCGGCGTCTACGCGGCCATCGACCTCCTCACCGAGACGAACAAGGGGCCGCCCGTCGTGCTCGGGAAGAAGGTCGTGGTGATCGGCGGCGGCGACGTCGCCATGGACGCGGTCCGGAGCGCGCGACGCCTCGCGGAGGGCGGCGACGTGACGGTCGTGTACCGTCGCGGCCGGGCCGAGATGAGCGCCGGCGCCGAGGAGATCGAGGAGGCCGAGGCGGAGGGGGTCCAGTTCCTGTTCGACCACGGCCCGTCCCAGATCGTCGGGAACGGGAAGGTCGAAGGGATCGTCATCCGGCAGATGCAACTCAGCCCGCCCGGCCCGTCCGGCCGCCCCGTCGTACTGCCGGTTCCCGGGACCGAGCAGACGCTCGCGTGCGACTCGGTGGTGGTCGCCGTCGGCGAGAAGGCCGACCTGACCGGGTTTCCCCCGGAGCTCGACCTCGCGTTCGGCAAGCAGGGGTGGCCCCAAGGGAAGCACGACGACACGATGACCGGGGTCGATGGCGTGTTCGCCTCCGGCGGGAAGTCGGTCGTGCACGCGATGGCCGCCGGGACCCGGTCCGCCGAGGGGGTGGACGCCTACCTTCGGAAGCAGGGAGGAAACCCCCCGACACCCCGGCCCGACCCGTTCGGCCAAGGGATCGCACCGACCCTCCCGAAAGGGTACGGCGGGCCGACCTGGACGCCGTAGAACGACCGGCGTTTCCCCCCGAAATCTCGTCCGCGCCGACGGCAATTGACGAACCCACCGAACGACTCGACCGAAGCGTTCAAATCGTCGCGTCGTCCGGTCGCCCCCGATGGTCCAGGCCGAGGCGCCGCCGTCCGGAAGCGCCCGCGGGACCCGTCGGAAGGCCCGCCCCGACCCGGACGAAAAGGAGGCGACCCAGACCGCGGCGCTCAGCGAGCGGTCGGTGCGGCTCGCGAAGTTCTACCAGGGCAAGGTCGAGATGGTCCCGAAGGTCCCGGTCCGGAGCCTCGAGGATTTCGGGCTCTGGTACACCCCCGGGATTGCCGCCGTCAGCAAGGCGATCCAGGCCGACAAGGACGCCTCGTTCGACTTGACCGGACGATGGAACACGATCGCCATCGTCACCGACGGGAGCCGGGTCCTCGGGCTCGGCAACATCGGCCCGGAGGCGGCGCTCCCCGTCATGGAGGGGAAGGCGTTACTGTTCAAGTACCTCGGCGGGGTCGACGCGTTCCCGCTCCCGATCCAGGTCGCGAGCGCCGAAGAACTCGTCGAGACGGTCGAGCGGATCGCCCCGGCCGTCGGAGGCGTCAACCTCGAGGACATCGCCTCCCCGAAGTGTTTCTTCGTTCTCGAGCAGCTGCAGAAGCGGCTTCCGGTCCCGGTCTGGCACGACGACCAGCTCGGGACGGCCGCATCGACGGTGGCCGGGCTCCTCAACGCGCTCAAGCTTACGGGACGCACGATCGGCCACACGCGGACGGTCCTCCTCGGGGCCGGAGCGGCCAACCTCGCCACTGCACGCCTGCTCATTGCCCTCGGACACGACCCGTCGGAGCTGACTCTCGTCGACCAGAAGGGGATTCTCCACGCCGAACGGGTCGACCTCGACGAACTGATGCTCCACAACCCGTGGAAGTACCGGATCGCGCTCGCCACTGACGGGGGGGGCCGGAAAGGGAACCTCTCGGACGCCCTCGTGGGGGCGGATGTGCTGTTGGCGGCGTCGACGCCGGGTCCCCACACCGTCAAGCCGGACGAGATCGGCCGGATGGCGAAGAGCTCCATCGTCTTCGCGCTGGCGAACCCAGTGCCGGAGATCTACCCCTCCGCCGCGCTCGACGCCGGAGCGGCCATCGTCGCCACCGGGCGCTCGGACTTCCCGAACCAGGTGAACAACTCGCTGATTTTCCCGGGGGTGTTCCGCGGCGTCCTCGACGCCCGAGCCCGCTCGATCCCCGACGAGCTCGTCCTCGCCGCGGCCTACGAGCTCGCGGCCCGGGCCGAGGACGTCGGCCTCACCCCGACGCACATCTTGCCGACCATGGGGGAAGCCGGGGTCTTCCCCCACGTCGCGGCGGCGGTCGCGGTCAAGGCGGTCGAGCTCGGCCTCGCCCGGCGACGGCACTCGCGCTCGGAGTTCCTCGAGCGCGCCCGGGCCCGGATGGCGCGACCGGCCCTCCTGGCGAAGGCGCTCGAGAAAGCGGGACTGATCGCCCCGATGCCGGACGAACGAAACGAACCGAGGAAGAAACCGTGACGCAAGAAAAATCGAACCCGACCGCGACGATCCCGATCCATCTCCGCGCCGCGACCGCGAAGGACGTGCCGGCGCTCGTTCCACTCCTGGTCCGACTGAAGCGGCTCAACGAAGAGTTCGACCCGCTCCTCAAGGTCCGCGAGGACGTCGAATCGCAGGCCGAGGAGATCCTGAAGCGGGATGTCACGAACCCGAACGCGGTGCTCCTCGCCGCCGAAGGGGTCGGCGCGGACAAGGACAAGGTCGTCGGCGTCGTCCGCGCGCTGATCCGTGAGCGGCCCTTTTACACGCCGGAGCGCGAGGGGGTCATCGTCGACATCTACATGCTCCCGCTCTACCGGCGCAAGGGCGTCGGGGAGTTCCTCCTCCGCGAGGTCACCGCGCGATTGAAGGAGAAAGGAGCCGGCGTCGTCACCGCTGAGTTCCCCACGCAGAACGAGATCGCGGTCCGATTCTACGCGAAGCGGGGCTTCCGACCGATCACCTCGCTGCACGCCCGGTCCGTCTAAGGCCGCGCGGGCCGCGTTCCCCGCGGCCGATGCGGTCATCGGGTCCGGCGGCTCCCCCGGCTCGTAGGTACCTCGTGGTGACGCCGACCGCCCCGTCCGCCCCTAGACTCCCCGCCTGGTGGTGGACGCTGCTCCTGGGTGGCGTGGTCCTCGCGGTAGTGGGGTCCCAGCTGGTCCAACCGGGGAGCGCGCTTTCCTTCGTGCTCGTGGGCGGGGGGCTGGTCCTCGTCACCCTCGCGATTCTGACCCTCCAGCGGGGCATCGGGTCGATGCCGCCCTTGATGGGGGTTCGAGGTCCTCGAATCCAAGGGGCTTTTCTGACGATGATCTTCGGCTTATTGGGGATCGCTGCCGTCGGAACGGCGGTATGGGCGATCACCGGTTTCGGCTGGATCCTCTACGTCCAGATTGGAGGGGCTGCACTGCTCGAAGTCGTGGTCATCGCGCGGCTTCGACGGCTCCGCCGGTCGACGGGCAAGCCGGGCCACCCGGAGCGTCCCGAGAGCGGCCCGGCCATCGCGTGAGTTTCGAGCGGCCCGCCGCCCCATCGGGCCCGGAGCCTCTCGCGTTCCCCCCGGACTCCGCAGAGCCTTTGTAACCGACCGCGGTCGGACGACCGTGCCGACACCCGTCAAGCGCTCCGCGGGGGCCAGCCCGGCCGCACCGAAGTTCCTTCGCCGGGGGAAGGTCAAGGAGGTCTACGAGATTTCGAAGACCGAGCTGGAGTTCCGGTTCACTGACGACATCTCGGTCTTCGACAAGCACATTCCGAGCGAGATCCCTCACAAGGGCGAGACGCTCGCCCGGACCGCGGCGCACTGGTTCCAGCTCTGCGGCACCCTCGGGATTCCCCACCACTTCCTCGCGCTGTCGGCCCCGACGGCCATGCGGGTGAAGCGGGTCCAGGTCGTCCCCGACCCGAAAACGCTCGGAGCCCACCCGAAGAACTACCTCGTCCCGCTCGAGTTCATCGTTCGGTACTACATCGCCGGTTCGATTTGGGACCGGATCAAGGCCGGCAAGGTCCGGGCGGAGACGCTCGGCTTCCCCGCGGGCAAGCCGCTCGCGTACGGTGAGAAGCTTCCCGCGCCGTTCTTCGAGATGACGACGAAGCTCGAGCCGATCGACCGGCTGCTGACCGCGGCGGAAGCCCGGGAGCTGAGCGGGCTCGATGTCCGGCAGGTGGACCGGGTGAAGGAGATGATCCTGAAGATCGACGCGGCGATGGAGAAGGAGATCGAGCCGCGCGGCCTCATCCACGTCGACGGGAAGAAAGAATTCGCGATCGACGAATCCGGCCAGCTCATGGTCGTCGACACGTTCGGGACCGCGGACGAGGACCGGTTCTGGGACCGGGCCGCGTTCGAGCGGGGACGCCAGGTCGAGTTCTCCAAAGAGTTCGTCCGGCAGCACTACCGGTCGACCGGCTACTACGATGCCCTCAACGCGGCCCGCGAAGGGAAGGCGGAGGAGCCCCCGATCCCCCCGCTCCCCCCGCTGCTGATCGACGAAGTGAGCCGCCTCTACACCACCGTGTTCCAACGGCTGACGGGCGACCCGTTCGTCCCGAACAGCTAGACCGGCAAGCGCCGGATTGGCGAGCATCGTTCGCCGTTTCACGACGTCTCCGCACGCCTTATCCCCCCCGCCCTCGTTCGAGCCATCGTGCCGACGAAACCCGCTGCCAAGCCTACGCCGCCCGCCGAAGAACCGCCCAAGCGCGAGGTCGCTTTGGAGGACCTCGCTGGTGTCGGCGCCGCGACGGCGGAGAAGCTCCGGGAGGCCGGCTACACCGACCTGATGGAACTCGCGGTCGCCTCGCCCGGCGACATCGCCGAGGCCGCGGAGATTGGCACGACCATCGCGCAGAAGATCATCGGCGAGGCACGCCGGCAGGCCGACGTCGGTGGGTTCGAAGTCGGTACCATCCTCCTGGAGCGACGGAAGAAGATCGGCCGGATCACGACGATGGCGCGGTCCCTCGACGAGCTCCTCGGGGGGGGAATCGAGACGCAGGCGATCACGGAGTTCGCCGGCGAGTTCGGGACCGGGAAGACCCAGATCGCCCACCAGGCGGCGGTCACCGTCCAGCTCCCGGTCGACCAAGGCGGGCTCAACGGCGAGGTCGTCTACATCGACACGGAGAGCACGTTCCGCCCCGAGCGGATCGTCGACATGTCGAAGGCGCTCTCGATGGACCCGACCGAGGCGCTGAAGAAGATCCACGTCGCCCGGGCGTACAACTCGAACCACCAGATGCTCCTCGTCGCCAAGGCGCAGGAGCTCGCGCGCGAGAAGCCGATTCGGCTGCTCGTCGTCGACTCCCTGACCGCCCACTTCCGGTCGGAGTACGCGGGGCGGGCCGAGCTGGCGCCCCGCCAGCAGCTGCTCAACAAGCACCTCCACGAGCTCCTCAAGTTCGGCGACACGTACAACGCGGCGATCATCGTGACGAACCAGGTGTCGGCGCGGCCGGACATCCTGTTCGGCGACCCGACGCGTCCGATTGGCGGCAACATCGTCGCCCATGCGTCGACGTACCGTCTCTATCTCCGGAAATCGAAGCCCCCGAAGCGGATCGCCCGGCTGATCGATTCGCCGAACCTCCCCGAAGGGGAAGCGGTCTACGCGCTCACGCCCGACGGGATCCGCGAGTAAGTCCAACGGGCCGGACCGCCGTCGCCTTCGCGAGCAGCGTCACCTGCCGACCGGGCCGTAGGTCGAGCGAGACGATGGAGCGGGCGGTCACGGCGACCCGCAGCCGCCGGGAGCCGATCCGTACCGTCACCTCCCGGCGGCCGCTCCGGCCGCCCCCCGGCGGGCTGCGGACCTTCTCCACGGCGCCGGCCCAGACGTTGCGGGCGCTCGACCGGATCGAACCGATTGCCACCACGATCGCCTCGGGATCGACCGTAACGGACACGCGGGCTCCTTCCTCGGCCGCGAACGCCACGGCGGCAGAGAATCCGTCTGCGGCGACGACGTGCGGCTCGGGCTGGCTCCGAAAGATGCCGGTGAAGCCTTGCCGATGGGGCGGGACGGCTCCCGATGGCCACGCGACGGCCTCGGCTCCGCCGGCCAGCACCGCGCGTCCCCGGGCGGTGAGTCCACTGCGGCCCCCGCTGGCGCCTCCCCGGCTCGCGGAGACGAGCGGGCCCCCGGCCCTCTGACGGAGGCGACCCAGTCGGTACACGGCCCGGTCTCGCGAAATCCCGACGGAGCGGGCGGCCGCGACCACCGACCGCTCCCGGTCCAGCGCGGCGAGCAGCCGGATGTCGAGTGGCGTGACGACGACTTCCCCTGACGCCATGCCCGCTCTCCCGACGGAGGCGAATCCGGGACATGAATCCGCCGGGGGTGGCCGGAGATCGGAACTCCGGTGGCCGGCAACGGCCGAGGATCCCACCCCGTTACGGCGGGTCGGAGACTCGAAGCGGACCGGCCCGTTCCCTCGGGGCGTACCGCCACCAGGCGACCCCGATGAGGGTTCGATACGGCACGGGGCCGAACGAGCGGCTGTCCCGGCCGCCTGTCGCCCCGTCGGAGACGACGTAGACCTCCCCGAGGGAGACGTCCGACCGGTCGATGGCGTCGTCCGGAGGCGGCGTGTCCGAGGCGGTTGGCCGGACCTCGACGCCGGTGCGTACGACGAACACCGTCGATGGCCCGACGGCCGCGACCCGCTTGATGAGCCATCGGCCCCCCCAGCCCGGGTCCCGGAGGACGACGATCGACTGGACCGGGGGAGGACTCCCGAAACGAACGGCGCGCGGGTCGACCCAGAGCCGGTCCCCCGCGGCGAGGGTGGGCAGCATGCTCGTGTCCTCGACCACGACCCGGAGGCTCCTCCATCGTCGGAGGAACGGGGCCGGCTCGACGGCGGAGGTCGCCACCTTTATGCGACCCCCCGAGTTCGACCGCCCATGTCCGAGCTCACGGTCTTTCAGACGATCGCCGACGGGATCCGGTCGCCCCGGGTCGCCCGCGCCCACTGCGACATCCCGTGCGGGATTTATGACCCCCATGAGGCGCAGATCGCCGCGCTGACCGTCGTCCGGATGGACCAACTGATCGCGGAGCTCCCGAAGCCCGCGTCGGGCGCCAAGCCCGAGGACGTCGAGACGTACCAGGCGAAGCTCGCCCGGTACATGGCCGTCAAGGAGACCCACTCCGAGCGGGTCAAGGCCGAATTGCGGGTCCTCTGGGGCGACTACTTCACCCCGGACCATGCGAAGACGTTCCCGACCCTCCACGAGACGTTCTGGTCCGCGATGAAGGCGGCCTCCAAGGCGCGGCAGGGCACCAACCTCGCCGACGCGCAGGAGCTCAGCAAGAAGGTCCAGGAGATCGCGGAATTGTTCTGGAAGTCCAAGGGCGCGAAGACGATGCGCGTGCCGTCGATGCAGAAGGTCGGCGGCGAGATGGTCTACCCGGCGCCCGCGTGAGGCCGGGCCGGGCCTCCCGGCGCGGCCCATCGCGGAGACGCTCCCGAGGAGGACCGTGACCGAGAGCCTGCCCATCGACGGGAATTCGCTCAACCTCGAGCAGTTCCTCTCCGTCGTCCGGGGCCGCTCGACGGTCTCGCTCTCGCCCGACGCCCGGGCCGCGGTCCTGGCGAGCCGCGCCGTGGTGGAGGCGGCCGTCCGGCGGGGCCGACCGGTCTACGGGGTCACCACGGGGTTCGGCCAGCTTTCGGACAAGATCGTGCCCTCCGCCCAGGCGAAGGAGCTCCAGATCGGCCTGGTGCGGAGCCATGCGAGCGGCGCCGGGGAGCCGCTCTCGGAGGAGGTCGTCCGGGGCGTCGTCCTCGTCCGGGCCAACTCGCTCGCCCGGGGCCACTCCGGTGTCCGGCCCGTCGTCATCGAGACGCTGCTCGCGATCCTGAACCGCGGTCTCACCCCCTACGTCCCCTCGCAAGGCTCGGTCGGGGCCTCGGGGGACCTTGCCCCGCTCGCCCATGTCGCCCTCGCCCTGACGGGGGAGGGCGAGTTCGTCGGGCCCCATGGGACCCGCGTCCCCGCCGCCGCCGTGCTCGTCGACCACGGGATCCCCCCGCTCGAACTGGCGGAGAAGGAGGGGGTGGCCTTGGTCAACGGCACGTCGCTGATGACGTCGTATCTGACGCTCGCTCTCGCCGACGCGACGTCCCTCTTCGACGCCGCGCTCATCGCCGCCGCCCTCTCGTTCGACGCCCTGGAGGGGGACCCGGAGGCGCTCGACGACCGGCTGGGGGAATTGCGCAACTTTCCCGAGCAGCGCCAGGTCGCGAAATCGCTCCGCGCGCTCCTCGCCGGCTCCTCCTTGTCGGCACCGCG
>JAKIVT010000020.1 GCA_022750415.1 Thermoplasmata archaeon
AAGGTGGGTGGGGGAATCGACACGGTGGACAACCCAGGGTCCACGCCGCAGGACCTCGAGCACCGCCGCGTCCCCCAGGTGCCCGGTGTCGGTGATCTGACCGCCGCCGGTCGGGTAGAAGTACGTGTGGTCGAGGACGACGGAGGTTCCCGAGGCGAAGACCACGTGCCCCTCGAACGAGAGGGTGTACGGGTCGAGGTAGTACCGAACGTCGGTCGCGGGCGTATCGAGCGGGATCTCCGGGCCGGAGGACGGCGCTTCGGCGTACTCCGTCCGAGCGGTCCCGGATTCGTGACGCTTCGCGACCCGCGCGTAGAAATCTTCCGGGATGGCGGGTGGCTTCTCCAGCGACTCGACCGATAGCTCCGGGGGAATCCCGAGAGAATCGTACCACGCGACGAGGTCGTCGCCGGTGATGGTGCCGCCGGAACTGACCGTCCGCTCCTCCTGCCGATGCACCTGGTCGCGTGCCCGATCGATCGCCTCGCGGTACCGCTCGACCTCGGCCTCGACAACGAGGTGGAGGTCGTCCCGGTTGAGGCTGATCTCCGGGAAGTCCTCGGACATGTCCCGGCCGGCCCGGTCGAGTACGGCGGTGATCTCGGGCGCTTCCGGGACTTTGTCGAGGAGGCGCAGCATCCGGCGAATCAGGAGCCGACCGAAGTACCCCTCCTTCGAGTTCGAGGGGACCACACCGTCCGTGATCAGGAAGTTCAGCGCCCGAGCGTGGTCGAGCAGGATGGCGGTCTCTTCGGGCGGGAAGGTCCGCCGCAGTTCTTCGTACGCTTCACCGAACACCGACTCGTAGGCGTTCTTCGACCCCTGGGACATCCAGGTGAATCGCTCGAGTCCGTAGCCGGTATCGACGACCGTCAGGGGCATCGGTTTGACGGTCGCCCCGTCCCGGACGTATTCCATGAACACGAGGGTGGCGAGCTCCATCCCCGCGAGACCGACGGAGAGCGAGGGACCGAGGTTGCCCCCGCCCTCCCACTCCTCCTCCTTGTAGGTGATCCCGCGCGGGTTCGCGCCGAGCTCGACGGTGAGGAGTTCGTGGCACAACTCCACCGTCTTGTCCTTGAAGTAGACCTCGTGGTCCGGCCGGTTGAACGCGTGGTGGGCCATCATCTCGAACTCGGTGAAGTGGCGGCCCGAGCGGCCGACTTCGTCGAGGTCGATGAACCGAAGTGATGGCTGGGAGATTGTGAGCGGGTTCGCCGGCGGCGGGATCGTCCCGCTCGTCACCCACGGCTGGAAGTCGTAGATGCTCGCCTGCGTGAAGAACACGTCGTTGCGCCACCGGGCCACGACAGGGTACCGACGAAGCCGGGTGTGACCGCGCCGCTCAAAGAAACTGAGGTACGTCTCGCGCATCTCGCGCAGGTTCTGGGGCTTCGCGAACCCCGGCGCCCCGATGAACGCGTATGGGGAGCATGGAGCCTCCTGGCACCGGGTGGCATCTCCGAGGGTCCAAAACGCGGACCCGCAGCTTTCACAGGCACGCCGCTGGAATCCTTCCCGATGGAAAAACGCGAGGTCGTACTCCGCCGGGTCCATCCATTTCGACCGAGTCGCGTCGGGGGAAAACCCTTCCCGTTTGTCGGAAGCGCCCGTCGGCCCGGATCCGCCGCCATCCCTCAAGGGAAGGAGGCGGAACGGTGGGACGCCCACCGATTCAGCGGACTGGCCGCCGCCTGGGCTTGGCCTTTGGGCGTGGGCCGACGGCGTTCGGACGGCGGTCCTTCGGCGGACGGTCTTGCGGGCGGGGGGGATTCCGGCCCTCGGCAAGGGCCCGCCCGGTCGCGCAGAGCGTCGCGATGGGGCACGCCTCGCACCGCGGACGGTACGGTCCGCAGAGGTTCTGGCCGTGTTGCACGAGGACCGGGTTGACGGGGATCCAGTATCGCTCCGGAACGACGGCGCGGAGCGCGGCCTCGGTCTCCTCCGGGGTCCTGGTCCGGACGACCCCGAGCCGGTTCGAGATCCGGTGGACATGGGTGTCGACGGGCATCCCCGGAATCCCGTACCCGAACACGAGTACGCAGTTCGCGGTCTTCGGGCCGACGCTCGGGAGGGTCAGAAGTTCCTCGAGGGTCTGGGGAACCACCCCGCCGAACCGGTCGAGAATCTCGCGGGCGCAGTTGTGGATTCCCTTCGCCTTGGTGTGATAGAACCCGGTTTCCCGGATCAACGGCTCGATCTGTTTGGCCGACGCCTTCGCGAGCGAACGGGCGTCTGGATACTTCGCGAACAGCCGGGCCGATGCCCGGTCGGTGTTCTCGTCCCGGGTCCGTTGGGAGAGGATCGTGCCGATCAGGACCTGGAACGGGTCCTCGGCGTGGTCTCGGAGATACGGAACGCGCCAGTCCCCCGCATGATAGAACTCGCCGAGCCGGTCGAGGAGCACCTCCCAGTCGAGCGTCTCGGACGCCGTCATCGCGCCGAACCCTCGGACGGGTGCGCCACTCCGGGATCCGAGAGGTCCGGCTCGGCCTCGGGTCGGCCCTCGACCTCCCCGATGAGATCGCCGACGAGGTAGTCGCTCCCGGTGACGAGAACGAACCCGTCGGGGTCGGCCGCCGCGCGAGCGAGCCGCCAGGCGGTTGCGATGTCCGGTGCGACTACGATCTTCGGGAACCGACCCTCGGCGCTCCTCCGCATCGAACCGGTGTCGAGGGCGCGTGCCGAACGGACCGGCACCACGACGACGGTGGTCGCCAAGGGGGACAGCGCCTCCAGAATCTCGTCGGCTCGCTTCTCGGCGAGGCAGCCGAAGATGACCGCGTTCCCGTTCGGGTCCGCGAGTGGGTTGATCTCGGCGAGGGATTGGGCGAGCGCCCGCGCGCTTTCCGGCGTGTGCGCGACATCGAGCCAACCCTCCGGGCGGGTTCCGAACTTCTCCAACCGACCTCGCCAACGGACCGATTGGAGGCCGGAGCGGACCTTGCTCTCGGGGAGCGCTCTCCCGCCGGCGGTTTGAAACCGCTCGACGGCAGCGATGGCCAAAGCCGCGTTCCCGGCTTGGACGATTCCGTGCAAGGGAAGCCGGAGTTTCTCGTAGGCGTGGTGCGGGGTGGCAAGGTCGAACTCCTGCCCCCACTCTCCGATGGTCCGGTCCCCCACCGCGATCTCGGCCGTGAGGTGCCAAACCGAGACGCCGAGGGGGTGCGCGATCTGGTCAATGGCCAGGAGAGGCGTCGGCTTCGTCTCGCCGACGACGGCCGTCATCCCCGGGTGGAGGATTCCCGCCTTCTCGCGGGCGATGTGCGCGAGCGTCGGGCCGAGGATCTCGACGTGCTCGAGCTCGATGGTCGTGATCACCCCAACGGGGGCGTCGAGGACGTTGGTGGAGTCGAGTCGTCCCCCCAGCCCGACTTCGACGACCGCCGCGTCGACCTTCTCGGTCCGGAACCAGTCGAACGCGAGCGCGGTCGTCATCTCGAAGAACGTCGGCTCCCGCTCGATCGTGCCCCGCCGGAGCGCCGCCGACGTCGCCGCTTCGGCCCGGGCGAGACCCTCGACCACGGCCGCCGGGGAGATGGGCGTCCCATCGACCTCCATCCGCTCCCGGTAGCTGAGCAGGTGCGGGGAGGTGAATCGTCCGACCTTCGCCCCCGTCGCGGAGAGGACGCTGGCGGCGATCGCGGTCACCGAGCCCTTCCCCTTGCTGCCGGTGACGTGGATGGACCGGAACGCTCGCTCCGGGTGGTCGAGCTCGGCGAGCAATCCCTGGATCGTTTCGAGCCCGGGTCGAATCCCGAACCGCCGGCGGGCCGAGAGGCGCGCCACGGCTTGCGCGTAGTCCGGGTGGGGGGCGGCCGACGCGGCGTTCGCCTTCGCGTGCTTCGGCATGACGAACCCCCGCGCGCTGGGCGCGCTAGTAGGTCGACCGCTCCCGGTAGCTGCCGAAGACGTCCTGGAAGGCGTGGACGATCTCCCCCAGGGTCGCTTCGGCGGCGAGGGCCTTGAGCACGGCCGGCATCGTGTTCGCTTCCGGATCGCGCGCGGCTTTCCGAACCAACTCGAGCGCCTTGGCGTGCTTGCTCGCCGAGCGCTTCGCTCGCAGCGCCCGCAGTCGCTTCGACTGGGCCGTTCGCGCCTGCTCGCTGATCCGGAGCCTTGGTACGTGGATGGGGGCATCCAGGGTGTACGCGTTCACACCGACGACTTTCTGCTCGCCGGATTCCACGGCGCGTTGGTACCGGAACGACGCCTCCTGGATCTCGCGCTGGAAGAACCCGCGCTCGATCCCGGCGACGACGCCCCCCAACTGGTCGATCCGGTCGAAGTACCGCCGGGCCTCCTCCTCCATCTTGTCCGTCAACCACTCCACGTAGTACGACCCACCGAACGGGTCGACCGCATCGGCGACGCCGCTCTCGTGCGCGAGGATCTGCTGGGTCCGGAGCGCGATCCGAACCGCGTCCTCGGTCGGGAGCTGCAGTGCCTCGTCGTACGAATTCGTGTGGAGCGACTGGGTGCCCCCGAGCACCCCGGCCAGCGCCTGGATGGTGGTCCGGACCACGTTGAGCTCCGGTTGCTGCGCCGTGCAGGAGCACCCGGCGGTCTGGGTGTGGAATCGCATCCAGAGCGACCGCTCCTTCTTCGCGCCGAACTTGTCGCGCATCGCCTCGGCCCACAGCCGCCGCGCCGCTCGGAACTTCGCGATCTCCTCGAAGAAGTCGTTGTGGCTGTTGAAGAAGAACGAGAGTCGGGGCGCGAACTCATCGACCGGGAGGCCGCGGCGCTTGGCCTCCTCGACGTAGGTCATCCCGTCGGCGAGGGTGAATGCGAGCTCCTGCACCGCCGTAGACCCGGCCTCGCGGATGTGGTAGCCGGAGATCGAGACCGGGTTCCACTTCGGCATCGAGCGCATCGACATCTCGATCGTGTCGATGACGAGGCGGAGAGCGGGCTTCGGCGGGTAGAGGAACTCCTTCTGGGCAATGTACTCCTTCAGGATGTCATTCTGCGTCGTCCCGCCCAGTTGGGCGCGGGGCACGCCCACCCGTTCGGCCGAGAGGATGTACATCCCCCAGACGATGTTCGCAGGGCCGTTGATCGTCATGCTCGTCGTCACGTCGGCGAGGGGGATTCCCTTGAGGAGCCGGTCCATATCGTGGAGCGAGGAGACGTTCACGCCGCACTTTCCGACCTCCCCGAGCGCCTCCTTGTCGTCGGCGTCGATGCCGTACAGCGTCGGGTCGTCGAAGGCGATCGAGAGCCCCGACTCGCCGTGGGCGAGCAAGTAGTGGAACCGGCGGTTCGTGTCCTCCGGGGTGCCGAACCCCGAGAACATCCGCATCGACCAGACTCGGCCGCGGTACATCGTGGGGTGAACCCCGCGCGTGTACGGGTACTGGCCGGGGTAGCCGATCCGGTCGAACGAATCCGTCGGGGCAGGCACCTGAATTCGCGGGACCTCGATCCCGCCAAGCGTCTCGAACCGTTCCTTGCGCTCGGCCGATTTAGCGAGGGCGGATGTCAGCACCTCCGCCTCCCATCGCCGTTTCGCGTCCAGCGCGCGACCGGCCGGGCTCGGCACCACCGGTTCGGAGGGAGTGACACGACGGGCCGCCGCCCGGCTACTCGCCATTGGCGCGCGAACGGAGGTGCGCCTAATAGGTTCGCCGCGCACGGGAGCAGCCCCCCCCGGGGAGAAGCGAAAATCTCCCTCGGATTCATATTGGCCTTCGAGAGTCTCCCCCTGACCGAAGGAGTCGGGTCGGCGGGGGATGGGGAAAGCCGCGCTCGCCTCGCTATCCCGGCTGGCCCCCGCGGTGCTCCTCGCCGCGCTCTTCTTCGTTCCGGCCTTCTCCATCTCCAGCTCCGGGGTCTCTCCGATTCCCACCCGCGTAGGTGGGCAGTTGGTCCCAAGCCTGGCCCTCGGTCCCCTGGCCGCCGCGGAGCGGTCGCTATCCCACGACCCGCGTCCGGTGCTGGGGGGCCCTGCGGCCCCGGTTTGGAATCAAACCTATCCCGTGCTTTCTGGCGACCCCGCCATGGCGTACGACGTGGCGGGCGGGATCGTCGTCCTGTTCCAAGGTCTCGCAGCGGCCCAATACAACTCGACCTGGACGTACGTCTCGGGGAACTGGACCCACCTACCCCTCGTGCACACCCCTCCCGCCCGGTCCGGTGCCTCGATGGTGTATGACGCCGCCAACCAGGAGGTCGTCCTGTTCGGGGGCTGCTATTCGGCGTATCCAACCCTTTTCGACAACGACACGTGGGTGTTCTCGAAGGACACATGGACCGAGCTCACGACCCCGGCGAACGCCACGCCCCCGGCCCGCAGGGACGCCTCGATGACGTACGACGCGTCCCGAGGGGCGGTGCTCATGTTCGGAGGGACCAGCGCGACCTACTTCTACAACAATTCGACCGCCACCGGTCAGGTCTACAACGACACCTGGGCGTTTTCCGGGGGTCATTGGACGCGGCTGGCCACCCCGTTGGCGCCTTCTCAGCGGTTTGGGGCATCGTTCGGCTACGATTTCACGACCCAGAGCGACGTGCTGTTTGGAGGATTCGATACTCAGTACTTCCCAAACTCCACGCTCGTTCGGAACGACACGTGGACGTTCGCGGGAGGGAATTGGAGTCTCGCAACTCCCGCGACGAGCCCTGCCAGCCGCGTGGTGGCGGGATTCGCGTATGACTCGGCCGCTGGGGCCATGTTGCTCTTCGGCGGTTCAACCTCAGCGAACCCGTACGTTTCGGGGAATGGAGCGCAAAACGACACCTGGGAGTACGCGAACGGCAGCTGGGCGATGCTTTCGATTCCCACCCCTCCCCGCGACGATTCCGAGTTCCCAATGGTGGCAGGTCCATCCAACGGATCTGTCCTCTTGTTCGGCGCGCCGGCGTGGACGTTCCACGGTGGGTCGTGGTCGATCTCGGGCCCACATCCGCATCCGCCCGCCGTCAGTGCGCCCCTACTTTCGTACGATGCGAAGGACGCCTACGTCCTCCTCTTCCAGAGCGGATCTTTCAGCAACTTATTCGCTGGCACGTGGAAGTTCGAGGGCGGGGCTTGGACCAATATCTCTCTCGCGCAGGGGCCGAACCCGCCCTCCAGCACCGGAGCCGCCATGACTTACGATGCGCTCGACGGGTACGTCCTCCTCTGGGGGGGGAGCGCCAACCAGACATGGACGTTCGAAGGGGGTCGTTGGTCGAAGCTCACCCCCGGCGTGCAGCCGCCCCCCTTGTGGGGTTCGCAACTGGTGTACGACCCCGAGGCCGGCTACTCCGTGCTATTCGGCGGATCCGAGTGCTCGCCGGACTCGTGGGACTATCAATGCCAGTGGCACAACGATACCTGGGGTTTCGCGAACGGCTCGTGGTTTCGTGTCGCCACGACGGGTGGAGTGGCCCCGCCGGGCCGGAACGATGCTGCGATGGTCTTCGATGCCGCGGACGGGTACCTGCTGCTGTTCGGCGGTCGGGAGTGCCGCAACGCGTACAACTGTACGAACGGTAACGACACTTGGCAGTTCGCGCATGGGACCTGGAGTCAAGTCCCGACCCACCTCGCCCCCCCGGCCCGGGAGAGCCCCGCGGCGACCTACGACCCGGGAAACGGGTCGGTGGTCCTGTTCGGTGGAGCCCCGTTCGACGACTCGGGATACTACGGCGGGGCACTCAACGGGACCTGGACGTACTCCGACGGACAATGGACGCAAGCCGGGTTCCCCGGTCAATTCCTCCCCCCGCCGTCGGTTCTGGCTGGACTGGTGTACGTCCCCGACCGGGCCAGCGATCTCTTGCTGGACAGTTCGAGCGAGTCGTGGACCCTTCAGCTACCCCCTCGGACTGGGCTCCCCGTGCACGGTGCAATTTCCGCGAGCGCGACGGAAGGCGATGTCCCCCTTCGAGTCCAGTTCTTCGGAGAGGCCTCGGGGGGGATTGGTCCGTACTCGTATCTCTGGACCTTCGGTGACGGATCGAGCGGTCTCGGGCCAACCCCTTCCCACGTCTACAATCGCTCGGGTGCCTACGTGGCCACGGTGACGGTCTTCGACTCGCTGGACCAGTCGAGCGCGGCGAATGTCACGGTCCGGGTCGACGCGCTGCCCAGCGCGACGGGGGGCGTGGCTCCCAGCAGCGGAAACGTCCCATTGACAGTCGGATTCGCAGCGCGGGTCGTCGGCGGCGGAGCGCCGTACACGGCCGTCTGGTCGTTCGGGGATGGGACCAACGGAACCACACTGAACGTCTCCCATACGTACCGGACCGTCGGATCGTTCGCTGTCACGCTTCTGGTGCTAGACCGCTTCGGCACCCCGGCGTTCGCCGGCCCGTGGCTCGTCACGGTCGATTCCCAACTCTCCCCTCTCACACTAACAGCCCAGCCTGTGCCCGTGGCGCTGGGAGGAACCGTCGAGCTCACGACGACCGTCGGCGGGGGCTCGGGGCCCTTCACTTTCGCGTGGACCCACCTCCCTCCCGGGTGCCTCGGAGCGGACGCCCCGGTGCGGTCGTGTGTGCCCTCCGCCATCGGAACGTTCTACCCCGTCGTCACGGTCTCGGACACCGAGAACGAGTCCGCCTCGGCCGTCGCCACCGTCGTGGTCCTGCCGCCCCCTCTCCATCTCAATGTGATCGTGTCGCCGGAGACCGTCGAGATCGGTCACCCCGTCAACATCGACGCCCAGTACTCCGGGGGAATTGGGCCGCTCGTCTTTCACTGGTCGGAACTCCCCCCCGGCTGCACGGCAACTTCCAACCTCGTCACCTGCGTCCCGACCTCCGCAGGATTGTTCCCCGTTCAGGCGAACCTCTCCGACGCTGCGAACCAGACCGAGGACGGGAACGCCACAGTTGAGGTGGAACCGGTCTCCGCGGCTGCTTCGACCGGGCCTGGGCTGGGCGGCGGCCTCTCCCCCGGAGAGTACACTGCTCTCGGCGCGGCCGTCGGCGTCGCCGCCGTCGCAGCCGTAGCGTGGGTCGCTTGGAGGGTCTCCCGACGGCAGGGCTGACCCGAATTCGCGCCCCAACGGGGCTAGTCCGGAGCTCGACCGAGTCGTTATGGACCCCGGGCTCGATGGACCGCCGTGCCGGTCCATGACCTCGCGGTCGTTGGCGCTGGGGTGATTGGGCTCGCCATCACCCGGGCATATGCGGAGCTCGGAGCCGACGTCGTGCTCCTCGAGCGGGAGTCCGGTCCGGGCCGCGAACAATCCACGCACAACAGCGGAGTGGTCCACTCCGGGGCGTTCACCCGCCCGGGAACGGTCCGCGCCTGGCTCGCGGTAGAGGGAAACCGGCGAATGTACGACGAGGCCCCGAGGCTCGGGGTGGCCATCGAGCGGTGCGGGACGCTGATGGTGGCCCAGAACGACGCGGACCTTCCGCGCCTCTGGGAGTACCAGAGGTGGGCGACCGCCAACGGTGTGGACGGGGTTCGTCTCATCGAGCCCGCGGAAGCAAGGGAAATCGAGCCGAATCTCGGACTATGCGTCGCAGCGTTGCTCGCCCCCTCGGGGGGCCGGGTCCATGCGGCAGGCCTGGTTCAGGCCCTGAACGAGGAGGCGTCGCGGCTCGGCGTCGAACGGCGGTTCGATTTCGACCTTGCGGCGGCCCGTCGGACGGTGGAAGGATGGGAGCTCTCCACCCGCCTCGGGGAGACCTTGGCGGCACGCCGTGTCGTGAATTCGGCGGGCGTGCGGGCCGGCCGGGTCGCCGCTCTCCTCGGCGCCCCCGGCCACCGAGTGTACCCCTGCTTGGGCGAGTACGCGCGGGTCCTCGGCGAGAAGCGATCCTGGCTGCGCACCATGGTGTATGGATTCCCCCCGCCGGGGTACCCCGGGATTGGGGTTCACTTGACCCGAACGACTTCCGGTGAGGTTCTCGTGGGCCCGACGGCGACGTACCAGGAGAGCTTCGAACCCCCCGCCCTCCCGACGACGCCGCTCGCCACCTTCGCCGCGCTCGCGAGCGCGTACCTTCCCGGGATTTCCGAGCGGGACCTCGAGCCGGTTCCGGCGGGCGTCCGGGCGAAGTTGGTTCCCCCGGGGTCGGGAGACGCGTTCGGGGAGTACCAGATCGCCGAGGAGCCGGAAGGGTCCGGCGTCGTCCACCTCCTAGGGGTCGAATCCCCGGGTCTCACCGCTTCGTTCGCGATCGCGGAGTTCGTGCACGAGCACTGGCCGGTCCGTTCATTATAGGCGCTCGCAGGCCGACGAGGGACGACCTCCCGCGCCGGAGCACGGGCACGCCGAGCGAGGCGGCAAACTCATCGAACGCCGTCCCGGTCCAATTCGTGTTGTCCGCGAGCACGACGCTGCCGGGGACGAGGAATGGCCGTACGGTCTCGAGCTCGAACGTGAGATGCTCCGGGGTGTGGAGGCTATCGTGCAGGAAGAGGCCGATCGGTCGCGCCGACCGGGCGACCTCGGGGAGCAGGTCCTGGCTGGGCCCGAGGTGCAGGTCCCAGCGCTTCCGCAATGCGGTCGGAACCGCCCAGCCGGTCTCGCGACCCGGGGGGAGGCTCACCGGAGACTCTGTCGCAGCGAGGTCGGCGGCCTTCTGGCGGGTCGGGAGGTCGATCGAGTGGAGATGCCCGTGCCGATTATCGCGCAGAGCGAGCAAGAAATGGGCGGAGGAGACGCCGGACGAGACTCCCGTCTCGACCACGAACTTGGGACGGAGCAATCGGACCAGCGCGTACAACTCGAACGGCGCCCGGATCTGGGCGTAGAACTCACGCCCGCCCTCCTCGTGACGGGCCCGAATATCGGCGAGCCGTTCGAGATGCTGCTCGACTCCGGCGAGCGCGTCGCGGACCTTCAGCTCGGCAACGCCGGTCAGCGCGGCGACCCATCGGATACTCGGCCGGGCCCGCGTGTCGCCCAACTGTCGGAGCGCTTGATCGCACGGCCCGGCCTTGCGGCGTTGCGGCATGGGTGGTCCCGACCGCTGGGTGGACTATAGGGCTTCGGCCTTGGGGACCAACCGCGCCCCGCCGATCGTCATGCGCGTGGCCGAGCCGCGCTGCTCCACCCGCTCGTTCTCGAGCTCGAGTCGAGAGGAGAAGAACGGCGCATCGACGACGAGCGTCTCGTACTCCCCCCCCTCCCCGGCGACCTGGATCGGACGCACGCGTTCGCTCAGTCGCTCCAGCTCCGTGAGGCAGCCGAGGTCGAGTCGGCGACCGACGAGCTCGGGCCCGAGGGGCTCGGCCGCCACCTGCACGATCCGGATGTCGAGTCCCGCCCCGATCTCCTCCCGGACGACCCGGCCCGCCGCCTTGCCCCAGAGAGGCGTGTACAGCGGTCGACCCAACGCCTCCGTCAACCGTTGGAGGCGACTCCATTGGTACGCCGACGCGATCGCCCCCGCCACGACGGGACTCTTTGAACCGGCGAGCGCGTCTCGCAGCGCCGCGGTCTCCGCGTCCTCGCCGCTCTCCCGAACCCGAACGATCCGGTGACGCTTCCCCCACGCTTCCGCGATCCAGCGGACGAGTCCGACGTTCGGGGTGTGAAAGAGGAACGAATCGGGGTCGTCGGGGGCGATCGTGAGGAGCTCGTCGACGTCGAACCCTTGCGAGTCCGCGAGGTACGTGGAGTAGACCGAGTCCTTTCCGCCCGAAACGAGGGCCGTCGTCATCGACGACCGACAGCGTCGAGACCGGCCCGCCACCGCTCGTAGAGGCGGCCGAGGTCAAGGGAATCGAGCAGCTTCGGTCCCCAGAGGAACTCGCCCCCGCTCTCCGTGACCTCGCCGAGGCGCGTGACGCCGAGGCCCCGCATGGCATGCTCGAACGCCTTCGCCGCGTCCGCACCGACTTCGACGACCCAACGCGAGCCCCCTTCGGCCACGAGAGCGGATCCAGGCCCAGCAAGACCGGTGGCGTCCAACGACGCCTGGAACCCCATCGCTCCCCCAAATGCCATCTCCGGAATCGTGACGGCGAGGCCGCCGTCGGAGACGTCGTGGGCGGCCCGGACCCAGCCGCGGGCCATCGCCCCGAGCAATCGGTCTCCCGCTCTCCGGACGTAGCCGGGGTCCACCGGTGGAATGGGGAGCCCTTTGAGCCCCCGCCGGCGCGCATACAGGGAGCCACCGAGGGCTGCGGACGACTTGCCGATCAAGTAGAGCGGGTCGCCCACCTGCTTGAGGTCGGACGTGACCGCGTGGCGCAGGTCGGGAACGATTCCGGTCGCGAACAAGACCGGGGTGGGCGGAACCTCGATCCCGAGGCCATGGTTGTAGAAGCTCACGTTCCCGCTCGGCACCGCGAGCCCGAGCGCCTTCGCCGCCCGCGCAAGCCCATCGACCGTGGCGACGAAGTCGCCCATCACGAGCGGATCCTCCGGGCTCCCGAAGTTAAGGCAGTCCGTCAACGCGTCCGGTTTGGCGCCGACGGCGTAGAGGTTGCGGGCCGCCTCCTCGACGGTCCACTCGGCTCCCCGGGAAGGGTCCTCTCGGCAGGCCCACGGTTGGGAAGCCACGGTGACGGCAATCGCGCGCCAGCTCTCCGGGCGTGGCCGAAGTATGCTCGCATCCCCGTGACTCGGCGAGTCCATGTGGCCCTGGAGCGGGAAGATGACGGTCCGGCCCTGTACCGCGTGGTCGTACACCCGGATGATCGACTCGCGGGAGACGGAATCCGGCGCGAGAAGGAGTTCCTCCGCGAGAGCGCCGATGGCATCGTCCGGGACCTTCGGTGGCCGGCGCTTCGGCGATGGTCGTCGTCGCTGGGGTCGCGTCAGGAGCGGCGGGTCGACGCGGAAGGCGAGGCGAAGTCGCGCGGCGAGTTGTCCGTGCCACCGGATCTCCTCGAAGGGGCCCGCGGTGACCGTTCCAACCGCCGTGGCGGGGACGTCGTACCGGCGGAAGACTGCGAGCAACGTGTCCAAGTCGTCCGGCCGGACGTCCAGGATCATCCGCTCCTGGGATTCCGAGATCCAGACTTCCCACGGCTGGAGCCCGGATTCCCGGACGGGGACGAGGTCGAGGTCTACCGTCATTCCAAACCCGCCGGCGTACGCGAGTTCGCCCGACGCGGCCGCGAGTCCTCCGCCGCCGAGGTCCTTCACGCCCCGGACCAGGTCGCGGTCGAACGCTTCGAGGCAGGCGTGGATGAGCGGCTCCTTCATGATTGGGTTGCCGAGTTGCACCGCCCCTCGCGACTCGTCCTCGCTTCGGGACGTCAATTCCCGGCTTGCGAACGCGACGCCCCCGATCCCGTCCCGACCGGTGAGGCCCCCCACGAGGACGAGTCGGTCGCCCACTCGGTTTGCCCGGTTGGGCTGCAGCCGCTCGCGCGGGAGGAATCCGAGGCACGCGACGTTCACGAGAGGGTTGACGGAGTACGAGGGGTCGAAGGAGACGCTCCCGGTCACCGTCGGGACTCCGACCCGGTTGCCGTAATCCCGGATTCCGGCGATGACCCCGGACATCAACCACCGGGCGGGATGGACGCCCTTCGGAGGCTTTCCGCCGGTCCCGTCGATGGGGCCGAAGAACAACGGGTCGGCGAGGGCGATCGGTTTCGCGCCTACCGCGAGAACGTCGCGGAGGATCCCACCGATCCCGGTCGCGGCGCCTCCGTAGGGTTCCACCGCGGAGGGGTGGTTGTGCGATTCGGCGCGAATCGCGTACGCGTACCCCTCGTCGAACGCGAGGACGCCCGCGTCGCCTGTACCGAGGACCCGTCGGGGCGGGTTCAAGCCCCGGAAGGCCCGCTTCAACCAGACTTTGGAGCTCTTGTACGAGCAGTGTTCGCTCCAACTCTGCGCCAGTGCCGCCATCTCGACGTCGGTCGGCTCCCGGCCCTCGGCCTTGAAGTAGGCGCGGATCCGCGTCCATTCGGCGGGGGAGAACAGAAGGCCCTGCCTTTCGCCGGCCCGAGCGATGGCCGGGATCGAGCCGGTTCGGACCGGGACCGGATGGACCCCATCGGCCCACACTTCGGCGGGCACGGTCGCTCGTCGCGGCATGGCAATTACGGAGTGGAGCCGGGGGTGATCGTCACTCGGTGGATCACCGGATTCGCGAGCAATCGGTCGACGGCGCGTGCCGCCAACCGCTCGGCCTCGACCTGCGGCACACCGGCGAATTCGAGTCGGTAGACGCGGGCCGTCCCCACGCGAGAAACCTCGGGAATTCCGAGGAGGCCGAGGGACTTCTCGATGCTCAACGCTTCCGGATCTTGCACCCCGGGCTTGTACTCGACGCGGACTTCCACCACGCTCGAGGGGGATTCTTCGACCATCGGTCGCCTCGAAGCATTCGTACCGGTTCTCAGGGATAACCCTGATGCCGGCGGCCGGTCGCCGGCCGGCCCGCGGTGCGGCTCACGGCGACGTGCTCACGGACCAATCTACGCGAGTCCCGAGCCGGTTGGCCGTGGTTCGCCGTGGGCCGCTCGAATCGGCACGCGGAAATCCTAGCTTCCGGCGCATGGGCCGTGCGGGCGGAACCCTATCGCGACTCTCCTTCCTGCCTGATATCGCAGGTTCGCATCCGAACGGTCGAGACGCGAGCTCGATCGGCTAGAAATTGCACGGTCGTCGGCCACCACGCCATGTGGCTCGCGTTGCCATCCACTAAATGCATTCACTCCGTTGTGAAATACAGTGCGCGGCCAGTCGGAAATCCTTGCGTCGAGGTGGTATGGATATGCGCATATACTGCGGAGGACTACCGCATGTTAGATATGGCCGCGATGAAGAAGGGCAAGAAGTCGAAGAAGACCGGAAAGAAGAGCGCGAAGAAGGGCAAGTCCCGCAAGTAATCGCGAGCGGCACGGCCCCCGGAGGGTCACGCCTCCCGTGGGCCGGCCCAACAACCCAATTGGAGGATTCCGCCAGATCTGGCGGGATTCTCCCGGCCCCATGAATTTCGGAGAATCGCCCGCGACTTTTGCGACCGTTTCGCTGGGCCGTTCGGAGACCACGGAAATCCGTGGGCGGATGACCTGAGCCAAAGCTAAATAAGGAACCTCGGTGGGCCGAACGGCTCGGGGGGGCCGCCGTCAGTGGAGGAACTCATCTGCAACGTCGAATTTCTCCGCGGCGCCGCCGAACTTGTCGCCCGCGTGTCGAGCGAGGCCGGGGGAGTCCGCGAGTATCGCGCCCCGTCGGCCAGTGCCGTCATTGACCAAGTGATCAACGACCTCCAAGAGGAGTTCGAGTCGGCTCCGCCGAGCTAGCCGCTGGGCCGGGGTCGGGGCATTCGCGTTGGGTTGGAGTAGGTTCACTACGATGGAGAGAACGCCGGAAGGCAAGGCACCGGTCAGTCGCGCGGTCGAAAGCGCGTACACGAAGCTCTGGGGAGAAGAGCACGTCGTCGCCCTCATCGCGCTCAAGGTAGAGACGTCGGAAGCCGACAACGTCGCCACCGAGGTGGCCCGGTTCACCGAGGTCGAGGATGTGTTCCTCGTGACCGGCGACACCGACATTTTTCTGAAGGTCCGATTCCCCCACTACGACGAGCTGAAGGAGTTCGTCCTGCACCGCCTCCCGGCGGTGAAGGGGATTCGCGAGACGAAGACGCTCCTCGTCGTCACGGCGTACAAGGAAAGCGGGGAGACCCGACGGGTATGACCGCCCAGGGCGCCTCGCTTCCGGATGCTCCCAGCGCCGGGCCGGCCGACCCGAAGAGCCTCGCCATCGAGCAGACGCTGTCCACCCTCACCGAGCTTGCCGACGATTCGTCGGTGCCCCGGAACATTCGTCGGGGCGCGCAGAGCGCGAAGGACGAGCTCGGCAAGCCCCGGATCGCCCTCGACATGCGGATCGCGAGCGCGGTCTACCTTCTCGACGACCTCGCGAACGATCCGAATCTGCCGACCCACGGCCGGACGGCGATCTGGTCGATCATCAGCCAGCTCGAGAGCCTTCAGTGAATTCTTTGGCCAGAAACGTGAAATACACCCCCCGGGTCGGTCGCGACCGGAACGGGGGCGGGCCCGTAGCTCAGGTAGGTTGGCCGGCGGTTTCCACCGTCGGTCCTACAGAGAGCATCTGGCTTTTAACCAGATGGTCGGGGGTTCGAACGGGCGGCTCTGCGAGGTGCTGCCCCGAGACTCCCCCCGGGCCCGTTCCGCTCCCGAGGTACTAGTGCAATGACCCCCCCGAAGCGTCGCGCGCTGGGCAAGGCCAAGGGAAAGAAGGGCGCCGCCGCCGCGCCCGTTGTGCCACCCCGCCCGTTCACGGCCCACCACCTCGTTCCCCCGCACGAATTGCTTAGCCAGGCGGAGACCGAGGAGACGCTGAAGCTCATCGGGACCACGATCGACCGCCTCCCGAAGATCCTCCTCACCGACCCCGGCATGAAGACCGACAAGAAGTTCGTCGCGGCCCGCGAGGCCCGCGAACCGTTGAACGGTCGACTGGTCCGGGTCCGCCGTCCGTCCCAGACCGCCGGCGAGGCGATCGCCTACCGGGTGCTCGTTACGAGCAGCACGGAGGCCTGAGGGTACCTATCCATGCGCGAGATTGTGGACGCCTTCTTCCGGGAGCGGTCGATCGTCAACCACCACCTGGCGAGCTTCAACGACTTCCTGCCGACTCCGGACAACCCCAACAGCCGGATGCAGCGGATCGTCGACGAATCCCGCGTCAGTGAGGACTCCGGCGAGCGGGGCGTCATCCGCCTCGACGTCCAGAAGACCAAGAGTTCCATTCACGTCCGCGTCGGGCGCCGCCGCGACCCGCGGACCGGCCAGATCTCGGCGACCGCCGAGCCGACGATCTTCGTCGGGCAGCCGTTCGTCAAGGAGCCCGTCGGCTCGAAGCCGACGCTCACTCCGATGGAGGCCCGCCTCCGCAACCTCACCTACCAAGCCCCGATCCACCTCAACGTCACCGTCGTCGAGAACGGCGTCGAGCGCGCCCCGGAGCAGGTCCACATCGGCGACCTCCCGATCATGGTCAAGAGCCGCCCGTGCAACTTGAACCGCGGGAACATCGAGCGGGACTCCGGCTTCCCCCTCTCGGACGAGGAGTACCGCGCGAAGCTCGTCGAGTACGGCGAGGACCCCCTCGACCCGGGCGGGTACGCCATCATCGGCGGCACCGAGCGGGTCATCATCAGCCTCGAGGACCTCGCGCCCAACCGGATCTTCGCCGAGTTCAACGAGCGGTACGGGACGCCGATCGAATCCGCGAAGGTGTTCAGCCAGCGCGGCGGCTACCGGTCGCTCACCGTCGTCGAGAAGAAGAAGGACGGGATCCTGCAGGTCTCCGTTCCCACCGCCTCCGGCCAGATCCCGCTCGTGGTCCTGATGAAGGCCCTCGGGATGAAGAACGACGAGGAGATCTTCCAGGCCGCCCTCGGCGAGTTGCTCCCGCTGGACGAACCGTTCGTCCAGACGATGAAGCACATGCTCAACGTCAACCTCGAGGAGTGCACCTCGAAGAAGCTCTACCCCCCCGAGGGAATCCTCACGACGGAGGACGCCCTCCTCTACCTCGAGAAGAAGTTCGCGACGGGACAGGCGAAGGAGTACCGGCAGCGGAAGGTCGACGGGATCCTCGACCGCTCGCTCCTCCCCCACCTCGGCGACACGAAAGGCGACCGTCTGAAGAAGGCCCTCTACCTCGCGCGCATGGCCCGTACCGTACTCGAGCTCCACCTGAAGGTCCGGGGCGAGGACGACAAGGACCACTACGCGAACAAGCGGCTCAAGCTCGCCGGCGACCTGATGGAGGACCTGTTCCGGGTGGCCTTCACGCTCCTCCTGAAGGACCTCAAGTACCAGCTCGAGCGGTCGTTCGCGCGGAAGAAGGACTTGCGGATCGCGAGCGCGATCCGGCCGGACCTCCTCACGCAGCGGCTCGTCCACGCGCTCGCGACCGGCAACTGGGTCGGTGGCCGGGCCGGCGTCAGCCAGGTGCTCGACCGCACCAGCCACATGTCGACGATCTCCCACCTCCGGCGCGTGACGAGCCCGCTCACGCGCAGCCAACCCCACTTCGAGGCGCGCGACCTGCACCCGACGCAGTGGGGCCGCCTCTGCCCCAACGAGACTCCCGAAGGCCAGAACTGCGGTCTCGTCAAGAACTACGCGCTGTGTGTGGACGTTTCCGAAGGGGCCGACGAGGACGAGGTGACCCTCATCCTCCGCGACCTCAACACCCGCGAGATCGGTCCGGAAGTGTTCCAGGAGACCGGGGCGAAGGGGAAGCGGGCCGCCCGGATCTACGTCAACGGGAACCTGATCGGATTGCACTCGAACCCCGTCGAGCTCGTCAAGGAGATTCGCGACCGGCGCCGCTCCGGCACGCTGTCGCCGACGCTCGGCGACAAGACCTACGAGATCAACGTCCGCCACGACGAGATGATGAACGAGGTCATTGTCCACTGCGACCAGGGTCGGCTCCGCCGGCCGCTCATCGTCGTCAAATCCGGCGCCCCGAAGGTCACGCGCGCCGACCTGGACGACCTCGGCCGCGGGACCCTCTCTTACTCGGACCTGGTCCGCCAGGGGAAGGTTGAGTGGATCGACGCCGAGGAAGAGGAAGACACGCTCATCGCCGTCGAGGCGTACCAGCACCCCGAGCGGTGCCCCAAGTGTGAGCGCGCGCTCTCACGCGGGGACGTCCGCTGGCTCTCCGCCGGCGAGAAGGGCGACTCCGCGCTGGTCCAATGCGGTCGCTGCCAGAACGAGTTCGAGATCCCGTCCGCGCTCACGCTGAATCAGTCCCACCTCGAGATCGACACGAACCTGATGCTGGGAGTCTGCACGGGGCTGATCCCGTACCCCGAGCACAACTCGACACCGCGCAACACGATGGGCTCGGCGATGGCGAAGCAGGCGCTCGGAGTCGAGTCGGTGAACTACCGGCGGCGGCCCGACACCCGCAGCCACCTCCTCCACTACCCGCAGGCGCCGCTGCTCCGAACGCAGACGATGCGGTATGTCCACTTCACGGAGCGGCCCGCGGGCCAGAACTTCGTCGTGGCCGTCCTCTCGTACGAGGGGTACAACATGCAGGATGCGCTCGTCTTCTCCCGTGCGGCGATCGACCGCGGCCTCGGCCGCTCGTCGTTCTTCCGTACCTACCGTGGAGAGGAGCGGAAGTATCCGGGGGGCCAGGAAGACCGGTTCGAGATCCCCCGCCCCGACGTCGCGGGCGCCCGGGTCGACACCGCGTACAAGAACCTCGGCGAGGACGGTCTCACGTTCCCCGAGATGGAAGTCACCGAAGGGGACGTCCTGATCGGCAAGACCAGTCCGCCCCGGTTCCTCGAGGAGAAGACCGACCTACTGACGCCCCAGAAGCGCCGCGAGACGTCGGTCACGGTCCGCTACGGAGAATCCGGCTGGGTCGACAACGTGATCTTGACGGAGGGGGAGAACATCTCCAAGCTCGTTAAGGTCAAGGTCCGCAATCAGCGGGTCCCGGAGCTCGGCGACAAGTTCGCGAGCCGGCACGGCCAGAAGGGCGTCATCGGCCTCATCGTCCCCGCGGAGAACATGCCGTTCACCCGGGACGGGATTACCCCGGACCTTCTGATCAACCCGCACGCGATTCCCTCGCGGATGACGGTCGCCCACGTGCTCGAGATGCTCGGGGGCAAGGTCGGCGCGCTCGAAGGACGCACGATCGACGGCACCGCGTTCTCCGGAGAGCGGGAGGAAGCCCTCCGCGAGAGCCTGAAGGCACTCGGCCTCCACCCCAGCGGACGGGAGACCCTCTACGATGGGATTACCGGACGCCGCCTCGAAGCCGAGATTTTCATCGGCGTGATCTACTACCAGAAGCTCCACCACATGGTCGCGGGCAAGATGCACATGCGATCGCGCGGCCCGGTCCAGATCCTGACGCGGCAGCCGACGGAAGGTCGGTCCCGCCAGGGAGGGCTGCGGTTCGGTGAGATGGAACGCGATTGCCTGATCGGCCACGGTGTCGCGATGGTCATCAAGGACCGGCTGCTCGACGAATCGGACGGCACGATCCAGTACGTCTGTGGCAACCCGGAGTGCGGCCACATCGCGATCCCCGACACGCGGGCGGGCTCGCTCCGCTGCCCGAGCTGCGGGAACACCTCGTCGATCTATCCGGTCGAAATGAGCTACTCGTTCAAGCTCCTCCTCGAGGAGCTGATCAGCCTCGGCGTGATCATGCGGCTCCAGCTCGAGGAGATGCGGTAGGAGGCAACCATGGCGACCGGACTCTCCAAGAAAATCAAGGCGCTGCAGTTCGCCTTCCTCTCGCCGGACGAGGTCCGGCGGATGAGCGCGATCAAGATCATCACGGCCGACACGTACGACGACGACGGCTACCCGATTGAGATGGGCCTGATGGACCTCCACCTGGGGGTCATCGAGCCGAACCTCCGGTGCCGCACGTGCGGCGGACGCGTCAGCGAGTGCCCCGGCCACTTCGGCATCATCGAGCTCGCCATGCCGGTCATCCACGTCGGCTACGCGAAGGAGATCAAGCGTCTCCTCCAGGGTACCTGCCGGGCGTGCGGCCGCAAGCTTCCCGACGCGCCCGCGATGCGCGCGGAGGCGTTCTCCGATTCGGAAGACGCGACCCCGGCCCCGCGACCCCGCGAGCCGAAGGAGGAGCGGGTCTGCCCGAACTGCCACGAGGTGCAGCAGCGGATCATCCTCGACAAGCCCACCACCTTCCGGGAAACCGGACACAAGATCACCCCGAAAGAGGTCCGCGCCCGTCTCGAGCGGATTCCCGATGACGACGTCCGCGCGATGGACCTGAACCCGAAGTTCGGCCGCCCCGAATGGATGGTCCTCGTCGTGCTACCCGTGCCGCCCGTCCAGGTCCGACCCTCGATCACCCTCGACTCGGGGGAGCGGAGCGAGGACGACCTCACGCACAAGCTCGTCGATGTCCTGCGGATCAACCAGCGGCTCCGCGAAAACCGCGATATGGGCGCTCCCCAGCTCGTGGTCGAGGACCTCTGGGAGCTCCTCCAGTACCACGTCACAACCTATTTCGACAACCAGACCTCGGGAATCCCCCCGGCCCGGCACCGCTCGGGCCGCCCGCTGAAGACCCTCAGCCAGCGGCTCAAGGGCAAGGACGGCCGGTTCCGGTCGAACCTCTCCGGTAAGCGGGTCAACTTCTCGGCCCGTACGGTCATCTCGCCGGACCCGCTCCTCTCGATCAACGACGTCGGCATCCCGGTCGAGATCGCGCGGGCGCTGACGGTCCCTCTCGAGGTCACCCCCCATAACCAGGAGATCGCGAAAGGCCTCGTCAAGCGCGGGCCCACTGGCGGCGTGAGCCCAACCGGCGTCTACCTCTGCGGCGTGAACTACCTGATCCGCGAGGACGGCCAGCGGATCAAGGTCATGGACAAGAACGCCGAGGCGTGCGCCGAGCTCGTCGCGCCCGGTTGCATCGTCGAGCGCCAGCTCATCGACGGCGACATCGTGCTGTTCAACCGGCAACCGTCGCTGCACCGGATGAGCATGATGGCCCACTTCGTCCGGATCCTGCCCCACAAGACGTTCCGGTTCAACCTCTGCGACTGCCCCCCCTACAACGCGGACTTCGATGGCGACGAGATGAACCTCCACGTGTTGCAAAGCCAGGAGGCGAGGGCCGAGGCAAAGGTCCTCATGAAGGTCGAGGAACACATCCTCTCCCCCCGGTACGGCGGCCCGATCATCGGGATGCTCCACGACCACATCACCGCCGCGTTCCTTCTCACCTACCAGAACCCGACGTTCCGACGGGCCGAGGTCACGTACCTCCTGTCGAAGCTCCGATTCCCGACCCCACCTCCCGCGGGGGTCGACAAGGACGGCGAGCCGTTCTGGACGGGGAAGCAGCTGTTCAGCCTCACTCTGCCGAAGGACCTCACCATCGAGTTCCGGTCGAACATCTGGAACCGATGCGACTGCCCGCCGATGAACTGCAAGCACGACTCGTTCGTCGTCGTCGAGAACGGGATCCTCAAGGCCGGAACGATCGATGCGAAGGCGATCGCCTTCCAGAAGGGGGCCATCCTCGACGCCATCGCCCGGAACAATGGCATGGGGCGGGCCCGTCAGTTCCTCGACGAGATGAGCCGACTCTCGATCACCGCGATGGGTCTCAAGGGACTCTCGACGGGGATCGATGACGAGGACGTTCCCGAGAACGCCC
>JAKIVT010000200.1 GCA_022750415.1 Thermoplasmata archaeon
GCGATCTCCCACGGGGAGAAGGTGTCGTTCGCCCACTCGCTCGGGTCGTAGCTCGGACACGGTACCGCCGGGTTGGCACCGGTGGACGGGGGAGCCCCTGGACTGCAGCCACCGAAGGTGTTGTTCGAGGGGAAGGACGGGTTTCCGGCGTGGCCCGTTTCAAAGGCGAACGAGACCGGGGTCTCCCCCCCGGGGGTCCACCAAAGCGAGTTCGACCACGAGTCGGTGGTGTACGCGGGGTCGAGGGGATAGTTCCCCGTCCCGTTGTAGAGGTTCAGACTGGAGACTTGACCGGAGGTCACGTCGGTGATGGTGAGGTTCTCTCCGAGGGAGTCCCCACTCCAGCCGGTCATCGTCACGTTGATCGCGTCGCCCTGGGTCATCGTGAAGAACGAACCCGGTGCGCCTTGCTGGGTGAGCACGCCGTAGTAGCACGGATTCTCCGCGCCGGACGTCGCCTCGATCTGCCAGGCGACCGCCGCGCCGACCCAAAGCCCGTCCACGGTCCCCGAGGGCGCGGTCCAGCTCGAGTCGGGGTAGAACTGCAGTTCGAGGAAGCATTGGTTCATCCACGCGTACGGGTCGTTCAGGGTCATCCCAAACCAGATGGCCGAATACAGGTCCGACTGGTTTTGCGTCGGGCCCCGGTCGACCGGGAGCTGGACCTGCCAACTCACATTGCCCCCGCTGCCCGTCAAATTCGAGTAGGGGGCGAGACCCGGTTCGTCGTGTCCGTAGCACTGCTCGTAGTACTGGGCCTGACCCCCTCGAGTGGGCCAGACGCCGTAGCACCGCTGCTCGAGCTGCGACCAGTTCACGCCGCCGCTTCCCGCCGGTCCCGCTACCGGCATCGGGGCTCCGGGTGGGGTGGCGCCCCCCCAAGATCCGGGGTGGGGCCCAGGGACATGGAACGCGACATGCGGTTTGGCCCAGTTCGCGGGGAGCGACGGAGCTCGCGCGACGGTGTGCGGGGCGACGACCGCGGCGGACTTCGAAGGCGCGGGACCTTCCTTGGCCAAGGGGGCGTGGGCCGGGGGAACGGCGGGGGCGTTCCCGAAAGCGGCCGGAAGCGCCGCGTAACTGGCCAGAGTGAGGCCCGCGACGAGGAAGACGAGGAACACGGCCCGCACGCGAATTCGTCGGGAGGTCGAACCGCTCGCCGAGCCGGAGGACATGGCGAGCCGACCTCCCCCGCCCTCTTAGCCGTTCGGCTTCCTCCCAACGAGGGCGACCGGACGGCTCCGAGCCGCCGCCCGAAACGGGTCAGTCGGTCGCGAGGTCGGCGGGATGGAGCCCGAGCCGGCCCGGATGCAGCCATCGGGCGCCGACCGCGCTCGGGTCGACCACGAATCCGAGATGCTCGTAGAGCCGGTGCGCCCGCCGGTTCGCCTGGGTGACCACGAGCCGCGGGACGTCCCGGTGCGCCTCGCGCAACGCCGCGATCGAGGCGCCAAGGAGCCGCGTCGCGTGGCCGCGACCCCGCGCCCGCGGGTCGACCATCACCTGGGCGATCAGGGGGCCATGGTGCTCGTTGACCACCGTCGCCCCGACCGGGCCCTCCGAGTCTTCGAGGAGGAACGAGGCGAACGGGAGCCACTCGCCGACGAGGGTACCCAGGATGGCGTCGGTGCCCCATCGGGCATCCTGGAGCGGGTCGCGGAACCTTCGGAACAAGGCCACGTCAACCGGATTGTCCGCGTACGCGCGGGCGGTGAGCTTCGCCAGGGACTCCGCGTCCGACTTCGCAAGACCGCGCAGGTGGACGGACTGGTCGTTCGGCGCGGCCGGCGGGGGCCGATCGACCGGATATCGCATGTCCATCCGCACCACCGGGACGAACCCCCGTTGGCGAAACGCGGTCTCGAAGGGACGAGGGCCCTGCTGCGCCGGCGGGTCGGGCAGTTCCACGAGAGGTCCGAATGCATCCGGGGCGTCGAGCCGGGCCACGAACGATTCGATGGCGGCCGCGTGGCCGTACACCTCC
>JAKIVT010000201.1 GCA_022750415.1 Thermoplasmata archaeon
CCAGTCTCCCGGACGGTACCCCACCCAGAGAACTCCGTACGCGATCAGGTAGAGTGGCTGGGGGCCGATGTCGGTCCCGCCCGGGATCGTCGTGATCTGACCCCACTGCGAGACGAGCAGGGCGATGTTGAACGCCGCTCCGACCAGGCAGGCCGTCCGAACGGCGACGTCGGAGAGGAAGGCGATCGCGAGGGAGACCGTGACCGCGGCGATCAGGATCGAAAAGACGGACGCGTACTGGGCGACGAAGTCGGCGACCGCCGGGCCGCCGGCCGTCGAGGGCCCGAACGATGATGCCACGCCGGAGAAGGTGGAGAAGAAGCCGTTCGCCGGGTCGAGGATGTAGAAGGCGTTCGCGAGCCAGGCCGCGCCCAGCCCCAGTCGGAGGAGGGCGACCCCCCTCCGCGCCCGGTCGGGGGGACCGCCGTTGCGACCATCGACGCCCGGCCTGAGTTCCTGCATCTGACCCTCGAACGGGTCAGCGACATCGACCGGGTAAACCCCGGTAGTCTCGCGATGAGACTACGAACCGCTCAGCCGAACTTCGTGTGGAGCGAGTAGAGGATCATCACGAACCCTGCCGCGATGAACCCGACGCAGCCGAACGACGCATCGTACAGGCTCTGGCTCACGTCGTAGATCCCGAACCACGACCCGGCGGTGCCCACGGAGAGGAAGGCGAACCCCACGGCCAGGGCGAGCATGCTCCGGCTGCCGGTGTTCCGGTAGGCCCGGATCCCGTAGAGCGTGACGACAATCCCCAGAATCACGACGAGCGACCAGGTGACGGTCATCATCCAGAAGGCGACGGAGCCCGTGTATCCCATCACCGCGCTCCTTCCCGTCGAAAGTCCTTCCACATCGTCTGCAATCGTTCTGTGGCGAGGTCCCGGTACTTAACCTCAATCCGCAGCGTGCGGCCGTACATCTCTACGGCGAGCCTCTCCAAAAGGCTTCGGTAGAGGTCGACCCGCTTCCCCTCGGGCGTGATGGCCGTCCGTTGGACCCCCACGAGCCCGATTTCTTGCAAGTCGTGGAGCTTCCGGTAGAGGGTGCTTTGCGGGATCCGGTTGGACGCCAGCATCTCCTGGGCGGAGAGGGGCGACTCGTTGAGCATCAAGAGGATCTCCCGAGCGGCGGGGTCGCCCAGCGCGTCGAGAATTCGCTCCTTCTTATTGGCTGGAGGCGCGGCAGTCGGGGCGGTCGGGGCGGCCGGGGGCTCCCCTCCATTCGCGGTCAGAATGGCCCCCGCGATACTCGGACTCCCGGACGATTCTCAGGGGCGGGAACCATTCGAAACGGCCGTCCGGAACGGCGAAGTGGCGCACTCGGGCGACGGATCGAAGATTGGGCGGTGGTTGGCATCGGCGACGCGCCCGAGGTGGCCCGAGCTCGCCAAATGCAGGAATCGATCCGGCGGTCCGGCGCGCGAGGGCGGGATTGCCCCGCTCTCGCCGCACGATGCGTGAGAGCATCCCTCATGCGGCGGCGGCCACCTTTGCCCATCCCTTTACCCTTTCTCTGGTTCCGAACGTCGGCGGTATCGATCCGCTGTCCGTCGACCCGATTCCTCTCGGCCCGGGCCGGGTCGAACCGTACCATTCGGCACCTCGCCGCACCGTGAACACGGTTCCGAACGCCGCGCCGGCAGGTGCCGGGCGACCCCGGCACACGGCGGGGCGTTACGTAATGAGGGAGGGCGACTCCGGCGGATTGAGTCCAAACGATGTCCGCGCACTGCCCGGCCTGTGGAACCGACGTAGAAGTCACGCCCCGCGCCATTGAGATCGAGGCCGGTACCTGTCCCGGGTGCTCGCGCGCCTTCCTCCTGCTACCCGCCAACGCCGACCTGACGACCACGGTCGTCACCAGCGTGCCGTCCACCGAGAAGGCGGCTGAGGACGACGAGGAGGAGCTCTCCGCAGTCTGCGCCGAGTGCGGCGGGACCCTGGTGCTCTCCGTCGACGGCGAGAAC
>JAKIVT010000202.1 GCA_022750415.1 Thermoplasmata archaeon
GCAAGAAGGCGCTCCTCGTCGCGGTCGTCGACCAGTCGGCGGACGCGAACCGCGTCCTCGCCGAGGTCGGCAAGGTCGCCGAGCTCCTGAAGACCGGCTGAGCCGGCGCTCGCTACGCCCGTCCCGCCGAACCGTCGGCGGGGGCGCCGTTCTCCCGGGCCACCTCGGCCGGGAGCGTCGGAGTCAACCGTTCTCCGAAGCCGGTCAGCACCCGGCTGAAGTAGCCCACGAGGGCCGCCGCGAGCCGGATCCACGAGGTCGGACTCTTCTGGTTCGACATCAAACGGCGCACCCGGTAGTTCCCCCAGAGGCTCCCGTGCTTCTCGGTGAGCTGCTTGCGCCCGTACCCGTTCCAGAATGCCTGGTAGAGGAACCGGATGAACGTCGACCGCATCTGGTGGTAGACCACGGCGGACGGGACGAACTGGATCCGGGCGCCGCGCTCGACCGCCCGCAGGTTCAGGTCGATGTCCTCGGCCGTGATGAACCGGGGGTCGAACCCGGCCAACGCGAGGAAGAGCGAGCGCCGGTACGCGAGGTTGCAGCTCGGGAACGTGACGTCGTTCCCCCGCTGGAACAACTCGACCCGCTCCAGGAGGCCGTATTGCAGGGGGCCGACCGAGACGGTCTTGCCGGCGGCCACGTCGTTCTGCTGGAGTGCGGGCCTCAGCTCCGCCAGCCAGCCGGAGTCGGCGAAGCAGTCCCCGTCGATGAAGGCCACAAATTCGCCCTTCGCGGCGGCGACGCCGGTGTTGCGACCGATCCCCCGGGACCCGTACCGCTGCGAGACGCGAATGAGCGTCGGGTGGTCCCGGGCGTACCGGGACAGGATCGTCCAGGTTTGGTCCCGCGACAGTGCGTCGACGACAACGACCTCGAACGGCGCCTCCTGGACGAGGAGGCTTTCGAGCAGGCGGGCGATGTGCCGCTGCTCGTTTTTGACGGTGACGACGACGGAAACGAACGACGGAGTGGGACTACTTCCCAAGTTCCATCACGACGACGTCCTTCACCGCTCGCATGCTCTTGAAGGGGAGCACGAGGCGGCCGGACGCGTCGTTCGGGAACAGGCGGGGCTCGACGTCCTCGCCCGGTGTCACGAGGACATGGGCGATGGCGCCGGTCTGGGTGTCGACGACGAAGTTCTCGATCATGCCGAGGATCTGGCCGTCGTTGGTCATCACGGTCTTGCCTCGGAGCTCGGTCAGGAACTTGCGCATGTCGTCCTCATGGGTCGAGTCCCGGGTTCGATATTTAAGAGTTGGGCGGGACGCGAGGCGGTTCCGGCGGGCGTCTAGGGCGGCGGAGCCCGGGAGCGGACGGGGTCGAGGATTCCTCCCTCCAGGGTCGCTCCGGCCTCTTCGGGCGTGGAGGCGAAGAGGGCTCGGGCGAGTTCCGGGGACCGGAACGCCGGGAACAATCGCAGCGCCAGCACCGAGCCGAAGGCGAGGATCACGACCTCGGAGACGAACAGGGAGTACCAGCTTTCGCTCACGATCCCCAGGGCGAGCGTGAGGGTGAGGATGACCGTCGCGCTGGTCAGCCGCGTGTTCATCAGGACGGCCACCGGCCCGGCCCGCGCCGTTCCCATGATCCCTCGGGCGGCGGTGTAGATCGAGGCGATCTTCAGTAGGCTCGCGACGGCGGCGATCACCAGGAGGAGCCCGAGGTTTGCAACCACGAACCCGAGGTCGACTTTGAGCCCGACCGCGAGAAAGTAGAGCGGGATGAACACCGCGAAGGAGATCTGGCGGATGTTGACCAGGAATTCCTCGCCGACGAATTGGGAGCACATGAGTCCGAACAGGAAGACGAACAAGATCCCCGGGACCCCGACCAGGGCGGACAGAAGCGCCAGCACGGCGAGGGAGAAGAACAGCGTTCGGGCGCTGATGTTCGTGAACCGCCCCTTCGCC
>JAKIVT010000203.1 GCA_022750415.1 Thermoplasmata archaeon
CGTTCACCTGAGCATCGACCCCACGCGGGTGGACGTGAACGTGCACCCCACAAAGCGAGAGATCCGGATAGCCCGCGAGCGGGACGTGGCGGAGCGACTCCGCGTCGCGGTCCGTCGCGCGATCCGGGAGGGGAGCCATACCGTGGACCGCGATGTGCCGCACCGCGAGCCCACCTCCGATGCCGAGGTCTCGGACGAGGCGGTCGGCGGGGGAGTTCCCTCCGGCGCGATCTCCCTCGCGGCGATCCCGGCCTCCCGGCAGCGGACGCTCGTCGACCGGGAGCCGGCGCCGGCGATCGCAGGGACGTCCCGGCATCCGTCGATTCGACTCCTGGGGTCAATTTTCGACCTCTATTGGCTCGGGGAGAGTGACGGGGCGCTCGTTCTCGTGGACCAGCACGCCGCCAGCGAGCGGGTCGTCTTCGAGGCGTTGCGGTCGGGGGGCGGACTCGTGCGGCAGGAACTCATGGACCCGCTCACGCTCCGGCTGACCGCCCGCCGCGCCGAGGCGCTCGCGGCGCACGCGGCCCCGGTCGATGCCGCCGGGTTCACGGTGGAGCCGTTCGGAGGGGACGCCTGGAGGCTTCGCGCCGTTCCCTCGTACCGCGGCCGACGGGCCCGTCCTCAAGCGTTGTTGGAACTCCTCGACGAGCTCGCCGATGGGGCGCGGCCCACACTGCCGGATGGGTTGGAGGAACGGGTCGCGGCCTCCATCGCTTGCCACAGCGCAGTTCGCGCCGGCGACGTGATCGAGGCCGCCGAGATGGGCCGGATCCTCGGCGCCCTGTTCGGACTCGGGGACGCGGCGTTCGCCTGTCCCCACGGGCGGCCCGTCGTGGTCCAGGTCCCCCGCTCGCGGCTCGACCGGTGGTTCCTCCGTCCGGGAGCCTGAGCCCCGAAACCGTCCCATGCTCGAGACCGAACTGGTGCCCCCCGTTCAGGCCCACCTGGCGGCACAGGGGTACTCGGTGTACGTGAACCCCGATGGGGCCGACTACTTCGACATCGTCGTCCGCCGCGACACCGAGGTCGGGTTGGTCGAACTGAAGGTCGCCGATTGGAAGACCGTGATCGTGCAGGCCCTCCGCCGCCGCGGCTGGGGGGACTGGGTCGCGGTCGCGGTCCCGCGACGATCCCTCGCGGAGAAGATCCTGGCCCGGCGGACGGCACCACGCGGCGTTCGGGTCGGGGTCTGGTACCTCGACGTCGGTGAGGTCCGAGTCCTCCGCGAGGCGGCGCCGCTCGTCGCCGCCGGCGAGGTCGACCCGTTCCCCGAGCCGAAGCGATGGCTGGCGGAACGGCTCGACATCGTCGATCAGTACGGCGTCGCCGAGCCGGTCAATTGGTCGGTGCCCGACGCCGGTCGGGTCGGCCCGCACCGGCGATCGAGCCGCGACTGGCGGCTCGAGGAGTTTCCCGAGGAGCGGCCCGCGCCGTAATCGGGCCGGACCGGGCCAGCTCCACGCGCCGGAGAACTCGGCGCGCGGCGAGCGTCACCATCTTGCTGGGCTTGCCGGGGGTCTCGAGCCCCCACGGAGTCGGTCGCCGCTTCGGATGCGCCTCGAGCCACTCGGCGATCCCACCCGCGACGTCCGGATGGAGAGCGTCCAAGTTCCAACGCCCGTCCTTCCGACGTCGGTCCCGCAACCAGGCGAGGGCGAAGTCCAGCCGGGGGTCGGCCCCGAAGCCCAAGCTGGTCAGGGCATCAAGGCCGACGAGGAGGTCGTAGTAGTAGTGCGGGGGGTAGTGCGTCCGGAACCACGGCTCGTACCGGTCGCCTTGCTGGTACAGCTCCCGCGACAGAAAGTATTCCGCGCCCTTCGAGACGCACTCGGCCATGGCCGGTGTCCAGAGGGACCGCGGGTAGACGGCGAACGCGGTGAGGGGTTCCCACGTGTCGAGGAG
>JAKIVT010000204.1 GCA_022750415.1 Thermoplasmata archaeon
CGACCCCTCTTCGAGGTGGACCGCCGTCAGGGCGTCGCACGCCGCGATGGCGCAGTCCTGCGCCGCGAGTCCCGCGCCGGTGACGTCCCCCTCCGAGAGCGAGCGGTGCATGGTCCGGGAAAGGTCCTCCGCCCGGTCGAGAAAGACCCGGAATCGGTCTCGGGCGACGCGATGGGTGCGGTTCGAGGTCATCCTATCCGACCACCGAGAGCCCCTCGGAGTCGATCGCCTCGAGGAGAGCAGGGTTCGGCGGCCGGATGGACTCCCGACGGGTGTACACGAGGGGGGACAGGATGTTGCCGAACCGAGCGAGGATTTCCGAGCGGAGCTTCCCGAGCGCGATCTCCACCTCCCCTCGGCGAGAGTTGGACCGGAGTTCGACAAACAGGTCGATGTCGCTTCCCGGCCGTTCGTCCCCTCGCGCCAGAGAGCCGAAGATGACCGCCCTTCGGACCGGAACCCCCCGGAGGCGGTCCCGAATGAGATCGCGCAGAGAGTCCATCGCGTGTCGGTCCGCGCGAAACAACGCCTCGAGCGGCTCGAAGAGAGCGTGCGTCCGAACGAGACTCCAGAGGTAAGCCCGCCCGGCCGCCTGGCGCCCGGCGAGACCGTCGAGTCGAAGACCGTCGAGCGCGGTCAACGCCTGGGAGGGTGAGATCGCGCACAGTCTCGCGACCTCGCGCCCCGTGAACGTCGTCCCCGGAAATTGCAGGAGCAGCCGGAGCACCCGCACCCGCGAAGTGGAGGAGAGCAGGGAATCTAAGGGGTCGTGGAATTTCATTGTACTGTATGCAGAACATATGTACTAAATGCCGCATACATTAGCCTTCCGAGACAGGGGCCCGAAGCGCGGGGCCGCACCCTGGGAGCCGAACCCGCGGCCGGTCGCCGTCCATTATCTACTCGACCCGGCTCGATGTCACATGGTCGATGAGGCGGACCTCGAAACGAACGTCCTCGAGTTCGTCCTCAAGTCGTTCCAGTTCGACCGCACCGAAACGGTCGGGGACACCGAGTTCGCGGTCTTTCACCGGACGGAGACGGAGAGCGAGTCGAAATTTCGCCCGAAGCTCGTGAAGCTCGTCGTGGCCGTCCCGAAGGAGTGGGTAGTCCACGACCTCGCCTCCGACCTCCTCCTGATCGCCTCCGACGGGGTCCATCCGGGTCACCGGGGCACCGGGAGCGCGGTCGAAGCCGCTGCCGAGAAGACCGAATTCAGTGAGCAGGGCGTCGATTGGGTCCGGCTCCCGCGCCCCGCCGGCGGATGGGTGTACGTCCCGAAGGCAACCCGGGCCGATTGGACGGCCGCTGCCGTCGGGCTCCTGCCGTAGCGGAGGAGCTCAGAGGACGCCCATCTCACCGAGCTTCTCGGGGAGGTAGGTGTCGGTGACGTAGTTGAGGCCGTACTTCGCGAGCGACTGCTGCTCCGCCTTCTTCCCGTTCTTCAGCATCAGCTCGATCTCGCTCCGCCACTCGGCCGTCTTGAATCGAGGGTCCGTGAGCTCCGCCTGGAGCGCGCGGACGTCCTGGTCCGTCAGGTCGTCCGACGGAAGCTCGTAGTTCTCGATGTCCGAGGCGGTCACGCCGAGGAACTCGGCCTGGGGCGTGGCGAGGTATTGGGAGATGTGGGCGGTCTTGATGGCCCCGAACGCGACGCTGGCGAAGATCCGGAACGACCACGGGTCCCCGTCGGTGAACACGACGACGGGGAGCTTCAGCTCCTCGTTCATCCGCTTCAGGAACCGCCGGGTCGCCCGGGCGGGCTGTCCCTTCAGGTGGAGCAGGATCGCCTTGTGGTCCTCGTCGAAGCCGTTCTCGGCAAGTCGGTCGACCATGCCGCCGCACTCGATGGCGATGACGAACTTCGCCCCCGTCGA
>JAKIVT010000205.1 GCA_022750415.1 Thermoplasmata archaeon
GATCCCGTCGATGTCCCCGGGCGCGAGCAGAACCACGGGGAGCCCGTACGTCGAGCTGAGGGTCTCGACCGACGCCGCCGAGGTGATGGTGCTCGCGAGAACGAGGTCCGCCGACCGGTTGACGATCTCCTCGACATTGAGGGCCGGGAAGTCCTGGATGCAGAGGGCGGAGGTGAGGTTCCAGGCGGAGGTCTGGTTCGGGGAGTACTCGTCGAGGATCCCCGAGGCGGGGGTCGGCTCGCACCCGATGCCGACGACATCGGAGCGGAGCCCGAGGCGCGCCACGATGTCGAGGATGCTCGGCGCGAGCACCACCACCCGACTCGCGTTCAGGGGGACGGTCACCTGACGGCCGAGGTCGTCGACCAACCGGATGGAGTGGGGTCCGGGGGGAGCGTGCGACGAGGACATCGGACGGAACTCGAAGTACGCCGCAGTCCCCGCGACCGCCACGCCGGCGACCACCAGGAGCCCCACCACGAACAGGGCGGGGGCGATCGTCCGGGCCGGAACCGGGGCCGGGGTCGGCGGCGGATTCAACGACATTGGTTTCGAGACAAACACGGTTTACATAAGGGTTGTGCGACCGTCGAGGCGCTCGGTCGGCTTCGGCGTCGGCGCTACGAAAAAGGATATGTGTCCGACCCGTCCGGGGGAGTCGGAGGGAGCATAGGCTAACTTGGCAGACCAGCGGGCTCCAGTCAGGGCCGTGAATTCGCGGCCCTGGAGATAGACGTCTGCGGAGGGGCGCCCAGCGCCCCGATGACGAGTGACTGGAGCGCGCGGAGAGACCCGCATATGGGGGTTCAAATCCCCCTGCTCCCACCCCACCCTCTTGCCGTCCCGGCCGCCCGCCCGCTCGGCTTCGGCCCTCGACGGTTCGAGGATCGTCCCGAAGGCCGTATAGAGCGGCTTGTGTGAGGAACGACGGTGCTCGAGTATACCGGGATCCGGGTCCGGGACCTGGAGCGCTCGCGGCGCTTCTACACCACGGGGCTCGGATTGGTGGCCGGAAAGACCGGTCGGATGGCCGCCGGTGGGGTCTGGCTCGAGCTGACCGACCCCGAGAGCCGTGCCGTCCTGGAGCTCAACTTCTACCCGGACCAGCCGCCGTACCGGGAGGGGGACGAGCTCGACCACCTTGGCTTCCTCGTCCGCGACCTCGACGCGTCGATCCGGCAGTTGACGGAGCTCGGCGCTCGGGTCCGCATCCCGCCCTTCCGCGAGGGCCAGGATCGTCTCGCGTTCCTCTCCGACCCCGATGGAGTCTGGATCGAGCTCTCCGAACGGGTCGCTTCTGACGAACCCCCCACCTCCCACGCGATGGAGTAAGCGACCGCCGTGGACCCGCCTCAACCCCCCGCCAGCGGGTACCGACCGTCGGCCGAAGTAATCGCCCGCTTCGGCGTCCCCGCGCCGTCCCCTCCCCAGAACCACGTGCCTACGCAACACGTCGGGCTCGGGCGCTCGTCGCTCGGCGTGTTCGTTCTGACCACGCTGATCCAGGTGCTAGGTGTCGTGGCGACGAGCGTCGTCGGCCACACCTTCGGCCTCTCCAACTCGGGGCAGGCGGTGATGGGGGAGCTCGCACTGTTCCTCCTCCTGGCCTCCTCCATCAATTGGCTGGGCGACCTTCGCGTGGGGGCGGCGTACACCTACTTCGTCTCGCGCGGGCAACCGGCCGTCGAGCTCACTGGAACGTACCTGAGCCTGCGGCTCATCCTGACCAGCGCGATTGGCGGGGGCTCGCTCCTCGCCGTTTTCGCCTTTTCCCAGGCGTTGGGCCGCGGGTTCGACCTCGCCGGTTGGGAGTCGCTGAGCCTGATGCTCATCCTCCCCTTCCTCTGGACCCCGTGGATGGTGGTTTCGCAGCTCC